>JANMLS010000369.1:0-10228 GCA_031372675.1 Verrucomicrobiaceae bacterium
GCTCGCTATCAGATTCAACAAATGCCCAAATTCATTTCTTTTTCTTCGCCTGACCCCATTTCCCCCCGTGACCCCATTTCCCCCCGGCATATTCAGTCCAGCCAGTTCTCCACGCGCAAGCCGGGCACTTTCTCGAAGTCCACAAGGTTCTGCCGCCCATCCTTGCGTGATTTCTTGGACCGTCACGATGGTGGTGAAAACATCCGCACCCGCATCCGAGATACGCCGGTGCAAGTTCGCGAGCAGCGAAGTCTCATGAATAATCGCGCTGTAGTGGTCGGCGTCGAGGACGACGAACATGCGGCTATTGGCCTTCGCGGTTCATCTTCGCCCGCCATTCTGCGCGAGGCGATATGCTTCTGGCGAGAGTTCTTCGTTCTTTGCACGACAGATGAGCTTCATCCATGATTCCTTCGGTTTAGGCGTAAGGCGCGATTTCGTAGGCTGTCCGTGCGAAGACTTTTCGGTGTCGGGTTCCGTAGGCGGCAGCGTAGCGCGGGGGCTCGGAAAAGAAAACGGAAACAACGCTGAAACGAAATCGCCGCGAGTCCGAAATGGAAGTTGAAAAAATTGCAATGCACCTGAGCCTGTTAAATTGTGCGCTTAGATCAATCGAAGCCCACACGGACACGCAATGTCCCCATTCGATTCCATCGGCAACACGAGCGTGCTGCTCAATGGTATCGGGACCATGAACAAACTTCTGACTTTGGAATCGGTGACGGCGCATCGCGAAAACATCCACGCTCTCGACCTCTGCACCTTCACCGAGGTCGAAGATCGCGCCATCGCGCTTCTCTCGAAGCTTAAGCGATACCTCAATCTCAGCGGCCTCACCGCGCTCACGGACACCACCGCCGAACTGCTCGCCACCCACCACGGCATCCTCGAACTCGGCGGTCTTACATCCCTCTCGCCTGCCGCCGCCGCCGCGCTCGCAAGAATGAACGGTGGGCTTTGGCTGAACGGCCTCACCGATTTGCCCGTCGCCATCGCCGAGGCGCTCGCATTTCATAAAGGCGACCTCTACCTCCGTGGCCTGCCCATGCTCACCGATGCCGCCGCCGCCGCCCTCGCAAAACACGAAGGCTTCCTCTCGCTCAGCGGCATCACCACACTCACCGAAGCCGCCGCCAAGTCGCTTGCCAAACACCCGCAGTGCGCAGGGCTTCGCAAATAATCCAATTCACCATGCGCCATTTTTCAAAATCCAAACTCATGGCATTTCGCCAATGCCCGAAACGTCTTTGGCTGGAGATTCATCGTCCCGATTTGCGGGAGGATTCCGCCGCCACGCAGTCGCGTTTTCAGACCGGCTACCGAGTCGGTGAAATCGCACGCCGCCTCTACGACACGGAGCAACGCGGGGCCGTCATTGACGTGGAAACGGAGGGCTTCGACGCCGCATTTGCCCGCACCGCCGCGTTGCTCGCCGATGAGCGCCAGCCCGTTTTCGAGGCCGGCTGGCGTGCGGCGGGCGCGCTCGCTTTTGCCGATGTGATGCTGCCGGAAAGCGGCGGCGCGTGGCGGATGATCGAGGTGAAATCCACCGCCAGCGTGAAGGCATATCACCGCGACGATCTCGCCGTGCAGTCGTTCGTCGCGCAGTCCGCAGGCGTGGCGCTCACGTCCGTCGCACTGGCGCACATTGATACCGCATGGGTCTATCCCGGTGGCGAAGACTATCGGGGCCTGCTCACGGAGAACGACCTCACTGCCGAAACCTTCGCCCGCACCGACGAAGTGAAGGGCTGGATCGCCGATGCCCAGCGGATCGCAGCCCAGCCCGCCGAGCCGGAAATCGCCGTCGGTGCCCACTGCTATGCGCTTTTCGAGTGCGGCTTCTGCGACTACTGCCACCGGGGCATCGTGCAGCCAGAGCATCCCCTCGACTGGCTCCCGCGCTTCTCCGCCAAGAAGCGGGAAAAGCTCGCCGAACAAGGAGTGGACGACCTACGCGGCGTGCCGGATGCCCTGCTCAACGGCAAGCAAGCCAGAGTCAAAAAACACACACTGGCCAAGACGGTATTCTTCGACGCCGCAGGCGCAGCCGCCGACCTCGCCCGGCACGGCTTCCCCGCCTACTTCCTCGACTTCGAGAGCATCCAGCTCGCCGTGCCCATTTGGAAAGGCACGCGCCCCTACCAGCAAATCACCTTCCAATTCAGCCTCCACACCCTCACCGAATCCGGCCCACTCACCCACACCGCCTTCCTCGACATCTCCGGCAACGACCCATCCGAGCCATTCGCCAAGGCACTCATCGCCACCTGCGGTGAAAGCGGTCCGGTATTCGTCTATAACGCAGCCTTTGAAAAATCCCGTATCCGCGAACTGGCCGCACGCTATCCCAGCCTAGCCCGCCCGCTACTCGCGATAAACGCAAGAGTCGTGGACCTCCTCCCCATCGCCCGCAACCGCTACTACCACCCCAGCCAGCAGGGAAGCTGGAGCATCAAAGCCGTCCTCCCCGCCGCAATCCCCGAACTCAGCTACGAGCAACTCGACGGCGTGCAAGACGGCACCGCCGCAATGGAAGCCTTCATCGAAGCCATCCAGCCCACGACCAGCACGGAGCGCAAAGCAGAACTCGAACGCCAACTCCTCGCCTACTGCCGGCTGGATACCCTCGCGATGGTGCGGCTGTGGGAGTTTTTTAGTGGGAGGTGAATGTGCCTTTTTCACCGAAGCCGCACGTGAGTGCCGGGAGGTATGAGGTGCGCTAGATTCTTGGACCGGAACCCACTAAAGCAAGGCCAAGAATGAGGGCCGAAGGCCCGGCGATGTAATAGCCCAGGGGCAGCGAGGAACGAGCGCATCCCTGGGTCCCGTCGAGGAAATGCGATGAGCCCTGCAGGGGGCGGAATCAAACCGCGAGCCACGCGAAGGATGCCGCCCTTTCCATCGCACTTATTCAGTGAACCTGCTCGACACATTCTCCCGACAAGTCACATTCGATAAATGAGTATGTTGCTTGTCCACGAACTACACGAAGTGAGGGATCGCGTTCTCCTGCTTTGCCAAAAGCTGGAAACGGCTCGTGATCGCGAATTGCCGACGTATCGGCCCATTATCGAGGAGGAAATTAGTGCGCTACGGAAGGCGTTGGACGATGCGCGTATCCCCGAGCACTACCGCGTCGCGGTCGTTGGCCGATTCAAAGTCGGAAAATCGTCGTTCGTGAACAAGCTCGCGCAAGAGCAACTTGCTGGCGTGGAAACCAGCCCGGAGACAGCGGCGATTTCAGTCTTCCGATTTGCTGAACAGGCTCGCGCAGAGGTCGAGTTGGTCAGCAAAGAGACTTGGGACAATCTGCGAACGACCTACGAAGAAAATCCTGACGACAACGAGGCGAAGCGTTACGCCGGATTCGCAAAGTTCAATCACCGGCCACCGTCGCGAGACCGAGACGGGAGAGAGCGCGTTCGTGAAACCGTGGACGTGGCGCACTTGGAAGCGCAATGGGTCAAGCCGGGAGGTCACGTTCACACGCTCGCTGCTGGTGACTGGAAATCGAGGGAAGCAAAGAAGGGGAAACGGGGTCAGGCGAGGAAAAAGAAATGAGATGAATCAAATTACCTTCCGCTATTCGGTTTCGATGCTTTGTATTAATGCCTGCTCGCTATCAGATTCAACAAATGCCCAAATTCATTTCTTTTTCTTCGCCTGACCCCATTTCCCTCTCCATCCATTGCTCCGGCGGTAATTGCCCGATGGCCTGTTCAATTTCAGCAAGCGTGCTCATGCGCAGAAACTGCCCGATGGTCTGCGGAACGTCAACTCAATGGAACGAGGCTGCGGTTGAAGGCACCTTCGGAGACCATTTCCCGAACTCGTTTTCTTCAAAACACTGTCTGAAAAGCCGCAATCCCCGAACTCAGCTACGCCCAACTCGACGGCGTGCAAGACGGCTATGCAGCAATGGAAGCCTTCATCGAAGCCATCCAGCCCACCACCAGCGCCGAGCGCGATGCCTGATCTTCGGAAATAACTTATGGCCTCCAGCCGTTCCAAACGCCATTATTGTTGCTCCAGTTGCGACTGCACACTAAGGTTTTTCAAGAAACCTCAAATGACGCCTGAAATTGAAAAACTCTTTTCTGACGTGAACAAGTTCGTTCACCCACCCAAAGAACGCACGCTGTTCTCCTTGGGTGGACGCGGCTACTATGAAAACCCAGCATCGGATGTCCTCGCCTTTTTCTTGGATCCATATGCTGAGCACGGATTCAAAACTCTCTTCCTTGACGCATTTTTAGAATGTATCGGAGTTTCATCAGAAGAGTTGGGATTCGCCGGAGTGACAGTTAGTCGGGAAGTGGATACAGGGGATGGAGGACGGATCGACCTACTGATAAAAAGCGGGGATTGGGTGCTCTTGATAGAGAATAAAATTTACCACATCCAGGTGAATCCATTCGCCTCCTACGAGAAGTATGCTCGGAAACTCATAGATGGGCGCAAGCCGTTGATGGCGATCCTTTCGCCGGAAGGGAAGAGTGTCCATGAAAGTTGGGATCCCGTTTCCTATAAAGCCTTCTGCGCTTCCCTTCGCCGGCGACTTTCCGACGCCTTGATTGACCACAACTATTCCAAGTGGGTGGTCTTCGCGCGTGAATTTATTCTCCACTTTGAAAACGAACTCTACAAACCCGCAATGAACGAAGAACAAGCAGCTTTTGTTGAACAAAACACCGTGCAAATCGAGAAGGTGAAACAACTCGCATCCGAGTATCGTGGCTATCTTTTGAGGCTATTGAAGAGCAGCTTGGAGGCGGCGGTAACGAATCATGTTTTCTGGACTACAGACGACACATGGGCGGTGCGCTGCCGAGCTGACAAATGGGGGCGCTCAAATATCGCTTTTTTGTCAGAGGCATCTGAGTCAGGCCGGAGGTTTTTGTTGACCGTTTATCTCATTGACCTTTCGACAGAACAACTGGCGCAAGCGCGCCGTGATTTTCAAGAAACTAACAGGATGAAAGTGTGGACAGAGGGGAAATGGATGGCTTGGCAAACTCAGCCGGGCTTTGACTCGCGAGAAGCAGCAGTCACTGAACTGTGTCGCTTGGGCAGAATGCTTGCGGAGCTTTTCAAATCGCCTCCAGAAGCCGGCCAGCCTGCGCCATCGGTCACTTTAGGATAATTCGCCTCCAACTCAAGCAGCAAAACCGATGCGTGGACGGCCAATTTGCTCAGTGCCAGTTCCGGCAAAAACTTCCGCAAGGGAATAATCCCGCGCAGCGGGGAGTTTCCTGCCGAGGCTCTCGGCGAGGCGGGATGCTTGGGCGTAATCGAGTCTGCTGAATACGCGGTGGCAGAGTAGCCGTCCCGGACGCAGCAGCGCTTGGTCGATGTCGGCGGCGCGGCAGTTGATCGTGCAGATGATCTGAAGGCGGAGAAAATCAGCGAGCATCCCGTCCGAGAGATTCAGGATCGCGCTGACTTGCTCACGGTTATCGCTACCGCGAGTCATCAGAGCGGCGTCGGAATCCTCCAGAATGACGACGAATTTGCGATCCGCATGGCGACTGCGCTCATTTGCCCAGAAGCCGATGAACTCAGGGTTTGAAAGGACATGCATGGTTGCGGGCGGGATGAAATAGAAACGGTGCGACTCTCTGAGCACTCCCATCAAGTGACGTAGGTAGGAAGTCTTACCGGTTCCGGGGGAACCTTCAAAAATCGAAAGGCCGTGATTTTTGGCGCAGAGATTTTTGGTGAAATCTTGATGCCACTCCCAACTACCGTTGGCGTAGTGAAGGCTCAACGCGTCATCGGCGAGGATTGTTTGGGATCCAAGGGAGACTTTTTCTATGCTGATCTCCCTCCCGGTCGTGATGAGATAGAATGATCCGCCAGAAGCGACAGGCATGCTGTAAGTTTCGTTGAACTTTGCCACCAATTGCTCAGCTTCCTGTGAAGTCTCGGCGAAGCCTGCGATCCTATGACCGTCGGCATAGAGAAAAGATCGAGGGCCAAATTGGAAGGTGAGGTTTTCCCACTTTTTCAGATTTTCTTCAGTAAAAAGCCTCCCGATGGATCGGTAGAGAGCGGCGGGATTTTCAGAGGCAGCACGTTCGAGATCCCACGCCCCAATCATTACAAATTGATGCAAACAGCCGCCTCCAAAAGCAGCCAACACCGGAACATTAGGTTTATTATACCCGAGAGAAAAAGCACTGCCCTCGGACAAGTCACAGACCATTCTGGCGGGGAAAACAGATTTGCTTTCGCCAGAACTTGGCGGTCCATTTCGGCTCGGCAGGGCAGTTGTAGAATCGGCGAGTTCGGATTTGTGAAGCATGACGGTCAAAGTCATACGCCGTCCGCGTTGCCAGAAATAGGGAACTGAATGTCCCCAGACTTTGTCTTACTTTTTGAACTCCGCCCGCAGCCTGCTGATGCGTTTCGCGCTCGTCTCTGGCACCCAGCAGAGGCCAGCACAGAGAAATGCGTGTTTCTTTTCGCCTTTCAGCGCAAGGCGGCGGGCTTCCGCGTCGAGCGCGGGCAACTGCGTGTCCGTTAAGTGATCACTCGGTTTCAAGGCAACACCTTAAAGCCAAGCAGCTCTGCGGCTGCCTTCTGTCGCGTATCGGCGGTTACAAACTCCGTCTCGCCTGCCACGATTGCTGAGGCAAGCTGTAGTGCATCGTTGGTTCGGATAAAAACTGGCGGTGTTTGAGAGAAACATCGCTCCAATACCTCGCCAAACTCACGGCGCACGGCATTCGTTTCTGTCTGTACCGCTAAACCACCCGCCGTAGAATCGCTGCACAAAAGCTCAAAAAGCACCCGCCCCTCGCCCGCCGGGATCGCGCCCTCTGCCTCGCGCCGCCGGAATACCGTTCGCGCCTCATGGAGTGTGAGTGCCCCTGTGCCCATCGGCATCGCCAAGGCCAGCGCATCGAATTGCGCGGAGTCCGTCTCTTTCAAATACAGCTTCACCAACGCTGATGTATCCCAATAACTCACTCAGGCTCTCTCCTCCCGTAGCTCATCCATCACCTGCTGCAAAGGAGCGCCCGAGCGCCCTGTCTCATTGCGCTCACGGATTTGGCGAAGCTTCTCAAGCCACACTTTCCGCCGCGCTGCATCGTCCGCCTTACCTGATGGGTTGAAAAGACGATGCGACAAATGCTGCCAAAGTGTCTCCTGCTCAACGCGTGGCAGTGTTTCCACAGCTTCTTCGATTTCAACAAGCGTGCTCATGCGCAGAAAATGCCTGATGTTCTGCGGGGCGTCAATTCACCGCTAGAGAAAAGGGAGCATCGCATCGACAACACCGCTTTATCCTAGAAACGGCGCTAGAAATGGCCGCGAAAGAACACAAAGAACACAAAGACAGGGCATTGAAACTGAGAATGACGAGTTCCAGAACTCACCCCGCAGGTGAATGCTCGCTGATTTGTAAAATTTTCTCTTTGCGTTCTTTGCGTTCTTTTGTGGCCATTCATCGCCGTTTCTAGGTTTATGGGCGGCGCGTGGTGACAATGCCGTACGCTGTTTTGCCCGCAGATTCCGCAGCTTACAGAGAACTGAATGTCCCCAATGCGCGTCCTACTTCCCAAACTCCGCCCGCAGCCGCGCGATGCGCTTCGCGCTCGTCTCCGGCACCCATCCGAGGCCGGCGCAGAGGAAGGCGTGTTTCTTTTCGCCTTTCAGCGCGAGGCGGCGGGCTTCGGCGTCGAGCTTGCGGAGTTTTTCGGCGAGCTTCATCCGATGGGCGTGGCCTTCGGCGAGGGCGGTGCCCTGGCGGCGGGGGACTCGGACTTTGTGGAGCGCGGCGATGGCGTCCCAGCGGATGTCGCGCTTTGGGTCGAATGACCAATACGATGGGATGAAGATCATCGTGCCGTGCGGGGTGATGTTGACGGCGAGTTTCAGCAGGAGCGGTTCGTCGTTTTGCATCCCGTAGAGATTCCAGCGCAGGCAAAAGGCGTCGAACGCGGCGCGGAACTGATCGGCTTTGCGGCGGAGGTTCACGCCAAAAACCGGGCGCATATTGCGCTCGGCGTTCATCGTGCGGCGGACGACGCCTTTGTGGTCGCGGTGCGCGGCGACATCAAACTCGGCCTTGATGCGCGCCCACTGGCTGTGGAGTTGCGGGTCGTCGCGGGTGGCGAGTTCGGTCTGCGAAAACTTCGCCTGCGTCTTTACGAGGTTTTCGTAGCTGCCGCGCTGGACATGGAGTTCATGCGCGGCAACGGCGGCGCAGATGGGCTCGTCCGGCGGCTCGGGCAGCAGCTCAATGATGAGGCGCTGCTTGGCGTTGAGGCGGTTCCCTTTCTCTACCACAGCGAGGCAGTCGGCAAGGGCGTGGTGGATGTTAAAAGGCCAAAGCGTCGGCGGGACGAACAGCCAGCGATACAGCACGCGCAGGTGCTCGTTCTCCGCGTTTGGAAAAGCAGCATGGTAGCGTCGCAAAACGTCCTCCGCCCACGCGGCGGCGTGATACGCGCGGGTGGTGAGTTTTTTCAGGTCGCGGGCAAGTGCTTTTGTCATAAATTACTGAGATTTGCACCGGGAGTTCTGTCTGATTTTCCTCATGCTTTTGTGGCGGTGGCTGGTGTCTGGTAAGTAATCCAAACGCGGGTGCTGGCGTAGTTCCCGCCGCAGATAGCCTAATCCGAAAGCGAAAGCCAGCGGCGGAAAATCGTGCGGGCCAGTGGCTCTATCGCGGGGAATGCCGCGCGGGCGGTGGCGAGAAACTCCTGCGGGTCCACGCCATTTGCGCGGAGTGCTTTATCGTCCGGCTCGATCATCGGCTCGACGGTTGGGAGGTCGAATTCGAGGTGGAATTGAAAGCCGTAATGCCGGTCGCCAAAGCGGAAAAGCTGATGCGGCGTAATGGCGGACGATGCGAGAAGCTCCGCGCCGGGCGGGAGGCTGAACGTGTCGCCGTGCCAGTGAATCGGGCGGAAGACGCGCGGGCAGTTTGCCCACAGCGCATCGTTGGCAGCGGCGTGCGCGAGCGTCACATCGAAAAAGCCGATTTCCTTCCGAGTGTTCTGCGTCACTTTTCCGCCGAGCGCTTCGGCCATGAGCTGTGCGCCGAGGCAGAATCCGAGCACGGGTTTGTTTTCCTCGATTGCGGCGCGGATGAGCCGGATGCCGTCGTGGAGGTAGGGAAATTGGTCTGCTTCATACACAGCCATATCTCCGCCGCCGACTGCGATTGCGTCGAACTTGCCCGTGCTTTCCGGGATCGCTTCACCTTTCCACGCATGAATGATGCGCAGCGCGATACTGTGATCCTGAAGGACCCGCGCAAACAAGCCGGGGCCATCGGTGGGGGCGTTTTGGATAAACAGAACATTCCGGTTCATGGCGGTAAGATGCTCCAGAAACTCGCTCCGGTAAACTTGATACTTGCCGTTCGATGCGTGCTGAATTGAATGCGCGGCGAAATGAAGAAATCGCACGCAAGCAACAGGCCGGAAGTCGGCGCAGTCACATTTCTGCGATGAGGATCATTCGCAAAACCGTGCTCTCGGCTTTTGGAGTCACGCAATTGGTCGTGCTCGCGGCTATCGCGTCGGCGTTTTTTTTCGCATACACGCCGTGGCAGTGGAGCCGATTGAAGGAGGAGATCATCCGCACTTATCCCGACGTAAATCACATTGATGCGCCGAGTTTGGAGCGATGGTTTGCTACGGCGAAAACCGATCTCACGCTCAAGGAACCTGTGCTGCTGGATGTTCGCAGTCCTGCGGAATTTGCAGTCAGCCATCTGCCGGGTGCGCGGAATGTCAGCGTCGCAGATGGCCCGGAAGCGATGCTGCTACTTACTTCCCCGGAGTCGTGGAAGAGCGAGTTGGAAAATCCTGTCGTTGTCTATTGTCAGGCGGGCATCGCTTCGGCGGAGGTTGCGGAGCGATTGACGCGCGTCGGCTTTCAGCGTGTGCAGATGCTCGATGGCGGGATTTTTCAATGGGCGAACGACAAGCGCCTGCTCGTGGATTCAAAAGGCGCGACGATCACGAAAGTTCACACCGGTGGATCGCAATTCACCGGACTGCTGAAACGTGCGATGCGCAGCGCGGAGAAATAACGTGGAGATTTTCGCGCCAGCCAAGACGAACCTCAATCTGCGCATCATCCGCAGGCGGGAGGATGGATTTCATGAAATTGATTCCCTCATCGCACCGCTCTCACTCTGCGACACGCTGCGTTTTGAAAAGCTGGATGCTGGCGGAGTTCAGTTCAGTTGCAGCGACACGACGAT
>JANMLS010000396.1:0-1600 GCA_031372675.1 Verrucomicrobiaceae bacterium
ATCGCCCACCACCACGCCCGTCTCAGGCTCAACGACCCACGTTCACGCCAAATCCAAACCCGTGGTCACACTCAAACGCAACGGCGATCAGGTGACGCACATCCATATCCAGTGTGCTTGTGGTGAAGTCGTGGAGTTAGAGTGCGCGTATTGAGCCGATCGCGACCCTAGTTGCTGCGAAGATTGTTAAATCTGGAAATCCACCGCAGTCTGCTTCTCAGCCTTACTCAACACGCGCATGTCCAGACCGTCATAAACCACGAGAGAGTGCGGCGCGACGCTGTCCATGATGAACACGTTGCCGCCAATGGTGCTGCCCGTGCCGATGACCGTTTCACCGCCAAGAATCGTCGCGCCGGGATAGATCGTGACGCGATCCTCAATCGTGGGATGACGTTTCTTCCCGCGCAGTTGTTGTCCGCCGGAAGTGCTCCGCGCGCCGAGTGTGACCCCGTGATACATCTTCACATGATTCCCGATGATGGCTGTCTCGCCGACAACTGTGCCCGTGCAGTGATCCACGAAGAAGTGCGTGCCGATCTTCGCGCCCGGATGCAGGTCCATTCCCGAACGTCCATGCGCCCACTCGCTCATGATGCGCGGAACGAGTGGTACGTTCTTGAGATAAAGCTCGTGAGCGAGACGTTGCACGGCGATGGCTTCGATGAATGGATACGCCACGATGATCTCTTCGCGACTGAGCGCAGCGGGATCACCATTGAACGCAGCGTCCGTGTCTGTCTGAAGAATTTCCCGGATGCGCGGGAGGCTGCCGAGGAACTCCAGCGTGATCTCATGCGCGACGCGTGAAATGTCCTTCTTCGCGAGATCGGCGGGCGGATTGTATTCGAGGCTCTTGCGGATTTCGTCTTCGAGATTGCCGAGGATCGAGTCCAACAACGCCGCCGTCTCCACCTTGATCTCGGATGAGTGGATCAATTTCTCATCGAAGAAACCGGGGAAGAGCAGGCGCAACAAATCCTTGGTGATGGAAGTGACGGCACTCTTGGAGGGAAGATTTTTGCCGTCCAAATGATTGATGCCACCTGCGCGGGCGTAGGAGGCGATGAGGTCGTTGGTCAATTGTGTGACCGGGTCATTCACAACGGCGAGTATCAGGGAGGGAAACAAGCAAGGCAAGTTCGCGACGTGTCGCGTTCACATGTCGAAAAGAAACTTGCCCGGCTCATTCAACGCAGTGAAACTCGGAAAACATGGCAACCCCGCAATCACAACCGCAAGCCAAGCCAAATCGCACGGCGCCCAAACTCCGCCTCAACTGGGCGTTCAGCGATCTCTACCGCAAGGTTCTCACCTGGAAACTTGAAGCGCAGGCCAAAATCACGGGGCGCGGTTATTCCTGCGCCGCTCTCGACGGCCTCTCCGAGTACAACATCACCATCAACAGCGACCAGACCGTTTCGTGCAATTGTCAGGATTATGAAACCACGGGACAGATCGGCAGCTTGCAGAACAATACTTTCGAGGAAGTATTCTTTGGGGCGAAAGCCCAGAAGTTTCGGGACGAACTCGCTGCCGGCAAAATGCCCATCCCGACCTGTACGCGTTGCGGTGATCTGAAACGTCTGCCGCCTTCAGT
>JANMLS010000034.1:0-25279 GCA_031372675.1 Verrucomicrobiaceae bacterium
CCTTCGGCGAGAAGTTTGATGACTTCTTCGCGTTCGAGTTCGCGGCTGGCGATGGTTTTCCACACGGTGAGTTCGCAGCCGGAGCATTTGTAGCTGCGGAAGGTTTCGTTAAAAATGATCTCGCCGCACTTGGGGCAGCTCACTTCGAGGGGCTTGAAGTTGCCTTGGATTTCGCCGCCTTGGTGTCCTTTGACCTTTGCGACGATGTCGCTCGTGAGGCCGCGGATTTCTTGCATGAATGCGGCGCGGGAGAGTTTGCCGCGCTCCATTTGCCGGAGCTTGAATTCCCACTCGCCGGTCATCGCGGGTTGCGTGAGCGAGTCGGCGTGGAGGTTGTGCAGGAGCGTGATGAGCGAGATGCCTTTTTGCGTGACGACGAGGTCGCGTCCGTCGCGGATGATGTAGCCTTCGAGCAGAAGGCCCTCAATGACTTGCGCGCGTGTGGCCGGCGTGCCGAGGCCGCGTTCGCTCATGGCTTCGCGCAGTTCTTCGTCGTCCACGAGTTTGCCCGCGCCTTCCATTGCGGAAAGCAGCGTGCCTTCGTTGAAGCGGGCGGGCGGTTTTGTGAGGCTTTCTTTTACCTCCAGCGCGACGGTTTTTGCCTGCTCGCCAGCGTCGGCAGGGACGATGGCTTTTTCGCTGTCCACGCCCTCGGCTTCCTTGCCATAGACGGCCATCCAGCCGGGGTCCACGATGATGCGGCCTGTCGTCTTGAACGCCTCATTTTCCACCCGCGTGATGCGCGTCGTGTCTTGAAATTGCGCCGCTGGATAAAAGACGGCGATGAACCGTTTTGCGACGAGGTCGTAGATGCGCTGCTCTTTGTCATCCAGCCCGCTCGGCGGCGTGCCGGTGGGCACGATAGCAAAGTGATCGCTCACTTTCGCGTTGTTAAAAACTCGCTTCGTAGGATGCACCCAACCGCTGCGCATCGCTTTGTCCGCGTGCCTCGCCAGCTCGCCGGAGAACGACCCCATCACGCTCTTCGCCGTAGCGAGGTGGTCTTCGGGCAAGTAGCGCGAATCCGTTCGCGGATACGTGAGCACTTTGTGTTTCTCGTAAAGCGCCTGCGCGATTTGCAGCGTCATCTTTGCCGGAAAACCGAAGCGCCCGTTCGCATCGCGCTGGAGCGAAGTGAGGTCGTAAAGAAGCTGCGAAAGCTGCGACGCGGCCTTCTTCGTTTCCTCGATGATGCCCGGCTTGCCCTCACACTTCGCGGCGATGGCGTCGGCCTTCGCCTTCTCCCAAATGCGCTCCGGTTTCGCCTGCTCGTCGTCGGTCTTTTTCGCGTCGAATTTCTCATCGAACCACCGCCCGCGATACACGCCCGCCTTTACCTCGAAGTCGCCAATCACCTCGAAATAGTTGCGCGGCACGAAGGCACGAATCTTCTCCTCGCGCTCCGTGAGAATCGCCAGCGTCGGCGTCTGCACGCGGCCAGCAGTGGTTTTCAAAAAGCCGCCACCTCGCGAGTTGAAAGCCGTGAGCGCCCGCGTGGAATTGATGCCCACGAGCCAGTCCGCCTCGCTGCGGGAAGTGGCGGCATCGGCGAGCGGCATCATCTCCGCATCGCTCCGCAGCGAGCTGAACGCCTTTTTAATAGCGTCCGCCGTCATGCTTTGCAGCCACAGCCGCTGGATGGGCTGCTTCGCATTTGAAGCGCGGACGATGTTGCGGAAAATCAGCTCGCCCTCGCGCCCTGCGTCGCACGCATTGATGAGGTCGGTCACGTCCTTGCGCTTGATGAGCCGCTTCAGCACCGCGAGGCGCGCTGCGCTTTTCTCGATGGGCGCGAGCGCAAATTCCGGCGGCATGTGCGGCAGTTTCTCCAGCGACCACTTGCCCTTCTTGATGTCGTGTTCCTCCGGCACGCAAAGCTCCAGCAAATGCCCGACGGCGCTGGAAACCACGTAGCGGTCATTCTCAAAAAAATCCTCACCGCGAGTCGGTTTCATGCCGAGGGCACGCGCCAAATCCTGTGCCACACTGGGCTTTTCCGCGATAACAAGCGTCTTCATAAAGTAATAGTTCAGGTAACGGGGGCAGGGGAGTTAGGCGGCAAAAGGAAATGGCGCAACTCGTTTTTCCCGCAAACCCTCCGGCGGCTTGCGCAAAGTAGCCCTTCCCCGGCATGTCGGGGATGTGCCGTGAAATTGTTACAAAACCCCCAGCACAGTTTTCACAAAGCCGCGCGATACCGGGCGCGATGAACGCATACCCATTCACGACACGCACCGGCCCGCAAGGCCAAGTCACCACCAGCCCTGCTTATCGCGGGACAAAGACCAACGCCGAAGTTTTCGCCGAAGTACAGGCGCGCCTCGGCCCCACACCGCCGACCATCGAAAACACCCTCACGACCTTTCACCAAGTCGTCATTGATTGGTGCAAGCAGGGGTGGAAAATCGACCCCATCGCCGACCTGCTCGGCTACTTCTTCACCTGCGGCGGCAGTTTCCCGGATACCACCTTCCAGCCTTCCTTCGAGGCGCTGAAAATCGGCCCCGGCATTCATTGGGGCGAAGACGGGCGGCAGCGCTCCGAGGACGATATGTCCTTTGAAAACGTAGGCCACATTGCCCGCATCGTCCCCGTCATCTTCCGCATGACGGATAACTGGACCGGCCAAGTGAACCACTACACCGCCGGCAAGAGCATCCTCATCGAGCTATCGAATCGCAGCGGACGGCTGGAGTTTAACCGCGCCAACGGCAGCAAAGTGGAGTTTCGCAAAGCCGATAACACCGTGGTGGAAGCCACCGATTACGGCGCACCGGGAGCCACGGAATTCACCGCCCAAGTCCCCGCTGGCACCACCGGGCAGCTCACCGTCATCGTCACCATGATGATCAACGGCTCCCTCCGCAGCGGCGAAGCCAGCGTGCCCCTCACCTGAGAAAATTGACCCGTTCCCCAGTGTCCAGCCCGTCAACCAACGCCCGCCGCCCCATCAAGGCACCCCGTCCATTGATCGGCGGCGGGCGGCGGTTGGGCCAATCAACGGAGTCCGTTAAGCCAGTCAACCGCCCCCGGTGACTCAATCCCCCTTCACAGGGGAACGAAGGCGGGCGGCGGTTGAGCCAATCAACGGAAGCGGTTGAGCCGGTCAACGGTCTCAGGGGAACTGCACCCCGGAGAGCGGGGTATGACCCTACAGACTCAGGAGAATGCTACCCCTAAGTCCGCAGTATCGTTCTTTGATGCCAGATTTTCTAAATACAGCGTAGGAACGCCGGTAGATGGGAGTGAACCCGCCGCGCTTTGTGCCATTGCTGGCCTTAGGCTTACGCCCGGGACGAACGGCAGATTCGTGCGGACGGTTGCGGAAGAGGGAGCAGTAGTCAAACCCTGTGCGCGTGCAGCATTTGCGCCGCCGCACCTCACTCCGCAGGCGGCAGCGAGAGGTCGCGGGCAAGCTCTACTACGCGGATGAGTTTGCGAGTGAAGTAGGCGTTGAAACCAAATGGTGTCTCGCCCAGTCCTTTCTCTTTGCATTCCTCCTTTCGCGCAGCTTCGAGGATTTCCCAATCGGTGACGCCTTTGGGGAACGAGTGTTCTAATACTACAAGATGGTCTTTATAGGAATCGCGGGGCATGTCGGTCTCCAGCGAATCGTGATAGAAAAAGGCGTAGCGTTTCATGGTGTTTGTGACGGGGCGGAGGGACCGAGGATGCTGGCGATCCAGCTCACGGCGATGGCTTCGGTGAGATTTACATAGTGATACTTGCCCATGGGGATGCCATCCAGCAGGGCGAGAAAAACCGGGAAGCCCGTCAGGCCAAACGCACGGGAGATGGATCTGGTGTGGTCGTGCCATAGCTCGACTTGCAAGCCAGGGAAGTGGGCTGCGCCCCGCTGCATGGCGACGTAGAGATGCCCGTAAAAGAGCTTCAATCCCGGCATGGGAAAGCAGTCGATAAAGACGATGGTCCATCGGGAAATGTCGGGTGCTGGCGGCGGCATGGGTTACTTTTTCTTGCGGGGCTTTTTGGCAGCGAGGGTCTCGCAGAGAGCGAAGAAGGTTTCCACCCGGGCGCGGTAATAGGAGGCACACTGCGGCTACTGGTCGCTTTGATTGAAGATCGAATATGCTGGCATCGGGCCTAATCGGTCTTGTTTCCAACGTTTGAAACACACGAAGTTCGGATCGATGAATACCGTGCCGTCACGCAGCTTTGTCGTCCCGACTGAATTGGTCGTGTAGGTTTCTGTCCGGCGACTTCCTGTTTCTGCGTTTTCTTTGCTGCCGACGTATTTCCAATCGGGATTCGACTGGGTGTGTCCGTTGAGGACTGCAAACATCATGTGAATGAAGCGGATGTTTCCGGTTGAATCGTCGATTTGAAAACACGCGATCAGGTGCCAGCCTGAATGTCCGTTGTGGCTCTCGCCTCCTTTCCCAATCTTAATCGTAGTCTTCACTTCGAGACCACCGTCCTTAAATTTGGGATTGATCAAGTCTGGGTATGCCTGGTGGGAGTTGTGCTTGTAGGGAGAATGCTGGTGCATCGCATCGCTGAAGATGTTGGATACGATTCCGCTAAAGTTGTTCGCTTGGATATACTCTTTCAGTGGCTTTCCTCCGCTTGAGACGAGGTTTGCGTTGATGCTCCCAAAAAGGCTTTGAGTGGAATTCATCGCGGCCTCGATATGCTTGACCGTCAAGCCCGGAGGTAGCGGCACACCGGGGCGGAAGTATGCCGGGTTCACGACTGGGATTTCCGCAACAGGGCCGCTGTATGCTTCAGCGATCAATCTGGGAAGCGTTGTATTCAGTGCTCGTGCGAGGGAATCCAAAACATCGACACTGAAGTTTTCCCGACCATTCTCCAATCCTGAGAGGAACTGATATGAGATGCCGGTCTTTGCCGCGACTTGCTCTTGGGTGAGCTTGAGGCTCTCGCGGAGCGTGCGAGCGTGGCGTCCGATTGCTGATTTGGGTTCCATTTCGCCTTTGGTTGATACCGTCTTCGGGCTTGCTTGTCCTTCGCCTATAGGCGAATTCTGCCTGATGCCGTCTTACCAAATTCATAACGCAGATTGCTTCGAGTGGTTGAGGGATTGCCCGGCCCAGTCAATCCATGCGGTTTGCACCGACCCTCCCTACGGCGTGCTCGAATTTACAGGGAAAGAAGTGGCAAAGCTTCGGGCGGGGAAGGGTGGAGTCTGGCGCTTGCCCCCAAAAATCGGGGGAAGCACGCGCGATCCACTTCCGCGATTCACGGTGCTCAGCGATGCACAAAGGCAGGAGGTAAAGCGGTTTTTCCACGAATGGAGCAAGTTGCTTTGGCCCGCGCTTGCACCCGGCGCGCACGTAATAATCGCTGGAAATCCGATGTTGCAACACCTCGTACAGTCGGGTCTAGCAGAAGCGGGATATGAAGTACGGGGCGCGATTATGCGCGTCTATTTTAGCTTTCGTGGTGGAGATCGTCCGAAGAATGCGGAGCGCGAATTCCCAGAAGTGTGTGTGACTCCGAAAGGCGCATATGAGCCGTGGATGCTCTTTCGCAAGCCGATCGAGTGCAAGACCGTGGCTGAGAACCTGCGCAAGTGGGGGACCGGCGCGCTTCGCAGGTTTTCTGCCGACAAACCGCTGCTCGACTCAATCCCGAGCGGACGGACCCCGAACATTGAAGAGGCAATCTCGGACCATCCGTGTCTAAAGCCGCAACATCTCATGAGGATTCTAGTTCGCTCCCTTTTGCCGGTAGGGACGGGAATCGTGCTCGACCCATTCATGGGCGGCGGATCTACGATCGCGGCAGCCGAGGCAATCGGATACCAGTCGCAGGGTGTGGAGTTGGATGCGAAGTATTTTCAGGCCGCAGAGTCGGCAATTCCTCGATTGGCGGCTTTGTACCCGGAGTTTTTGGGACAGGAGATTAGAACGACTACAGAATACTCATTTGAGGAGGACGATACGCAGTTGTCCTTGCTCTTAGCAGAGCGTCCGACGCGCGAACGAAAGCGTCGCGTCGCCTAAGTCGTCTAATTCGTATTGCCGCGCCCGCTGTTGTGGAGTCCGGGGACTGGCAATGTGCGGGAATACACAAATGCTACCTAAAGCCGGATATAATTGCCGAATTCACGGCGCAGATTTAAGCCGCACGACAGTTAGCCAGCGTGTTTCATCCTTCGCGATCTGCACATGATGTTCCACAGCCAATGCCTCCCACATTTTCCCGTTTAGAAACACGGTTTCTCCAACTCGAACAGGCGGAAACGGGGTCGCCGCATCTGGAGTCATCCCGGATAGAGGGCCGACCTCATTGCTGAAATTGAGCTGGTACCTAATTGGTTTTTCGTTATTTGAATCCATAGGGAATGAGCCCGAACACACTTCGCTTAGAATTACAAGGATTAGCGCGGTGTTTGATCTCGTTCCAAGAAAGCGGCATGGGGTGGACGGTGCCGCAATGAGCGAGGAAATGGCCAGAAGGGAAGGCTGGCGCCCAGCCTTCGTGCAAATCGCCGTCGGTAAGGCTGCTTCTGCGCGCCAGCGTTCCTACTTCTTCGCAGGGAAGGCGGGCGCAACCTTTTCGGTCGCGGATTTTGCCCAGACGCGGATGCCTGTGACTTTCCCGGTGTCGTCGAAGGAGCCGAATCCAATCCAGCCTGCGCCGTGCGTCGCGTCCTCGGCGGTCATGATGGGTTTTGTCATGTCGTCGAAAAAGATTCGGATGTTTGCGCCCGTGCGCTCGATGCGGACTTTCCGCCACACGTTGAGCCCCCACTGGTTTCCTTCGTTGGAGGTCTTCGAGATTTTTTCACGCGGCTTCCCGTTCACGATGAAGATTTGATTCGCGTGATTGTCCGCCTTTGTCGCGATGTGCGTGTAGTAATACTTGGCTGGCTCCTGGAATCCGAAGACGAAAATCATATCGCGATGCCCGTATTCCTTGCCCGTCTGCATGCACTCCGCCTCCATCACAAAATCGCCAAACTGCTTTGCTCCGATGAGCGCGATATTCACTGGCGAGCGGACTTCGGGCTTATAGGCGCTCTGTTTTTGCAACTCCATCGCACTCTTTCCCTCGCCCTCGACCCATTGCCACGCGGAGGCGTCCGTGAACACAAAATCCTTCAAGCTCTCCGCGCTCTTAAAGTCTTGCTGATATTGCAGCGTGAAGCCTTCGGGAATACCCGATGGTTCGGCAGCGGATGCGTGGAAAGAAGCGAGGAGAAGCAAGGAGGCGAGGACTATTTTCATGGTGCGTTGTTAGCCTAGTTCGCTCGCTGTCCAAACCAATTCTATCGCTTCACGAAGCGATAGTGCGAGACGTGCCATTCATTGCCGTCGCGGTAGCCCCACAGCTCTGCGCAGGCCATGTAAAACACGCGCCAGTAAGCCCACCAGCGCTTCGTATTTGCCGCGCCGTAAGTCTGCTCAAACAGCGGCCAGATTTCCGCACGGTTTGCGTCCATATTTTGCAGCCACGCCTCCGCTGTTTTCTGGTAGTGCGTGCCGCTCACGCACCAGTGCTCCTCGATGCGCAGATCGTCCTGGAAGTAGAGCAGCAGGTCATCCGAGGGCATCTGGCCTCCGGCAAAAAAGTAGCGCGTCATCCAATCGTTCGGGCCTTTGTCTATGTAGTGATACGCAAGCTCGCGGTGGGTAAAGATGTGGACAAAAAGCTTGCCGCCCGGCTCCAGCCAACGCGCCACTTTTGCGAGTAATGCCTGGTAGTTTTTCATGTGCTCAAACATCTCCACGCTCACGACGCGTTCGTAAGTCGCGGGAGCCTCGAAGACGTTTATATCCGCCGTGATGATGGTCAGATTCTTCAGCCCGCGACGTTCCGCCTCAGCGTCGATGTGTGCCTTTTGTGTGCGGGAGTTTGAGACGCCGGTGATTTGAGCGTTTGGATATTTTTCCGCCATCCAAAGTGAGAGCGAACCCCAGCCGCAGCCGAGTTCGAGGATGCGCTGGCCGTCTGCAAGTGAGGCGCGTTCGCAGGTAAGCGCGAGCATTTTTTCCTCCGCAGCATCGAGCGATGCGACGCCATCCGTCCACAGGCCGGAGCTGTATTTCAGACGCTTGCCGAGGCATAGTTGATAAAACCGCGTGGGCACTTCGTAGTGCTGGATGTTGGCATCCTGCGTCTGCTCGGCGATGCCGCGCTTTTTCAAATCCGCGATGTAGGCGAGGAGCGCGGTGCGCTGTTCCTCCACGTTGGGCCGCGTGTGTTCGCGGAGAGTGCCCGCGAGTAGCCGACGGATGCCGGCGCGGATGAGTCCATCCGGGATGAGATTGGTTTCGAGCAGGGCATCAAGATTCAGCATGGATTGGAAAGCGTGTGTGTCACAAAGCCGCAGCCGATGCCACAACCGTGTTGCCAGAGCATTCGCCGCCACGCATCCGCCGGACGCAGTAGAAGAACGGAAGCTGTGAATGGTGACTTGTGAATAGTGAATAGTCGCAAGCGACAAAGAGCGGGCTACTCGCTTGCGACGATTCACCATTCACGGCATCTCTTACACGGAGAGTTACCCATCACACCATGTCTGGCAGAGCACTAGTTCCTTAAATCAGCTCCGCGATTTGCACAGCGTTCAGCGCGGCACCTTTGAGCAACTGATCGCCTACGACCCAAAACGCAAGTCCGTTGTCCAGCGCACAGTCGAGCCGCAAGCGACCGACCTGACAATTATCGCTTCCCGCCACGTAAAGCGGCAGCGGGTATTGCGCATTCGCAGGCTCATCGAGGATGTCTATTCCCTTCGCGGCAGCGAGTGCTTCACGCGCAGCGGCGATGCTTACCGGGCGTTCAAACTCCGCGCTCACCGCGATGGAATGCGCTCGATAAACCGGCACGCGAACGCAGGTGACGGACGCTTTGAACGTAGAGTGGTGCATGATGCGCCGACCTTCGTTCTGCATTTTCATCTCCTCTTTCGTGTAGCCGGAATCGAGGAAACTATCGACATGCGGTAGCACGTTAAACGCGATCTGGTGCGGATACACCGTGCGCGGAACGGGCTGCCCGGAAGCGATGGCTGCGACTTGATCCTCCAGCTCCTTGATCGCCTGCGCACCTGTCCCGGAAACCGCCTGATATGTGGACGCAAAAATGCGCTTCACCCCGAAAGCCTGATGCAGCGGCCACAGCGCCATGAGCGTGATCGCCGTCGAGCAATTCGGATTTGCGATGATTCCGCGATTGGCCTGGATGTCCGCGCCGTTCACCTCCGGCACGACGAGCGGCACATCGGCATCCATGCGGAATGCGGACGAATTATCCACCACCACCGCGCCAGCCTGCGTAGCAAAGGGCGCAAAGTGTTTTGAAATTCCGCCGCCCGCGCTGAAAAGCGCCACGTCCACACCCGCAAACGATTTCTCCGTGAGTTCCTGCACGGGGATCATCTCGCCCTTAAACGGCAGCGCTTTCCCAGCCGAGCGTGCCGACGCGAGAAGCGTCAGTTTCCCAACCGGGAAATTGCGTTTCTCCAGCGTCTTCATCATTTCGATTCCGACGGCTCCAGTGGCTCCTACGATGGCGACATGTATGCTTTTGCTCATAAATAAAAGGGCGCGACTCTACCGCTCGAAACCACCTTGTCCAGAATCACCTCGGCAACTCGAAGCGGATGGGGACGGTGACGCTCGCGGCAAAGGGCACGCCGTTGCGCATCGCGGGCTTGAATCGCCAGCGCTTGACGGCCTCCTGCGCAGCGCGGTCGAGCCGCGAATAGCCGCTGCTTTTTGAAATGCTGACGCTCGCGGGGCGGCCCGATGCCTCGATGGCGACGGAGAGAAGGACGGTGCCGCGCTCTTTGGCCGTGCGGCTTTCCGTAGGGTAAGCGGGCTTTGGATTGTAGAGATGCCCCGGCCCGCTGGTCGTGCCGCCCTGCGTTCCTGTCGGGGTGCCGACTGCGCCTGTGGCGGGCTTTGAGGAAGTCGCGGCCTGCGTGCGCGGTGTGGTCTGTGGTTTTTGAACCGCCGGTCGGGGTGTTGGTTTTGGATCGGGCTTGGCTGCTGGTTTTGGCGGCTCGGAAATTGGATCAGGCTCCGGCTTTGGCTCCGGTTTTGGTGGTTCCGGGATTGGCTCTGGAGTTGGTGGATCGGGCTGCGGAGGTTCTGGCGGTGGAGGCTCGGCGGGCGTGGGCGGTGCGGTTTCCACGAGGTCCACTTCCACGCTCGCGGGCGGTTCTTCCATGCCAAATTCCACGTCGGTGAGCACCGCTGGCTTTCCAGAAAAATAGAGGACTGCATGGACGGCGAGCGCAATCGCGGCTGCGCCCCAAAGCCGGCGTCGGTAAGGCCACGGCGAATAGCGCGGGCGGGCAGCGGCCAGTGCTGGTTGCGCAGCGTTCACTTCGCTTTTTTCTTCGTCTCAAATGCGACTTTGGAAATACCAAGCTGCCGCGTGGTATCGAGCACTTCGATGGCAAGACCGAGTCGCGCATCCTCATCGCCGTTGATGAAGATTTTCAGCTCCGCATTTGCGTTCTTCAGCGCGGCGAGCTTGGTGGAAAGGGCTTCGAGCGATAGTTCCTCTTTGTCGAGGTAGAGCTGCCCGGCTGCGCTCACGGTGATGGTTGCCGCGTCTTTCCGCTCCTCCGGCTGGCCGGTCGCGACGGATGGTAGCCGCACGGGGATGCCCTGATTTTTCACCATCGAGAGCGACACCATCACGAAGGTCGCAAGCAGGAAAAACATGATGTCTATCAGCGGGATAATTTCGATGCGCGCCCGCTTTTGCCCGCGTGGGGAAGGGATGATCGTCATGGCTTTTGCGTGAGTTGCGCGAGGTGGATTTCCACATGCGCGGCGGCGTCCTGGATTTCGCGGCGGGCGTGCTCCAGCCGGGCGTTCAGGTAGTTAAAAGGGATGAGCGCAGTGATTGCGACGCCAAGGCCAAACGCTGTGGCGATGAGCGCTTCGGCGATGCCGCCGGTGATGGCGGTGGGCGCAGCGAGTTCGCTACCGCCGAGCATTCCGAAGGAGGACATCATGCCCGTGACCGTGCCGAGCAAGCCGAGCAACGGTGCGAGAGTGATGATCGTGTCGAGCGTGGAAAGGCCGCGATTGTAGCGGGCAAGTTCCTGCTCGGCGGAGCGAAGCAACGCGCTGGAGATGCTCTTTTCCCGGCGATGTGAAAGCGCCGCGCACAGCGTGCGTGCGACAAAATCTTTCGTCCCCTGCGCGACTTTCACCGCCCGGTCGGGATCGCCCTGCTCCACGGCATCCAGCATGGCATCCACCACTTTTCGCTGCCGCCGCGCGACCTCCGCGAAGACAAAAAACAAGCGCTCTACGACAACAGTCAGCGCGACGATGGAGCAAACAAGAATCGGCCACATGATTGGGCCGCCATTGATGAAGAGCGTTTTGATATCCGGCATCGGGTTCTGTTTTGGTGAAAGTTTGAGGCGTCCCCTATTTGCACGAAACGCGTGGACGTGTCGAACGTCCACGCGCTTTTTGCAAATCTGCTGCGTGTTGCGCTTAGAATTTCAGCGACATGCCGACGTAGAAATTGCGTCCGCTTGCCGGGTCAATGCCGTCGTCGCGGATGCGGTTGTAGTAGTCTTCGTCGAAGAGGTTGTTGATCCCCGCATTCACCGAGACGGTGTCCTTCCAGACTTTCGCCTCAGCAGTGAGGTCCCACACCATGTGCGCGGGGACGAAGCGCTGCGGCGTGTTGTTATCATCGGCAAATGAATCGCCGGTAAATGTGCCGGTGAAAGCGACCGTGAATTTTTCCTGCGGTGCGCGGTAAATCAGCCCGGTGCGCACGAGGTAATCCGGCGCATAGCGAGGCGTGTTGCCTTCGAGTGGGCCGGAGACAAACTCCGCGTCGAGCAGCATCACATTGCCATAAAGACTGAGCGATCCGTAGCGCTCGGCGAGCGTCGTGCGTGCAGCGGTCTTGCCATCTGCGGGTGCGGATGTGTTGCCTTGCAGCGAGTCGGCGAGGCCGATGAAATCCAGCTCCGCGCCCACTTCGATTCCGAAATGCTGCGCACGGCCCACATTGCCGACGGTGCTAAATCCGCCGGGCAAAGCGACGCGCCCGATTTGATCATCGAAGTCGAGCAGGAAGACGCTGGCATCCCAGTTCACCCAGCTCGTCGGGTTGCCCTTGAAGCCGATTTCGTACTGCCACGCCTTGCTTTCCTGAAGGTCGGCAGGGACCAGCGCGGTGCCATCCGTCGGCACTGCTTGGGTGTAAATTTTCGGGCGATAAGACTGCGCGATGTTGCCGTAGATTTCCACTTTCGGAGCGACTTCGTAGCTCAAGCCGAGGCCGAGCAGCGGGACGAATTCATGGTCCTCCGTGTCTGCGAGCGGCACACCGGCGGCGGACTTGGAGAGGTTCACATTCTCCTTCACGCCCTGCCACACATTCTCCAGCCGCAGGCCGGGAGTGATCGAGAATTTGCCCCAGGTGAATTTGTTTTCCACGAACAGCGGCAGATAAGTCACGTCGCGGTCGGAATCAGCTCTGAGCCTTCCTCCGCTTGCGTCCGAGCTGCTTCCACGGCGGTCTTCGCGCGGGGATTCCGTGCGGTAAAATTGCGCACCGCCGGCGATGGTGTGTTTTCCGCCGAGCCACTCGTAATCGTGGCGCAGGCGCGTCTCGAAGCCGAGCGTGTAGAACTGCTGATGCTCGACGGTATTCGTCCCCGCATCCGGCCCGCTTGGCAGCTTGCCAAATCCCCCGCCGCGCTGGCGGCTGCTGTATCGCGAGTAGTATGTCCCCCACAGCGAGCTGACCATTTTTGTATCCTCGCTGAAGTCGCGCTCCCACTGGAGCGACGCCGAGTAGCGCTTCAGCTCAAAGCGGTCGAACAACCGCGAAGCATCATCGCGGTCGGTGTTGTAGTTCACAAATCCCGGCCCTTCCTGAAAAGTCAGTCCGCCCGGCTCGCCGTGTTCTTCCTCGTAGCCTTCCAGCGAGAGAATCCAGCGGCTGTCCGTCGTGCCATCGAGCACGAGTTTGATGTTTCCCGCGAAAAGCTCGTAGTCGCTGTTCGTAGTGCGGAAGCCGTCGCCTTGGCGGTGATTAAAATAGCCGTAGTAGCCGAGCCGCCCGACCGTTCCTTCCACGTAGTTGAAAGTGGAGTAGTAATTATCGCTGCCAAACGTGTGCGAACTTCCACCGGCAAACGGCACATCCGTGCGCGGGCGATTCGTCACGTAATTAAGAGCACCGCCGGGCTGCGGCCCGAAAGCCAGCGCCGCACCGCCGCGCGAAAACTCCATGCGGTCCACCGTATCGAGCGGCGGCGTGTAGTATGCCTCCGGGTATCCGAATTGATCGGCGTGAATCGGGATGCCGTCCTTCAGCACCTGCGTGAACTGCACGCGATGCGGATCGAGGCCGCGATACCCGATGCTCACGAGTGGCGAGCTTTCTTCGCTCAGAAAAAGGCCGGGCGTCTTCGCCAGCGCCTGCCGGTAATTGTTATTCGTGATCTTCGGGAAAGCGTCGAAATCAATGACCGACGTTTTTTTGCCAGAGTTAATCCGCACACCCGTCACCGCATCCAAAAATGGAGCCTGAATAAGCGGCGCGCTGTCCGCCTCCACGACGACAGTTTCGAGCTGAAAAGTGGGCGTCGAGAGCGGAGTCCGCGCATTTTGTGCGTGCGCAGGATTTGCAGCAGCGATGACGAGCGCAACCGCGCTCACGATAGACATCGGCACAGAACTAGTCGCTCTGGTGCCGGGCGAATTTTTGGTGGTGGTTTTCATTTGAAGCGCGGTATCTATTGAGAATGAATCTCATGCGCAAGAGTTTTCTGCGATTCAATCTCATTAGCTAGAAAGCAGCGTTTTTAAGGCGGAAAGCGTAAAGGAGTCCCGATACATCGGGACTCCGTTACGTCTCCTGTGCTTCGCTGAACTTAACTGCGGTCCGCTTTTACTGCTTGAGCACCATCAGCGGAGTCTGCCAGCCGGCGGGGTTTTTGGTGCTGAAGCCGCCGGATTCGATGATGAGATATGCCGTGCCTTCGATGGTCTTTGGCGTGATTTTGTGGGCGACGCTGTTTTCCAAATCGAGGAGCATATCGCCGGTCCAAATCCAGCGTGATTCGTTGGTGGTGCCGTCGGGTTTGAAGGTGATGGTGCGGAAAAGAGGGCGACCGAGGTTTGGTTTTTTCGCGGGGCCGGTGAAGGAGTCAATGCTGGCGACTTGTTCGATGACGGTCCACGCGCCAATGACAGCGGGGTTGGCGACATGTTTGCCGTCGTAATGATACTTGTCCTCATCGGGCGGAGTTTTTTCGGCGACGGGGTCGTTTTGCATCTGCCATTCCGACGAAAGCATCGGCGTAAAGACGGCGGCTTTGCGTAAAACGGCGTCGTCGAGCGGCGGGAGTTTGCGCTCCTCCAGCCACATACTGAAGATGCCTCGCGGGACGGGCGGCATGGTGACGATGGCGCGGTCGCCGTATTTTAGGAACGTGGTGGCGGCGATGGTGACGGGGCTTTTGCCAAATTCCTGCCCAAACTCTGCGGTGATCCAGCCGCCACGGATGCTGTCGCCCTCGCGGCGTCCGAGACCGAGCTTATTTTCCACGAGTGGTTTGCCGTTGATGAAAACCTTGAATCCATCGCCCGCGCCGACGCCTTGTCCGGTCTGGACGCGGAGCCGGTAGGAGTGACCGGGTTTCAGCGCTGGTAAATCGAACGTGCCATTTACGAGCAGCACTTCTTTTTCCCACAGCGTGCGTGGTTTTTCGCCCCAAACGGTGTAGGGGCTTTTGATGTCGCCGAGTTTGCCGTCGAACTGGCCGATGGGGAACTGGCCTTTTTTCCAGCCAACTTTGGCGGGATCAAAGTCGCGGGCGAACCAGTTTTCCATGCCCGCCGGGTAGGTGACGGTGCGGTAGCGCCACGGCGAAAGGTCGTGTTTCTGCGTCTCCTTGGGGTCGAAGGAGTGGTAATTCCACTGCGCGTTTTTGAGGTCGGGGCCGAAGGGTTTCCAGTCATAGTCGCGGACGCCGATTTTTTGGTAGAGGTCCACGAGGCCGTCGAGGGTGTTGGTGACGACGCTGCGCTGCGCGGGCTTCGCGATGTCGCTGAGAATGGTGCGGCGGTTTTCGCCGATGTATTGGTAGATGAGTTTTTCGCGGATGAGCGGGAGGATTGCGGCTTTGAGTTCGGGGCCGAATTTTTCCGGGTTTGCTTTGAGGAAAATTTCATCGTGCGGCAGCGGTTCACCGGGGAACTGCTTTTTGGAAACTTGGTAGAGCACGTCGAAGCCGCCGGGCACCTCGGCGAGCGCGGTGGCGATGACGGCGAGCGTGTCCTTGCGATGGCTGATCATGTCCTGCCCGCCGATCCATTTGTCGCCGCCGGAGTAGTTCACGTAAGAATCTCCGATGGTCTTGAGCGCGAGGTCACGGACTTTCGGGGTGGCTTTTGGAAGCTGCTGGCGGATTGCAAAAATGGGGCCGCTGGTGGTGCTTTGGCGCGGGGTGCTGCGGATGAGTTCGCTGACAGGCGGCAGGACTTTTGCGTAAGCGCGTTCGTCGGCGATGACTTTGGCGAGGCAGTTGAGTGCGCCGTTTTGAAGCCACTGTTCTTTGTGTTTGAGGAAGGTGATGAGGAGATCGACGTGCGGGACGATCATATCCGCCGTGCCCTGCGCGATGAGCGAGAGGCAGGTGTCTTTGATAAACCACGATTCGCTTTCGTCTTTGAGCCGCTCAACCGCAAAAGCAAAGAGGCGCTGCGAGCGCTCGTCGGCGGGATTGAAGCCGCGAATGGAAGCGCGGAGTCCGGCGTTGCGAACACGCGGGTCGGTGTGGCGGGAAAACTCCTCCAGCAATTCCGTGCGGACGCGCTGGCCGGGCTTTGGGAACATGTAGTCCGCAGTGAGTCCGGCGGCCATGTTTGCGGCCATGTAGCGCACGATGTATTCGGGGTGGAAAACGTAGCGGCGGATTTCGTCGTCGGGCTGCTCTGCGGATTTAAGGCGAAGGATGAGCGGCTTCGCGGAGTCTTTCGTCAGCACTTCGCCGGAGATGTCTTGGGGTTTGCCGCCTTTGCTGGCGGCAGGTTCCATCGAGAGGAAAACGTCGTCCGCCTCAGTGCCCCAAGGCCGCGCGGGGAGCGGATGCGTTTTGGAAAACTTCGCCGGAGCCGCGCCGGTGATGCGCAGCGTTTTGCGCGGAATCGTGTAAGCGAGCGGGTAGCACGCGCCCCATTGCAAATCGTCGTAGCCCGCGCCGCCGAGGATGCCGAACGAACCGTCGAAGCGTCGCGACATGTCGTAGTGCCACTTCCGGTGGTCCATGAACTCGCGGTATTGCAGCGGCTTTTTTTCGTGGAGCAGACCCATCGAAGCGCTGCGCCAGATTTCGCCAATGCCGCCGCCGGTGTGTCCGTGGAGCATGAAGGTGGTGGTGTAAAAACTCGTCATCGCGCAGATGTCGCGCGCTTTTGCGTAGATGGATTTTTCGCCGTCGGGCGTCAGCAAAGCGGCGGAGGCCATCGCGAAGGCGAGGTTGCCGTGCTTGCCATTATCCACAAACGAAGTCTCCGGGCGGTCGTCGCCGTAAGGATTGATGCCGCGTCCCGCGTAGCGGAAAAAGTGGACGAGCGTGCGGTTGAGCAGGCTTTCATCCACCTCCGCGCCGCATTGTTTGGCGAGCATCAGGAACGTGACGACGGCTGTGCCGCCCGCGTTGAGATGGCCGTTTCCGTAGCTGAGTTTCGGCACTCCGCCGCGTCCCGCCCAAGCGTCGAGGTATTCGCCTTTCGCAGCGGCTTCGACCCATTTTTGGATAATCGGCAACGCCTCCGCATCGCCTGTGCGCAGATAGTATTCGCAAAGCGGGATGCCGCCAAAACCGATGTGCCATGCGTAGCCGGAGGCATTTTTCTT
Source organism: Verrucomicrobiaceae bacterium (assembly GCA_031372675.1). Taxonomy (GTDB): domain Bacteria; phylum Verrucomicrobiota; class Verrucomicrobiia; order Chthoniobacterales; family Chthoniobacteraceae; genus SXWH01. Next base: position 16,852 of record JANMLS010000034.1, read on the forward strand.
CGCGAGGCCGCGCACCCACTCGCGCACCACGGCGAGGTCTTTTTCCTCGCCGGTGGAAAGGAGGAACAACATGCCGAAGTCCGCAAAGCCTTTGTCCGTGCCGGGCTTGGCGAGGTAGTCGGCGAAATTGCGCACGATTTTATCGGACTTCGCGCAATTGAGCGGCCACGTTTTTGCGTAAGCACCGAGGGCGGGAATCTTCACGACCACTTCCTTCGCAGCAGCGGCGGCGTTTTCTTTCACTATGAATTTGAGCACGCCGTCCGCAGCCTCCGCAGCCTCGATGATGCCGCCGAGCTGGATGCGCGGGTCAATGTCCTTGAGCACCTGCCCATTGATGGACTGGATGAACTGGCCTTTTTTGAGTCCCGCCGCTTCCGCAGGCGAACCCTTCTCGACATCGCCGACTTGCATCGCAAATGCAGGCTGGTGCAGCTCCACCGCGATTCCGACAGGCCCGAAACGAGTGATGGTTTCCACCGACTTCAGCGGATCGGGCGCGGTGGAAAAAAGCGGAGCTACTTTGTAAAAAGTCGGCTCTGCGGCGAGAGCGTTGGCGCCGAGCAAAAGCGCGGCGAGCAGTGAAGGAAGGTTTGTGGTGGTAGGTTTGTAGTTCATGGAAATTGGGATGTCAGTTGGCAGGCTGCAAAGCGGCGCGGTAATCTTTCAGCAGTTTCTCCGCCTGTGGCTCGGCTTCTTCCAGCGGCAAGCCATCGGGCACGCCGGGGCGTTTGTGCCCGGTTTTTTTCAGCCACGCACGCTGGAGAATCGTGTGGCGATTGCTGAGGATGGAAATGGCCTTGGCATCGGCGGGCACTGGCTTTCCCGGCAACTGCCAAAGCGGCCACAATTGCCGCGTGACCGATGCAGCGATGAAATCATGGCCTTGCGGACTTGGATGCACTTTGTCGCCCGCATAGACGAATTTGGGATCGGCTTGCTTCGCCTCCGCCACGGCGTTTCGCAGGTCGGGGCGGATGTCTATGACCTGCCAATTTTTTTGCGATGACAACCAAGCAGCCTGGGCATCCAGCACCGCATCGTAGCTCTGCGAATCTGCCGATTTGCGATCCCCATCAAACAACGGAGCCGTGATGAAAACGAGTTTCGCACCCCGCTTTTCCACCTCCGTTTTCAGTCGCGTGATGCCGTCCTGATAGGCTTTCTGCCGCGTTTCATCGAGCGGCAAGTAGATGCCGTCGTTCATGCCGTAGCACGCAAGAACGTGAGTGGGTTTGAAGGCGTCCAAAATGCGAGCCAGTCGCTCGTGCAGATCGGGGCGCGGGAATCTCCCTCCCGCATGACCTTGCTCCGAAAGCCCCGAAACCGTCTCACTCGCCAGCCCGAAATTGACGAACTCCGCAGACGCAAAAGCCGGAGTGGAGCGCAGCGCGGCTTCCACCGCAGTCGGCCAGCGACCGGCGTAGGTGATGCTGTCGCCGAGGAAAATGACGCGCGGTTCTGCGGCGTGCAGTGCGGGGAGCAGGAGCCACGAGAGCGCGGCGATGCAAATGAGGATGCGGTTCATGGTTTCAGTGCTTTTAGGATGCTGGCTGCCATCGGCGGGGGCAGTGGTTTGCTATCAAAAAAGAACGGGTCCAGTGCGTTGGGCTTTTTCATATCGAGGATGCTGAGTGCGTAAGCGTGCATGTCGCTGATCGGGATGCCGTGCTTTTTCATCACGCGCTCGGCGACTTGGTTGAACTCGATCTCGCTGCCCAGCTTAAACCAATTGCCACTTGAGGAGCGGATCGGTGTCGTGCTCGCCCAGATGATTCTGGCTTGTGGCGCTTTCCTTTTGATCAGCGGGATCAGCGTATCGAGATTCTTCCCGTAGTCGGCGGCGGAGATGATGATTCCGCCAGCGTCGTGAGGCAGGCTGCGGTGCGATTTGAGGCCGGGCACACGATGGATGAGATCGCCCAGCCCGACGTTTAAGTGGATGACTTTCCAAGTCTGGCGCTTGCTTTCCGGCACATCGTTCCCGGTCGCATCCTTGAGGCCGAGCAGCAGATCGAGCTGCTCGATTGCGCTGCCGGAGCTTGGCAAAATGTTCGCGGGCCATGTGGCAAAAATCACGGTCGCGCTGCTTTTCAATTCCCCTCTCACCATCTGCGCATGTTGTTGATAAACCGCGTCTCCGATGACGAGCACTGCGGGGAGTGCTTTCGGCACCTGCGCTTGCGCAAATGCCGACGGCGCGCCCAGCGCCAGCAGCGCAGTAAGGATGCAAATTGCCCGATTGAACATCGCTCAGGCTCTCAGCAGTTGGTTGAGCGTGCCGGTGCTGTCGGCGAATTTCTCGGTGGGCACTTCCATCGCCTGAAGCATGGTCACAAACAAGTTGGAGAGTGGCACTTTTTTCCCGTCCACAAACTCGTGTAGCTGGCCGTGTTTGAAGCCCATGTTTCTGCCGCCTGCGAGTTGCAGCGGGTAGTTCACGCCGCTGTGCGAATTGTGCGGATGCGCCGAGCCGTAGAAGACGAGCGTGTTGTCGAGCATCGTGCCGTCGCCCTCCTTCGTGCTGGCGAGGCGCTTGAGGAAATAGGCGTGGTTTTCGTTGCGCCAAAGGTCCCACTGTCCGGAGAAATCGGCGGGGCGTTTGTGAGCGATGTCGTGGGTCGCGCCCTTGTAGCCGAGCGCGTAGTTTGCGTAGTTCCACAACTCGCTGTCCTGTGAGTTCTCGCTCTCGGTCATGAAGGTTGCGAAGCGGGTCTGATCGGTGAGGAACGCGAGGTAGGCGAGATCGTACATCACGCGGATATATTCACGCGGCATCTTGTGGTTGACCTCCAAGTTCAAGCCTTTGGTATCCATGTTTGGCAGCGGTGTGTGGGTCCACATGCTGGTGCTCTCGACCCGCTTTTCGATCTCGCGAACGGACTCCAGGTATTCGTCCATCTTGCGCTGGTCTTCCACGCCGAGCAGACGGTGAAAGCTCTTGCTGTCATCCAGCAGCAAGTCGAGCAGGCTCGCGTCGCGCTTGAGGCCGGCGCGGACTTGCTCGACTCCCTTGTCGCCATACGGATTGAAAAGTCGGCTGAAAATCTCCTGCGGTTTGTGCATCGAGGGAATCGCCTTGCCGGGGCCACGGTGCGACATCGTTTTGGTTTTCAAATAGGAACCCGTGCCGCCTTCGGTGCCAATGACCAGCGAGCTGTGGCGTGTCTGGCCGCTATGATGCGAGGCCATCAACTGATCGATGGAGATGTTATTAGCCGACTCTGTTTCGCCCATATTCGCGCCGGTGAGGAACACATCGCCGCTGCTGTGTCCGCCGAGTTTATATCCGCTTTTGTGATCCAGGCCGCGCAGGTAGGTCACGTTGTCTTTGAGTTCTCTAAATGGCTCGCTGGATTTGTTGAATGACGTGATCGCCCCCGGCGCACCCTGCGGCCACCAGCTCCAATCGTGGTGCTGATAAGTGCCGTCCGGCTTTTTCTGCGGGATGCCGTTTGGGCCATCGGGCTGATACACGCCGTAGGAAATGTAGATGCCCATAAATCGCTTGGGCAGCGGCTTGCCCGCAGTGCGAGGCGCGGCTTTCGCCATGCACTCCATCGCGTTGAGGTAAGGGAGCGCGAGCGCCACGCCCGCGCCTTTCAGGAAGTCTCTACGGTTCAGGTGCCAGGATTTTTGTTTCATAGTTATTTTTTGGGGTTCGCTGCGGATTCTTTGAAAACGTCGCTCCTGCAGATCGAGACGATCACATCCCGCATGAGGAAGTGCTTCTTTTCGTTCTGGGAAAAAATCTCCTTCACCGCGAAACGGTCGCGATAAGTCAGGCTCCGACCGATGCCGTAAGCCAGCAAGCGGCGAATCACGTTTTCGGCGATGTGGGTTTTGTGCTCCTTGAGCAAGTAGGCTTTGAGTTCGTGCATCCCGTTGACTTCCGGGCCGTGTGGCACGCGGGACTTGGCGTTGACCTCGATGGTTTGGATCGTATCGAGATACTTTTGGTAGCCCTTCAGGTCGCCGTGCTGGGTATCATTAAAAGGAGCGATGCGTGCGCCGTCCTTCGGCACCTTCGGCTGGAATTTTCCAATGGCGTTGTATTGCTCAAAAGGCAGTCCCCACGGGTCCAGCCGGAAGTGACAGTCGTTGCAGGACTCCACCGTGCGGTGCTTCGCCAAGAGCTGCGCAATAGACAGCGCCTTCTCCAGCGACTCGCCCGAATCACTGAGCGCCGGAATATCCGACGGCGGCGGCGCGACAGAGTCGCCCAAAATCGCCTCGCGCAGCCAGACTGCGCGATAAATCGGGTGCGGTGCTGTGCCCGTTCCATTGCCGATCAAAACCGAGCCGTGCGTGAGCAGCCCGCCGATGTTGTGCTCCTGTTTTATCGGCACTGGGCGCATCCGCATTCCCTTCACGCCCTCCACGCCGTAGTGCGCCGCAAGCCGCTCGTTGAGGTAGGCAAAGTCGGAGTTCACGACACTCAGCGCACTTTTGTTTTGGCGGATGAGTTCACCTACAAAGCCGATGGTTTCCTCCATCATATATTTGCGAATGGATGGCCTGTAGGGAAATTCCGTTCCAGCCACTTCGCCCGCTCGCCGAAGTTTGAGGAAATGAGGATACAAATCATTGTTAATCGGCACCGTCAGCGACTTCTTGATGCTCATCCACTGGAGCGTGAAGTTTTTCACAAAACGCTGCGATTTCTCGTCTGCGAGCAGACGCAACACCTGCTGCTCAATCACCGCCGGATCACCGAGTTTTTTCCTCGCCGCCAAATCCAACAGCTCCCGGTCGGGCATACTCGTCCACAGAAAATACGAAAGCCGGGACGCCATCGCGTAGTGCTCGTCCATCTCCCGGTCCGACTCCGTGTGATAAAGGAATCGCGGCGCGACCAAGACCAGCGCAAGAGTCTCGCGCATCGCTTCTTCAAAAGTGGGCACAGTGGGGCGAATCAAAGCATAAGCCTTCACGAACCGTTCGACTTCCGCGCCGGAGGCTGGTCGGCGATAGGCTCTGGACATAAATCGCTCCAGCACCGCCCGGACATAAGCCGCTTCGTTGGTATTCCTCAGCGGCGACTCGAACAGAATATCGGTGTGGTGTTTGGGCGGCCAGACATCCACCACTGGCACCTCAAACTCGATCCAATTGACGACCGCACGCAGCAAAGAAAACTGCCGCTGATAGTGCGAAAATCCGTTGCCACTATTCGGCTCGCCGTTATCAAAAATAATCTGCGACTGAAGCTCCCGACGATGCACAGTCGCGCCGGTTTTTTTATCCGTCGCAGTGGAGTAGGGGATGTTCTCAATCCGCCCTCGAAACTCATAGACCTTCGGCTCGTCCGGCGAGTTGCTCAGGTAGGCCGTGCCGAGAATCCGATGCGGCTTCTCGGTGTGATCCCCGTCAATCGGCATCCCCATAAACGTCTCAAAAGGTATCTCGTCGAAACCGGGCACCAACAGCGCAGAAGCACTCATCCGAAAGCGAAACTCACCCGTGAGCGGCGGACCGGAAACCATCAGTTTCGCAGTCTGACTACCGTTAAACTTACTAATCAACGCACTGAACTCATCCTTGGCCTGCCCGCTATGGCTGCCGCTCGGCTGAAACCGCTCGCGAACCTTGATAACCTGAGGCTTCTCCGCGTCCACAATCGCGCTACGCATCGCCCTGCGTGCGATCTCAAGATAGCGGTCCAGTTGCTCCGGCCCGATCCGCATCAGCTCGGCAGTGTTATTAAAATGATAGTGGTGCTCAGGGTCCTCCGGCAGGTCGCCGATGACGGCGAACTCGAAACCGAGCAAATCGCTCAGCGTATTCTCGTATTCCACATTCGTCAGCCGCCGGGTCTGCGGCTCGCTCTTCACCGCGCTGGCCTTTTTCACATAATCGCGCAACCCCGCCTCGATCCAATCCCTCACCGCCAAGACCTCGGCCTTCGTCGGCTGGCGTTCGTCGCTCGGAGGCATCTCGCCCATTCCCAGCATCTCCAAAACAGACTCCCACTTTTCCAACTCTTGCCCCGCCGAAAGATCGCCGCCAAGCGTATGGACTGCGATGCCGCCCTTGCTTTTCTCCGGCCCGTGGCACTTCACGCAATACGTCTTGAAGAACGGCGCGACGCTCTTTTGGTAGCCCGCCAAATCCGCGCCAAGCGACTGTGCAGCGCAAAACAATGCCGCAAGGCAGACGGAAAGATGGGATACTCGCAAGTTCACGGCTGGCTACCGAGCCAACGCTAGGACGTTAGGATCAAATTACAAAAGCGCCGGGATGCAGCGGCTTTTGAAGTGATGGCCAGCAGGTCGTGCAGCGTTCTCATTAAAGATTTTTGCAAACCCACTTTCACTTTTTGTCTTTTCCCAAGCCGAACACTTTCGCGGCATTCTCACAGTAGATTTTGCGTCGGACTTCGTCGGGCAGATTGAGTTCCTCGAAGAAAGTGTAGTGCTTGTTCATCTGGCGGTCGGGGTTGGCAAATGACCACCAGCCTTCATCGGTCGCCCACAGGATTTTGTCCTGATTGCGGATGAGAAATTCCCGCGCGAACTTACGGTCGCGTTCGAGGACTTGGACGACGACGTGGCCGGACATGTCGGCGTAAAGATTCGGGTGTTCCTGAAGCTGGCGGTCAGCGTCCTTGAGCTGCCGCCACCAATACGCATGGGCGACGAGGTTGCACTTGGGGAACATTTTCAGCACGCGGTCCACGCGAGCCATGCCGGGTTCGACCATGTTTTTATTTTGGTCTATGTGAAACATCACGGGCAGCCCGACTTTTTCGCAGGCTTCGTAAAGCATGAGGTTCTTCGGGTCGTCGAACATCAGGCCGACGCCGTAGTGCTCGCCGAAGCCGATTGCGCCATCGGCCATCTCGCGTTTGAGGATGGCAATTGCCTGCTCGGCATTCTCCACTTCGCCCGCATCAATGATCGTCATGCGATCAATGCGGCCTTTGTAGGGAAGGAAATTGGCGAGCATCGTAGCGCGTTCCTCCTCGGTCTTCGGGCGCGAACCCTTGTGATTGAGCGGGCTGACGATGCAGCGCTCGACGCCGCGCTGCTCCATCCAGTTCGCCACCGCCCGCAATCCAAGCGGCGTGACAGACATCGCGTGAACGTGCGGATCGATGAACTTGATGTCCGTCGGCGGCTTCGCCGCAGCGGGAGCCTCAGCCTGCGCGGGAGCTGTCTCCGTCGCAGCAGGTACGGACGCCGAAAAGACGGCGAGCGCGAGGATGGACAGCAGCGATGGGATGCGGAATTTACGATTCACGGCTTCGTTAAAAATGGAGGCGCTCACCAAAAAGGTGAAACTACCGATTTACTCAAGAGGAAAAGAGAGGAAAAGGGGTCAGGCGAGAATAAAGAAATGAATTGATTCAAAAATTGCCATACGTTATTAACTTCTGATGCCTTACAGCACTGCAAGCTGCCTTTATAGCTAAAACAAATGTCGAAAATCATTTTCTTTTCCTCGCTGACCCCGTTTTCCCCTCGCCTGACCCCTTTTTCCCTCAGCGGTTGTCCAGCCGCGCCTTGTTCGCCATCTCATAGTTTAATACCGAGGGATTTAGCCAATGCTTCAGCACTTCCACCGGCTGCATCATATTGTTTAAATCTTTCGAATATAAGCTGCTTTTTAATGTCCCCGATCGAAAACAAAGCTGCTTTGCATATCTCGTGCAACTTGGGAATGGTCTCACCTGCTTTCTGTAAGACTGGAATGGCAGAATTCATTTTTTGGATAACGTTAATGTGGCTAGTCATCACCAGATCAATGCTTCGCTGATCAAACGGCGATTTCGCTTCTCGCGAGAGAAGTTCTTCTAAGTCTAAAACGGCTTCTAATGAACTGTTTATATCCATTAATGTATCTGTTAGAATGTGGTAATCAATATTCCGTCTGTTAGCTTGGAGTAGCTCATTTGCTGATTTGCAAGACTCCCAGAACTTCAACCGGCTCTCAAAAGCACTTTTTTGTGCTTTAAAATTTAAATGAGCAAACCCGTTAAATCCGGGTTTGCGCTCCATAAATTGCTCTTCGGCAGATTTACCATCATTGTTTACTGAGGCTTCTGGCTGCTTTTCTTTGGACTCTTGGGCTTTGGAGCAAGCCGAAAATACTAAACAGAGGGCCAGTGTAACGAGGTGTAATTTCTTCATGTTTTGATTTTGATGTAATTGTTCAGAGTTCATTATTTCAGCGCGAACGACCTAAGCGCTGGCACCGCTGGGGTGGCGGCGCACGTCGGAAGCAGGGTTGAGGTTTGAGTTAGAGAGGACATCAGAGGCTGAAGGGAACCCCAGCGGTTGACCAACCGCGCCTTGTTCGGCGATTGACGTTCCCATCGGGATGGGCTGTGGCGTGAAATGATGATGGATGATTGGCATGGCAAGCGGAGCGAGTCGCGTGATGAATGAAGCTGTGAGTGGAGTGAAGCAGTAAAGTGAGAAATCCG
>JANMLS010000004.1:0-18256 GCA_031372675.1 Verrucomicrobiaceae bacterium
AAAGAATGAAAATTCGTCATTGAGCTCTTTCCTATTAAATTTATTCTAAGCAGGCTGAAAGTGATTCAACTTAGCCTAGACATCAGCTTCAATCGGCAGTCCTTTTCTACCTTCATCTTGAAGGTCACATAAAGCGGCGCGCTATAAGTCAGGCTCTCACGCATACATTCACGGAGCGACATCTTCGGCTCGGCGATTTCGTAGCTATCAAAGTCCAGCGTTACTTTTTCATCATAGCTGGTGATCGGGAACACCTCGCGGAACACCGCTTGAAGCCCCATTTCCTTACGCTTCGAGAGCGAGACGCCCTCTTGCAAAAATTCCTTGTAAGAATCTGTTTGGAGTTCGATGAGATTTGGCGGTTCGGCGCCTTCCTTGATTTTACCGAAGTTTTGACGTTCTGACATAGAGACGATGATATTGGGTTGCAGTTTGAGGACGATGCCCCCGGCTAGGGTGAAAACCCGCGCCCGGAGCGGGTTGAATTAGAAAATAAATGCCCTTCTTAGCGGGAAGGCTACACACACGGGCCGGACAGAAACTTTCGACGATACCACAGGATAACCTATTTGAGCCGGACTAGAGACGTATGATGACATTTCGATATTACAGGACGCGGCGGGAGCCAAAGTCACGGTTGCCGATGATCCAAGCGAGCATTGTGTCGCATAATAATGAATCTTGAGCAAATTCGTGTGTTCAGCGCGCTTCGTGTTGATTATTGTTTGGTGTGCACACCACTACGCAATTCAGCGCAGCGGAACCCGCGTTTCTACTTCCCGGCTTCAAATTAGCAAGCGCAATGTTAAAGAAATTTCACTCATTTCATCTTCTCTCCTGCAAATCCGCACCTTGCTGTTGCGCTTGATCGCCCGCTGATCGCAAATCGTAGAGCGGCAGCAGCGGCTTGGCATATTGCAATGTCTGCTCGGCATTTTTCAATCGCTGCTCGCATTCGATCAAACACTACCCCGACCTCGCGGGGCTGTGGAATTAGCAAGCCGACGCAGCCAGAGTAGTCCAGTCACGCCGTGACTGGCTTTCCCGCGCATCCGGTCACGGCGTGACCGGGCTACTTACGGCACTTCCGTCGTGATGATCGCCGTGCTCTTGTCCGTGAACGTAGCGAGCCAGACGACTTGCGCGGCGTCGTTGAAGCTGCGCGTCACTCCCGCGTTTCCGACGGTCGCTTTGAGCAGCGTGAAGCTCTTGAGCGTTTTGCCGTTGATGGTGTCGCCGGTGCGGAAAAGCAGGCGCGTGTTGTCTTCAAAATCCGTCGCCCACACTCCGCTCGCTGTCGATGCGGTGACTCCGCCGCGTTTCGGCACGAGCGTGGCGGCGAAAATGGGGCCGCGTCCTCCGCCGGCGATGGCGAGGTTGGTGAAGGTTTTCCACTCCGCTCCAGCGATGTCGCCGACGGTCGCTGCGCCGCTTTGGGCGAGAAGTCGGAGCGGCTCGCTGGGCGGTTGCCACCAGATAGTTTCGGTGCCTTTCACGGTCTTTGTCGCCTTCAGCTTTGCGTTGAATGCGATGCCGCCGTCTTGCGAAAGCACGGGGTCGCCGAGCGTGCTAAATGTCGTGCCGGTCGCGCCTGCGGGTTTGCCGATTTGCGCGATGAGTTCGTAAGGCGCGAGGCTGCCGTTGAAGTCCGCGCTGCCTGCAAAAATGCCGCCTGCGTCTGCTTTCGTCACGCCGCCGAGTCCGACTTTCAGCGTCGCAAAAAATGCACTCTCCAGCGCGTCGTTCATCGCCGGATAGCGGAAGCCCGCGAAGCTCGCGCCTGCCAGCGCCGGCGCGAAATTCGTGCCCACATCGCCAGTACGCGCGAGCTTCGTGTCGCCGCCGAATCCGCCGAAGAGGATCCCTTTTGTTTTGTCCCCAAACGTGTTCAGCGAGAGCACAAGTCCGCCATTATTTTCCGAGAGCCAGCCGCGCCCCTGACCCGCCGAACCGCTGCTCGGCACGAAGCTCACAAACGAACTCACCACCTGACCGCCGCCAACCGTGAAGCCATCGCGATACACGAGATGCAGCACGCCGCCTGTGTCCCGAATCCACATGCCGGAATCATTTTTCGCCGTCACCTTATCCGCCAGCGTGCCGCCCGTGAGCTGCGCGTGAAAACCCACCGTGCCACCGCGCAGCGCGACCGATTTGAAGCTCTTAAACTTCGCATCCCCCGCGTCTGCCGCAGCCTCGCCGGAGAGCGCGATTTTCTCCAGCACAGCACCCGTGAAATTGCACACCACCGCCGTCACGCCCGTGCTCAATTTCGCAATGCACGCGACCTTGCCGCCCTCGATTACCGGGTCCGAAAAACTCGCCCACTTTGCGCCAGCCAAAATCGCCGCCGCATCGCCGCCCACAATCGCGAGGCACCGATTGCCGAGGAAAAGCCCCGTCCCCTTCGCCTTCCCGCCACTGCCCGACCACTTCGCCACAAATGCGACATTCCCCGCATCATCAATCGCCGGAATCCCAAAACTCGCCAGCACAGCATCCGCAGGCAATCCATTCGTCCCCGCCCGCGGCGCCGCCGCGCCCTGCGCAATCGCCACCGTATTTACCACGTTCAAAGCACTCAACGGTAGCACATCCAGCGTGAAACTAATGTCCGCAGTATTCCCCGCCGCGTCGCCTGCGGTGAGCGTTACTGTGAGCGGTCCTACGCTTGTCACCGTCCCCGCCGCAGGTGATTGCGTCACGCTTGTTACGCCGACTAGATCGCTCGTTTCTACCTGCCCCTTGTAGTCCGCCAAAAGCCTGCCTTCCACTGTCACGACCGGAGCAAAAGTTCCGGTAATCGTAGGCTCCATAGTATCCACCACCGTCACGCTAAACAACCCCGTCGCCGTGTTTCCTGAATTATCCGTTGCGCTTGCATTCACCGTCGTCGTGCCGATGGGGAATGTGCTCCCGCTTGCGGGCAAGAAGCTGGAACTTTCGATTCCGCTTTGCGCATCACTCGCACTCGAGGTGTAAGTTACAGTTGCCCCCAGCGCGCTCGTAGCCTCTACGGTGATGTTTGCCGGAAGTGAGAGCACTGGTGAAGTGGCGTCTTGAGGAGCAAAGACATACGCATAGCCTTTATCTAAAATCACAGTGTCATCGAGTGGGGCACCGATTGCGACTTTGGTTCCATCAATGGAAACCGAGCGGGCAAAATTGTCGGCTACAGACGGACGCGGGTTGTTGATAGTGGCCACAGGGACAGTGGGCGTTCCGCTACCTAGGTTATAAATATAGGTGCTCCCGGCAGAATCTGCCCCCGTGTCGTCATAGATCGCTCCGACTGCTATCCAGTTACCCGATACAGAAACCGAAAAGCCAAACGAGTCGCCTACTGCGGGGTTTGGGTTATTCAGCGTAGCTACTGGCGCGGTAGGTGTCGCGCTGTCCAAGTCGTAAACGTAGGCGCTCCCTGCGGAATTTGCTCCTGTGTCATCTCCATGCGCACCTACGACTACCCGCGTGCCGGAAATCGCCACCGCCCAGCCAAAAGCATCACCTGTTGCGGGGGGTGGGTTATCCAGCGTAACCAGTGGCGCGGTAGGTGTCCCGCTGGATAAATCATAAATGTAGGCGCTACCGGAAGAGCTTCCTATCACCACTCGGGCACCGGAAATCGCAACCGACCAGCCAAATTGATCGACTTCTGCGGGACTAGGGTTATTAAGCGTAGTCATCGGTACCGTAGGTGTCCCGCTGTTCATATCATACACATACGCACTCCCCGCATCCTCCCCTCCTGTATCGTCCAAGCGAGAGCCTACTACCACTCGCGTGCCAGAGATTGCTACTGCGAAACCGAAATGGTCATATTCAGCCGGACTTGGATTATTCAGCGTCGCAATAGGCTCCGATGGCGTCGCGCTCATCATATCATAGACATAGGCGGTACCTGATTCAGTGGCCCCTGTGTTATTTCTGAAAGCCCCCACCACTACCCGTGAGCCGGAAATTGCTACTGAAAAACCGAAGTGATCGCCCGCCTCCGGGTTGGGGTTGCTCAGTTCGACCAAAGGCACCGTTGGCGTAGCACTGCTCAGGTCATACACATATGCGTGCCCTGCATACTCTGGAATTATATCCCACGCATGAGGAGCACCAACGACCATCCACCTGCCAGACAGCGCAACCGAGTTGCCGAAAGTATCTTCCTCTCCCGGGCTGCGAGCATTGAGTGTGGCGGCAGGCGTAGTGGGCGTGCCACTGCTTGTGTCATATACGTATGCGCTACCGTCTTCTTTTTCATCGAGTCCGAAGTGAGGAGCACCTACTGCCACCTTTGTGCCGGAGATTGCTACCGATGCACCAAAAGCACCGTTCTGCTTCGGGAGAGGGTTGTTGAGCGTGTAAATTGGGGTGCCTGGAATCGCATTGGTGAGGTCATACACATACGCAATACCGGCGTATTGAGCGCCTGTGCTGTCTGTACGATTTCCCACCACTGCATGCGTGCCGGAAATCGCAATTGTATATTCATACCCGCCGAACGTGACCGGATTGGGGTCGTTCAGTGTAGCTACAGGCAGATTTGGCGCACCAATTGCGACGTCAAACACATACACACTTCCGGCATCGGTCGCCAATGTGTCGTCTCCTGGAGCCAAAACAACCACTCGAGTACCAGAGATTGCCACCTGATATCCAAAAGAATCATTGGCTGTAGGATCGGGATTGTTGAGCTTGGTAGTCGGCACCGTCGGCGTATTGCTGCTCAGGTCATAAACGTATGCGCAACCGGCATCAACTGCTCCTGTATCGTCGCCAAATACCCCAGCTACTACGAGAGTGCCGGAAAGTGCCAGCGAGTAAGGGAAGCCATTACTAGCACCCGGATCGGGATTACTGAGAGTAATCACCGGGACCGTCGGTGTGTTGCTGCTCAAATCATACACATAAATGTTTCCATTGCCGTTCACCACCGCCCGCGCACCGGAGATCGCCACTATATCGCCAAAGTTGACATATGTTGGCGAGACGGGATTAGGAATCGTCTCCACAGGCACCGTCGGAGTCGCGCCGCCAAGGTCATAAACATACACACTGCCTACATACACGGACCCGACCAGCACTCGTGTGCCGGAAATTGCCACCGACCGGCCAAACTGGTCAGGGCTTGCTGGAGTCGGGTTTAGGATAGTGTGAAGTAGAGCGCCTGAATTTGAATCAAACACCTTCACCACCCCAGAGTATAATTCACCGAGGCTATCAAACGGTGCCCCTACGACCGTATATCCTCCATCCACTGCGACGCTGTAGCCGAGACGTGTCTGCGACTGTGGAGTCCCAAATGCAGGTGGAATGTCGTGCTTTAACTCAAAAGACACCTGCGCCGCTGCCGTGCAAGTGAGTGCCGCGAGCAAGGCGGCCCGGATGGTTTGGAAAAAAGTGTTCAAAGTTCGGATTAGTTCGGAATCGCCAAGTATCTGGCGCGAGCAAGATTTGTAAGCAGGACGCAATCCGTAAAGCCCGGCAAGTTTCAGAATTATCTGTAAATCATGGAGCGATGGGCAGAAGCGATGCTCGAACTGAATATTTGCGAGCGGGGCGGCGCTTCTACGGCGAAAATTGGGAGGTTTCCCTCAAATAGACGAGTCAGCGACTCATGCACGACGCCGATACCTTTTCGCCGCATAAAATGGCGAGTGATTTTTTGTGACAAAACGCGCGGCACGGCGCTTGCGAAAGTAGCCCAGTCACGGCGTGACTGGGCTACATTGTGACTGGACTACACCGGATTACAAAACGAATAGCGCGAGCCAGACGATTACTAGCACGGGCAGGAGGAACGGGAGGGCGTAGCGGAAGATGTAGCCGATGAATGTGGGGGTGTGGACTTTGGAGTGTTCGGCGATGGCTTTGACCATGAAGTTGGGGCCGTTGCCGATGTAGGTCATGGCGCCAAAGAGGACGGCTCCGAGGGAGATTGCGCGGAGGGTTTCTGCATGGCTGGCGACAAACGTGGCGATGTCGGTCTGGCTGTCGAGCGAGAGCTGGTTTGCGCCGAGCGCGGTGGCGAGAAAGGCAAGGTAGGTGGGCGCATTATCGAGCATCCCGGAGAGCAGGCCGGTGGCCCAGTAGTAGGAGCCAGCGTTTGTGAGGGGCGGCGGCTGGGCCTGCAAGTAATGGAGCGCGGGAACCATGGTGGCGAAGATGCCGATGAAGAGCCAGACGACTTCTTTGAGCGGCTCGAAGTTGAAGTCGTTGGCGGCGTGGATTTCTTTTTTGGTGGTGAGCATGGAGCCGATTGCGGCGACGGCCATGAGGAGTTCGCGCCACCACATCGGCAGGCGCAGGACGGCGAAGAGGACAAGGGCAATGAAGAAGACGTTGTGCAAGCCGCGAAACTCCCATGTTTCTTTCGCGGTTTCGGCTTCGCGGACGGCTTTGGGGGCGCGGAGGAAATTGATGCGGTCGAGCACGTAAAAGATGCCGAGCAGCAGGATGAGCGCGATGAGCCAGCCCTGCCAGAGGTGCTCCGCCGTCCACCAAAACGGGATGCCTTTTAAGTAGCCCATGAAGAGCGGTGGATCGCCGATGGGCGTGAGGCAGCCGCCGACGTTGCTGACGATGAAGATGAAGAAGACGACGTGGAACGAGGTGATGCGGTATTTGTTCATCAGAATCCACGGGCGGACGAGGAGCATGGATGCGCCGGTGGTGCCGATGATGTTGGAAAGCACAGCGCCGATGGCGAGGAAGACGGTGTTCACCATCGGCGTCGCTTCGCCGCTGACGCGGATGTGAATCCCACCCGCGATGATGTAGAGTGCGCCGATGAGCGCGATGAAGCCGATGTATTCCTCGGCGGCGTGGACCATCGGCGTGACGCGCCCGGTGGCGAGGAAGTAGCCGACGCTAATCAGCCCCAGCCCGACGGCGATGACGGGGTAACGCCGATGCCAGAAGTGTGGAAACGCGAGCGGCCCAATCGCGATGCACGCGAGCAGGATGACAAACGGGGCGAGCAGCCATGTCGGCGGCGTTTGCGCTGCGGAGGCAGCGAGGATCGAAGTCAGCACTTCCGTCTAAATCGTGCGCGATTTTAGATCGAGGGCACCAAAATGAGCATCCGTCCGGTTTGCAGGGCGGTGTTCGTCGGAGTGGTGCCATTGAATATACCCACTACGCGACCGGTTTTCTGGAGGACGACGCCGCTGATTTTGGTTTTCTTCAAGGTGACAGGATGGATGAACGAACCGGTGATCGCGCCGTTGGAGCTGATCAACGAGAGAGCCAGTTCATCCGCTTGCAGAGGGGTGATGAGGAACTTATTCAGTTCTGTGATCGTCAGGCTCTTTACCGGGAAAGGAGCGCGGAAATTTCCTTCTTCGAGGATTACGTTTCCGCTGCTGGTGGCAAATGGCGCAAGCACGCGCTGACCGGGAAATGGCTGCACGTATTCTGAGCCGAGCAATCGGGATTCGGAGATATTGAATCCGTTCGGGAAAAATGGGTCGCGAGGATCGCCGATTTTTGCCCAATCCACGTCTCCCGAAAGGTCCGTGCTGATGGCGAGTTTATCGTGAAGAACTGTTCCCATCATGGTGCCCCGCCCCCGGTAGAGATTGAGGAAAAGAGGCCATGTCTTGTCTTTGCTCAAACTCGCCGTCTGCGAAACGCGCGTGCCATCTGGAAGCACTCCCGACCAGCGAATCCTGCCCGATATATCGAGCGCAAGAGTCGCAACTCCGGTACCCTGCGGTTTTGCTGCGTCGCCAGTCTCTGCCATAGGCAATTGGAAGGTGTATTTCCCAACAATGCCCTGGGTCGTGAATGCAGCCTCGGGTTTTGTGAGCTGTTTGTGGCTGCGGATTTCCGACGCTCGCCCGCCAGCCGTTACGAGGCCATTGAGCGTTTTGCTTCCCGCGGGATCGACATCGAGTTGGAGCGTGATGTCGAGCGGCGTGTTGTTTTTGCGAGGAATTTGGCCGATGTAGGCACCGGATGCGGTGACGTCTCCGGCGACTCGGTATTTTACTCCTCCAAAGATGAGCGTGCCGGTGAATCTACCAGTCCTGCTCACGTTGGCGGAGAAGAAGCCGGATGTGGATAACTCGAAGCTTGGGATTCCTTTTGCCTTCCCATTATCCCGGACAAGTCCGGCGTATTTGCCTGCGACTGCCTCGTTGATCAGCAGGAAGGAAAATGTGGCCGTGAGTGAGATGTCCTTATCGGGCATTATAAATGAGAGGACTTTGTTGGTGGCGGTATATTCTCCCGACCATCCATCGAAGAGACTCGTGGAGCCGATGGGCTTTGCCACAATGGTGTAAGGCTGGCCGACTTCCAAAGTGCGTGTGCCGAAAAAGTCCGCAGTGATTCCACCGGGACCGACTATCGAAGTAGTAAGATCGCGGTTTTTTACATACGCAAATCTGACAGAGGAAATCGCCGACTCGTTGCCATCTTCGTCAATTGAGTAAGCGTCGAACCGATTATCACCGAGTAATGCAAGTGCGGTGATGTCGGCATCCCAAGCGGTGTTCGTCAGCGTGGCGACATTCCAAGGCCCGAGGTTTAAGCGGTAGCGGACTTGGGCGACATTGAGGTTAGCGGGATCTGCGCTGTCCGGGTTATCAATAGCCGAGCCATTGGCCAGAATCGCGTCCGGGGAATTGAATCGCTGCGTATTGATGGGGAAGGCGATGGCCAGTGTGGGCTTCACTTTATCTGGCACAGGCTCGTCGTCAAAAATGCGCACTTCCACAGTTCGGAAGAATCCCTCTTTGTATTCTGGCCCTTGGGAAACACCGAGGACGATGGTTTTCATGGGATTCGGCGTGCTGTTATCATTCGGGCGAATGGAAACGGTTGCCGTGGATTTGCCCGGCGGGATGGTGATGATCGCGGGGAAAGGTGGATCGTAATCAACCTGCGGAGCCGCACTGCCGCTTGGTTCGAGATAGATGTTGAGCGGAGAATCTAGCTGGTTTGTATCGCGGAAAATCGTGTAAACGATCTCGGTGTTTGAGTTTTCCAAAACGCTGGCAACCGACGCCGTCACGGAGACTGGGATGAGGTCGTTATCCACAATGCTCACAATCGCGCTGCTCGGCGCGGCGATAACGTATGCGGCATCGGCGACGAGGGTCATTTCCACCAACTCTGTGCCTTCCGAAAAGCGGTCATCTTTTGGGGAAATCATCACATCCACCGAAGTGGCGGATGCAGGGATTTTCGCCTGAAAGAGCAGCGTATTGTAGTCATCTGTGTGCGTCGCGTAATTCGGCGTGCCGACTGGGATGGGAAGGCCCGGCGGCTGTGTGAGCGCGAATTTCACAACCAATTCCGTGGGCTCCGGAAAACGGCGGCTGATGGTGAAGACACCGTTGTTTGGAAGTTGTATCGCTGAATTTGTCTCAGCGGCGTTTGCATCCGAGGCGACTACCGACACCGCGTTGCCTTCGTCGTCATTGATCTGGATGGTCTGCACTGTGATGCCGCCAAGCGTGCCCGTGGAAGGGTTCCGCAGGACGACGTAAAAGCGCTCGTTCCCCTCATTCAATACGTCGTCAAGAATCGGGATGGTGATATTTTGCGAAGCGATGCCGTCTGCAAACGTGAGCGTGCCAGCGACGGAGGTGAAATCCAGTGCGTTAGTCGCGCTGGCTTTGGTGCTGATGAAATAGTCCACGGTCGCCGAACCAGTCGTGTTGTTTAAGCGGGAGACGGGAACCACAATCTGACCGCCAGCTTCTGCGATGGTATCAATCTTCTTATCGAAGGTGAAGCGGGTGTCTGTCGCTGGCGTGCCGAAAATTCGCACGCGAGCTTTCATCAGCGAGCCTTGTGTGCCGGAGACGGAGTCTGCGATTTTTACCTTCCAAGTCCCAAGGCTGTTTTCGCCCCAGTGCTGCGTCGTGGTGAACACCCAGCCGAGATTGCCGTCGGTAAAATCCGCGTTTGGCTCGCCGCTGGTTGGGCGATTGCGCTTATCCATGAGACGGCTGATGTGGCCGGACGGGGAGATGAGCAAAATATCCAAATCGCTGCGGTTGGCGTGCTTGATGTCGAGCTGCACTTCGATGTGCTCCACGCGGACATTCTGCGCAGTGGAAAAATTGAAGTCGCGCTCCAGAGCACCCACCGCATCGGGGATGACGACGGGGACTGCGGGAGCCGCGAGCACGCGCTCTTCCTGCACTTCTGCCGCGAGATTTACCCAGCTCTCAGCGCGGATGACTGCCGCCGTCGCGTCCACCATTCCACCGCCGTAGCTGTGATTAAAAAGAAAGCCGGAACCATTGGTCGCCCAGCCTGCATCTGCGGCATCCACTTTAGTCGCGGTGCTGGTCAGGATTTCCATCACATCGCGGTAGCCAAGGGCTGTGTTTGCTTCCATCACCAGTGCCGCGACGCCGGAAACCAGCGGCGTGGCCGAGGATGTGCCGCCAAAAGAATTTGTGTAATTAACGTCCGGCGATTCGCCAAATGCGCCGTTGAAATTATATCCACCATCACCGCTAACATCGGTGGTCGTGATGCCGAGGAATCCACCATTTGAAGGTGCGCAAACGAGAAGCGGCGAGCCGATTTCGCTGTAAGACGAGCGCTTTCCGCTATTCGCAACCGCGCCGACCGCGATGACGAAACGCGAGTTGGCATAGCCATCCGCATTCACGTTATCAATCAGCCCGCCATTGCCGCCGGCCCATACAAATACGGTGCCGAGTCCGCCGCGCCCATTCGTGGTGGCCAACCGAAGACCATCACGCGCCAGAAGCCCCGGCGCAGAGGGGTTCACAAATCCATCGAATGGACCCCAGCTATTGCTGGAAATATCAACTTGGATGCCGGAAGTGCCGCCATTCCACAAAAATGCCTGCTGCTCTTCCAAATCGCTCACCGGCCCAGAAATGAGGCGCAGCCCCATCAGACTCGCCTGCGGTGCCCCGCCCGATACGCCGATGAAGTTATCACCACGCGCTGCGGCGACACCGGCACATGCCGTCCCGTGCGCATCTCCAATTCCCGGCGAGGGATTGTCGTTGTCATCATTCCAATCGTGATGCGGCCCGCCCACGCCAAGCGGGAATGCGTTTTCCTCAAGGTCCTCGTGATCCAGCTCAAGACCATCATCCACAATCGCGATGTTCACTCCCTCACCCGTGTAAAAATCCCACGCAAGCAGCGGATTCACATCCACTCCGACAAGCCCGTTCCCTTGCCCCGTGTTCCTCAAATGCCACTGGTCGGAGAAAAACTCATCGTTTGGCACCGCACGCTTGTTCGCCTTTTTACGCAACTGAGCCTCTGCCTTGAAGCCTGCCGCCCTCAGCTTTTCCATGCCTCCGAGCGCGTCTGTCGCAGTCGGGAACGTGAGCAACACATAGCCCGGCACCGTCATCGCTTTTGCAGACGCTGCGCCGGAAACCTTCACCAACTCCGCCTCCGCAGCGCCCGAAGCGAGCACCTGCGGCGTCATAATCCGGCGCGTGGATTCCTTGCGCGGCTGCCCTTGCTCATACATCACCGGCTCAAACTGCGCACCACCCACAGCACGCGGCCCCACAGCAGCCTTCCAGTTTGCCGCCTGCGGAAAACGCACCACGGCACGGCTGCCGAAATCGCTCAGGATCACAGCACCGTTCAGGCTTTCCGTAACTTTTTTCGCCGCGCCGCCTTTTTGAAAAACAGAGACTTCGTCATCTGCGACTTCAAATTGGCGCGTCACGCCACCATCTTGAATCGTATAGACAGGGCCAGCCCAGAGTGGGCTGATGGCGATTGCGAGGACTGGAAAAAGGGCACCGGCAAAGCGGCGTCCCGGGCAGGCAGGTTTCTTCATAGCGGAAGCAATAGAGCACGACCCGCCATTCCTGCGACGATTTTTTATCAAGAACGGTAAATTTTTCGCCCTCATCGAAACTCGACAACGCGCAGCCCGTCATATTGAAACACCGCGCCATGCTCACACGCCGCGCATTTATCTCCCTCGCCGCCCCGCTTTGCCTCAGCCCTGCCGTGGCTGCGGAGCCTCGTTCAAAAAAGAAGGGCTACTGCTCCTCCGATCCCAAAGAAGCCGAAAAGCTACAAGCCACTTGGCACTACAACTGGGGGCCAAACGGGACCAGCAAAGACAGCATGGAGTTTGTCCCGATGGCAAAAGGAACGCCCCACTTTGGTCCCGGCTACTGGGAGAAAATCGCTGAACTCAAAACGAAAGGCGCAAAAAATCTCCTCACATTCAACGAACCCGAACGCAAAAGCCAAGGCAACCTCACCGTCGCACAAGCACTCGAACATTGGCCCAAGCTCGAAGCCACCGGCCTCCGCCTCAGCAGCCCAGCGCCTTCCTCCGACAAAGGCGGCATGGAGTGGCTCGCAGACTTTATGAAAGAGGTGAAAAAGCGGAGCCTGCGCGTTGATTTCATCGCGATTCATTGGTACCGCAGTTCCGATTTAGACAAGTTTGGCGACTGGCTGCGCGAACTGAGACGCGACTACGACCGCCCCATCTGGCTCACCGAATTTAACGTCTGGAAAGGCGACCAAAAAACACAGGAACGCTTTCTAAAAGGCGCGGTGAAAATCATGGAAAGATCATCCTTCGTCGAGCGCTACACCTACTTCAATCCAGGGCGCGAAGCGGAGGGCAGCCTTTTCACGCCCGATGGTGGACTCACGCCGCTCGGCGAATTTTACCGCGACCTGTGAAGATGCGCTCTTACTTCCTCCCCTTTTCTCTTGCTCTTGCTCTTGCTCTAAAGTGAGGAAGCAAGAGAGGCACGCCCACAACGACTAAAACCTCACAACGACCAGCTACCCTTGCCACCTCGCCTGCGGCGCTGACCTCTCAACTAACCCATGAACCGCCTCTGCGTCTATTGCGGCTCACTGCCCGGCGATCTTCCGGCTTACACAAAAGCCGCACGCGACTTCGGCACCACACTCGCCCGGCGCGGCATCGGCCTCGTGTATGGCGGCGGCAACATCGGACTCATGGGCGCAGTCGCCGATGCAGTCCTCAAAGCGGGCGGCGAAGTCATCGGCGTCATCCCCGCCTCGCTCATGGAAAAAGAACTTGGCCTCCGCGAATGCACGGAACTCCGCGTCGTATCATCCATGCACGAACGCAAACAAATGATGGTCGATCTCAGCGATGGCTTCGTCGCGCTCCCCGGCGGAATCGGCACCTACGAAGAGCTGTTCGAGACGTTCACCTGGCAGCAACTCGCCTTTCACGACAAGCCCGTGGGAATCCTGAATGTCGCAGGTTTCTACGACCATCTCCTCGCTTTTCTAAACCACGCAACCACCGCCGGATTCCTCCGCACCGAGCATTGCGAATCGCTCCTCGTAGATACAGAAAGCGACGCACTCCTCGACCGCATGGCAGGCTGGCGACCCCTCCGCCTCGGCAAATGGTGGACCCGCCCAAACCCCGAACAGCGATAACGCAACGCGAAAATAGGGCTGCAAAAAAATCCGCAAACTTGCGGTGGAAAGCATCACCATTTTCGCCAAAATGCGCCCATGCAACCGGTCGAGCACGAGCACTTCGTAAGTTGGAACAAAACGCCTGAGCAAATGGACGCGCTTTGGGAGTTGGGCTGGCGTCATTTCGGGCCGATTTTTTACCGCTACCGCGAGGCGATGACCAGCGACGGACTCCGCCATGTGCGCCCACTGCGAATTGATGTGAGTGCTTTCAGGCCCAGCAAAAGCCAGCGCAGGACGCTGCGGCGCAACAGCGATTTGGAGGTCCGCGTCCAGCCCGCTGTGATTGATGCGGAGCGCACGCGGCTTTTCGACATCCACAAGCAGCGATTCAAAGACAACATCCCAAACTCGCTCGACGATTTCCTCGGCCCCGCGCCGCAAATCGGCCCGTGCCAGACCATCGAAGTCGCAGGCTATTTGAACGGGCAACTCATCGCCGCAAGCTACCTCGATGTGGGAGTCACGGGCGTTTCGAGCATCTATGCGTTTTTCGACCCACAATTTGAAGACCGCCGCCTCGGAATCGCCACGATACTTTGGGAATTAATTTTCGCGCGAAGCACCGGAAAAAAATGGCATTACCCCGGCTACTGTTACATCGAGCCGAGCGGCTATGATTACAAAAAGCACTTCCAGCCAATGTTTTACTACGATTGGGAAGGCTGGGAAAATCGCGCCCTTCGTGCCCGGAAAATAATTTGAAAAACTTTTGAACAGCCAGCCACCCTCGCTGTCTAATCTGACGGTTAATAGTTCAGAGTTAGGGTGGTTAAGACCGCCGCCGGTGCCTTGGGGAAGGTATCCGGCGGCGGTTCTTTTTTTATCCAATGGATGCGCTTGCCGTGCGCTTCTCGAAGTGCATCTTCACCACCCTTTCATGCCAGCCTTTTCAATTCCCGATCACCACGCCCGCATTTTCACGCTCGCAAACGGCTTGGAAATTCTCATCCAAGAAGACCACTCAGCTTTGGTCGCGAGCATTCAGGCTTGGGTGAAAACGGGGAGCATCCACGAAGGCCGGATGCTCGGCGCGGGGCTATCGCATTTTCTGGAGCACATGCTCTTCAAAGGCACGCCCACACGCGGCTCGCAGGACTTCGCGCGAGCGGTGCAGGACCACGGCGGATACATCAATGCTTACACGTCTTTCGACCGCACCGTTTACTGGATTGATACGCCTGCAAAGGGCGTGACTTCCGCCATTGATTTGCTCGCAGATGCGCTGATGAACTCGTCGCTCCCCGCCGATGAAGTGGTGACGGAGCAGGAAGTCATCCGCCGCGAATTCGCGATGGGCTTCGACGACCCGGATAGCGTCGCAGGGAAACAGCTTTTTTCCACCGCGTATGCAGCACATCCGCTTCGGCATCCCGTCATCGGGCATCTCGATATTTTCAACACCCTCTCACGCGAAGACCTGCATGATTACTACAATGCGCGGTATGTCCCGAATAACATCTTCTTCGTCATCGTCGGCGCTGTGAATGCCGACGCCGTCCACGCGCAGCTTGCGGAATTCTTTGAAAAATACCCGCGTCGTGCGCTGCCGGATGTCCTCATTCCTGCGGAGCCAAAACAGCTCGGTCGCCGCGATATTCATACGGAGTTTGAGACGGAATTTTCACGCCTGAGTCTATGCTGGCATGTGCCCTCCATCACGCATCCAGACACGCCCATGCTCGATCTGCTCGCCACCATCCTTGGCGGAGGACGAAGCTCTCGCCTCTACCGCAGACTGCGGGAGGAGCTTGGGATCGTCCACAGCATTGATGCGTGGAGCTACACACATTCAAGCGGCGGGCTGTTTGGCGTGGATGCCGTGCTGGAGCCGGAGCACCGCGAGAAAGTGGAGCGGGAAATACTCAAGCTCATCCGCGAAATCACGGATGCTGGGGTGCGCCCGGCGGAAGTGGAAAAGGGCTTCCGGCAATTCTTCAGCCATCAGATCGGCTCGTTCACCTCGATGCGCGGAAAGGCGTCGAACCTCGGCAGCGACTGGCTTTGCGCCCGCAGCGTTCATTTTACCCGCGACTATCTCGCCACGGCACAGCGCGTCACGCCGGACGACATCCGCCGCGTTGCGCAGACTTATTTCACGGATTCCAATCTCACCGTCTCATCCGTAAATCCAAAAGAATCCGCCGCGCTGCAAACGGCTTCCGCACACGCTGCGGAAAGCGCCGAGACAAAACTCTTCACGCTCTCGAATGGCCTGCGAGTGCTGATTCGCGAGGACCACAGCCTGCCGCTCGTGTCGCTCGTTTCCACATTCAAAGCCGGGCTGCTCGCGGAGACTGCGGAGACAAACGGAATCAATCGCCTACTCGCGCGGACGATCCTCAAAGGCACCACCAAACGCAGCGCAGAGGAAATCGCAGACAGCATCGAATCCGTCGGCGGCTCCATCGGCGCAGACAGCGGCAACAACAGCCTCAGCGTGACCGCACGAGTGCTGCAACCGGACCTCACGCTGGGACTCGAACTCATCGCCGATGTCCTGCAAAATTCCACCTTCCCGCAAAGCGCGATTGAGCGGGAAAAAGAAGTCCAGCTTGCCAGCATCAAAGCCGAGGATGAAGACATGGGCAGCATCGCAAAAAACATCCTGCGCACAAACCTTTACGGTGCGCATCCGCTCGGCCTGCGGACTACGGGCACCGTGGAAAGTGTGGCCGCAATCACACGCGAGCAAATCGCCTCATTCCGCGAATGCTATTTGTGCGCACGCAACGGCGTCCTCGCGATTTTTGGCGCAGTGAAAGCAGACGAGGTGCTCGCGCTGGCGGAGAAATATCTCGGCGGCCTCCACGCTGGTGGCCCTGCGCTGGAAAGCCTCACGCAGCCAGATTTCCCCGCCGAAGCGAAAGAAGTCATCGGCAAAAAACAGAAGACGCAAGCAGTGCTGATGATCGGTTTTCCCGGCGCAGACCTTTTCAGCCCGGACCAAAGCGCACTCGAATTGATCGACGAAGCGTGCAGCGATCTCGGCTCGCGTTTGTTTAATCGAATCCGTGAGGAAATAGGCCTCGCCTACTTCGTCGGCAGCAGCAACATGCCCGGCCTTGTGCGAGGCGCATTCACTTTCTACCTCGGCACAGACCCGGCGAAGGTGGACGAAGTGCGAGCTGCGCTTTTTGAGGAAATCCACAAGCTCGCAAAAGACGGTCTTGCAGACGACGAACTCGCCCGCGCAAAAGAAAAGCTGCTCGGCGCACAGGAAATCCGCACGCAAAGCAACGACGCACTCGCATTCGGCTGCGCACTCGATGAGCTGTACGGGCTTGGCTACAAAAATTACCTCACTCAGCGGCAGCGGACCGAAGCCGTCACGCCCGACGAAATCCGGCGCGTCGCGGCAAAGTATTTCCGGCAACACTCCGTTACGGCGATAGCGATGCCCTGATGAACGACTTCGCGCAGAACGGCCTCATCACCACGCTGCAACGGCTGAACGAAAGCCACCTCGCGACGGTCGAAAACACGCTCGCCGCCAGCGGCGCATCCGTCGCGCTCGTCCTCCCCTGCCACGCAAGCGACCTAGAGCGTCCGCCGCTCGCACACATCATCCGAGAGCTGCGCAGCGCAAACTGGCTCGGCGAAATTTTCGTGAGCATGAACGGACCGGATCGCGCCGCCACCATCCGCGTGGGCGAGCTTTTCAAAGACATCCCCTGCCCGCTTCGCATCCTCTGGAATGAAGGCGGCGGCAAAGGCGAAAACGTCGCCAGCGCCTTTCGCATCATCATCGAGGAAAACAAACACAGCGTCATCGCCACGCAAGATTGCGATGTCGCGAGCTTCCGGCTGCACGATCTCGCGCGCCTGTGTCTGCCCGTCGCCACGATGGGATTCCGCTTTGCAAAAGCCTACTACTCGCGAGCAACGGATCGTCTCTACGGTCGCGTCACGCGGCTTTTTGTCGCACCACTTTTACAAGCCTGCACGCGCGTGCTCGGCCATCATCCACTGCTCGATTTCCTCGCCAGCTTCCGCTTTCCGCTCGCGGGCGAAATCGCGCTCACCACGGAAACCGCGCGGCTTCTGCCCATTGCTCCGGGCTGGACGCTTGAGCTGGCGATGCTTTGCGAGGCATTCCGACAAATAGACCCGCGCGAAATCTGCCAAATAGACGGAGGCTCCGGCTACGACCACAAACACCAACCCGCCACCACCGCGCTTGCAGAAATGAGCGCACATATCGCGGCGGAATTATACCGCCAACTCGCCGCCGAGGGCCTGTCATCCAGCCCCGAAACCCGCGCCGCAATCGCCGAAGCCTACCGCCGCGAAGCCGCCCATTCCCTCCGCCGCTCCACCGCACTCGCCCAAATCAACGCCCTCGCCTACGACAAACGCGACGAAGAAGAAGCCATCACCGCCTTCCACAAGCGACTCGCCGAGATGTGAAGTTGCATACGGCGAGCACAGAGGATATTTCGCCGTGAACATTTTCCGCACCCTTGCTTTTCAATAGTTACGAGTTTCTCTTCATCTTCCTGCCAATCACTCTGGCAGTCTTCTTTGTATTGGGCGCGAGAGGAAATTTTCGCGGCGCGACCGCTTGGCTGGCTGTCGCGAGCATCATTTTTTACGGCTACAAGACCCCTTCACACGTGCCGCTCATCCTGACTTCGATCAGCGTCAATTACCTGATTGGAGAACGAATCAGAACAACACAATCCCGGACGCTGCTCTGGCTGGGTGTCACGGGAAATCTACTCCTCCTCGGCGTCTGTAAATATGCGGGTTTCATCGTGGAAAATCTGAATATCGTGCTGGCAACAAAATGGCCGGTGCCTGCGCA
>JANMLS010000043.1:0-14544 GCA_031372675.1 Verrucomicrobiaceae bacterium
ATCGCCATCATCCAATGACTGACAAAGCAGTGCGTAGTGAAATAACCAAAGAAACGTGCGCACTGCTGGTGATCCCTGCGCTGAGCGCTCGCGGTAATAAGCCGTTGCCGGACGTTTCACACAGTGCTACTTATATCCACACAACATCACCGAAACTATGAACACGCTTCTTTTTCCAACGCTGGCAAACATGTTTGGGCCGCAGGGCCTGATGGTTGTTGGCATTGTCATCCTTCTTTTCGGGGCAAAAAAACTGCCCGAATTGGCGCGCGGTCTGGGCCTTGCAATCAAGGAGTTTTCCAAGGCCAAGAATGATATTCAGGACGAAATCATGCGTGAACCTGCGCCGCCGCCGTCAAAGCAGATTGATGCAGATATTGCAAAGACCGAGGCTCCCGCTGGAACCAAGGCGCAGAGCGAGACGCGCGTTTAATTATCGTCGCATTCAACTTTTCAAACAGGCCCGCTTTCATCGGCGGGCCTGTTTCTTTTCCATGAAAACCGCGTTATATCTTCTGCTAGTTTTTCTCTTTGCGGGGCAGCTCGCAGCGCAGGAACGCTACACGGCGAAAGGTGTGGTCTTTTGCGCTTACAATCTCCGCAACTGGGTCGGCGACGATCAGCAATCACCAAAAGGCCAGCACTCCAAACCCAAGACCGAGGCGGAAAAAGAAGCCGTCATACAGGTATTGCGCGATGTGCAGCCGGATATTCTCGGCGTCTGCGAAATGGGATCGCCTGCGCAGTTTGAGGACTTCCTTGCCCGCGTGAAACCGCTCGGTCTTGTCCACTCCGAATACCTCGAAGCTGCCGACACAGATCGCCATCTCGCGCTGGTGAGCCGCTTCCCGATCACAGCGCGAAACTCTCGCGGCGATGTCCGCTTTATGCTCGGCGGCGTGGAGCAGCGGATGCGGCGCGGCATTCTGGATGCGACCATTCAAATCACACCCGGCTACCAGCTCCGATGCGTTGGCGTGCATTTGAAATCTAAGCTCCCCAGCTTTGAAGGCGAGTCGCTGGTTCGTCGCCACGAATCCGCGAAGCTCCGCGCTCACCTCGATGAAATCCTCAAGACTACGCCGGCCACGAATCTGTTTTGCTTCGGAGACTTCAACGACACCCGCGATACGCCCGTCTTTCAGGAAATATCCGGCAACCGCGCAAGCGCTGGCTTTCTCGAAGCGGTGCTCGCAGAGGATGAATCGGGCGACCGCTGGACGCATTACTGGCCCGAAGCCGACCAGTATTCGCGGATAGATTTCATCTTCGCGAGCAAGGGACTGGCACCCGAACTGGTCCGCAACTCCGGGCGCGTGAACCGCTCTCCATCGTGGAATAAAGCGAGCGACCACCGCGCTGTTTCCGTGCGCCTGCTCCCGGTGGAGCGGAGGTAGTGCGCCAATTCTTTCGCAGTGAAATGACTTTTTAATGACGAATGACGAATTGGCTATCGGCTATTTGCGGTTGGCCAATTTCAAATAGCCGATAACAAACCCGCTTGCGTTTCGTCATTCGTCATTTCCATTCACTACGCCGCCGTCGCATCCGGCTTTGAGCGGATTGCCGAATGCTCGCCGCGCTCGTGTCTGCGCAGCTTTGTGTCCTTGTCGTCGGGATACGCCACGCGCGAGTGCATCATGCTGCTGAGTGTATTGCGGAAGCTCTCGGCGACTTCCTGGAGTTCGTTAAACTGAAGATTGCAGTCGTCGAGCTGCCCGTCGGCGACACGTTTGCGGATGATGTCGGTGATGAGTTGTTCGAGCTTCTGCGGCGTCACGCGCTCCAGGCTGCGCGATGCGCTTTCGATGGAATCGGCGAGCGAGATAATTGCGGATTCCTTGGTCTGCGGCTTCGGCCCGCCGTAGCGGAATGACGATTCGCTGACTTCCGGCAAATCTTCATCGTGCGAGGATGCGGTGCTTTTTCCAACTCGTGCAGCCTCCTGCAAATCGAGCGCTTTTTTGTAAAAATAAAACACGAGCGAGGTGCCGTGGTGCTGCTGGATCACATCAATGATTTGCCGCGCCAGCTTGTGCTCCAGCGCGAGCGAGACGCCTTCTTTCACATGCGCAATGATGATGAGCGCACTCATCGTCGGCGCGAGATCGTCGTGCGGATTGCGGTCGTGGCGCATGTTCTCGGTGAAATAATCCGGCTTCACCAACTTGCCTACATCGTGAAAATAACTGCACGCCCGCGCCATCGTCGCATTCGCGCCAATCGCCTCGCAGGCAGCCTCGGCGAGGTTTGCGACCGCGAGGCTGTGCTGAAAAGTGCCGGAAGCTTCCAGCGACATGCGCTTGAGCAGCGGGTGGTTCAAATCGGACATCTCCTGCCAGCGCACGCGGGTCGTGATTCGGAATAGTCCCTCGACCAGCGGAAGTGCGCCGCTGATGAGCAGCGTGAGCACAATCGGCGTGCCCACTGCGACCGCGCTGAGTTTGAAAAGCGCGTCCCAATTCATCACGCCGGTTTCCTTATGAATGAGGAACAAATCGATCTTCTGAAACATCACCCCCAGCACCCAAGTCGCCAAACCCACAAACAGCCCGGCCCGCAGCAAATCACTGCGTTTGCGCACATCCAGCGTGAGGAAAACTGAAAGGAATCCGCAGACAAGCCCGATGGTCAAATTGATAGCCACGAGGTGATAGTCCGCATCCACGCTGGCGATCAGCGGCATACTCATCAACGTGCAGAACACCGTGGCAAAAGCACCCATCCTGCGCCCCAAAAGCACGCTGACCAAAAGCGGCGCGAAACAAAACGGCGCGGCAAGCTGCCACATGTCGCGCTTTGCAAAACGCCCGATGTCAGAGGATGAAATTTCACCCGAAACAACCAACGCCTCGAAGGAAGATAGAAAGCTAAATTTGATCGCCGCAAGGTGCGCGAGCATGATGGTGAAAAGGAGGAGCAGGCGTGAGTTTCGCCCCCAAACTTCCGGCCTGTTCAGGCAAACGTGCGTGGCGCCGGTTGCAAAAATCAGCATCCCGATCATCAGCGGAAACGCATGAAAGCGCGGACTCTGGTAGAAAATCAGCCAGCAAAAAACCGCCGCTGCGACGATGAGCAAAACCCACTTTGCCACAATGCCATGCTCCATCGTGTCGAGAAATTCACTCTCGGTGACACGACGTCGTGTTTTTTGCGGTGCCAGCCCTTTCTTGACTAGGCGCTGACGTTCAAAGAAGCCAAGCATGTGTTTTCAAAACCGCCTGCACTCTCTGCGCCAGAACCCGCATAGGCAAATGGAAAAACGGCTACGCGGCAAAGGGCGTGATGGGAGCTGTGGATGAAATGAACCCAAGCGACGCGATAGCCGCCGCAGCTCAATCCGGGGGCTGCGTGAGCTACGACTGGCTTGTGACGACCGCAGGGCTAACCGGAAATTACTTTTGGAAGATGCTCTACGCCAGCAGCGCCTTCACGACTCGCGCTGGCTCGACTCCGGTGAGGCGGAAATCGAGACCTTGGAAGCGGTAGGTGAGCCGCTCGTGATTGATGCCGAGGCAGTGCAGGATGGTGGCCTGCAGGTCGTGGATGGTGACGGGGTTTTCCACGACGCTGAAGCCGAAGTCGTCGCTGGCTCCATGCACGATGCCGGGCTTGATGCCGCCGCCGGCCATCCAGAGGGAAAAGCAGCGTCCGTGGTGGTCGCGCCCGTAGCCGTCGAGCTTCGCGTCGCCTTGCGCATACGGGGTGCGGCCAAATTCGCCGCCCCAAATAACGAGCGTATCCTCCAGCATCCCGCGTTGCTTGAGGTCCTTGATGAGCGCGGCGGAGGGCTGGTCCACGTCGCGCGAGATTTTTGGCAGGCGGTCGGTGAGTGCGCCGTGGTGGTCCCAATCGCGGTGATAGAGCTGGATGAAACGCACGTCGCGCTCGGCCAGCCGCCGGGCGAGCAGGCAGTTCCGCGCAAAGGTGCCGGGCTTTTTCACATCGTCGCCATACATGGCGAGGGTGGCTTCGTTTTCGCCGCGCAGGTCCATCATGTCCGGCACGCTGGCCTGCATCCGGTAGGCGAGTTCGTATTGGCTGATGCGCGTTTCGATTTCCGGGTCGCCCTGCTCGGCGAGGTGGATGCGGTTTAATGCGGCGACGCGGTCGAGCATGGCGCGGCGTTGGGCGCGGGTGAGGTCTTTCGGGTCGCTGAGGTAGAGCACGGGGTCGCCGTCGCCGCGCAGTTGCACGCCCTGATGTTTGCCCGGCAGGAAGCCATTTCCCCACAGCCGCGAGAGCAAGCCTTGGCCCGCTTTTCCATCGCTGGCGATGGAGATGAGCACGATGAATGAGGGCAGATCGCGGTTCAGCGTGCCGAGGCCGTAGTCGAGCCATGCGCCCATGCTGGGGCGTCCGGGCTGCTGATTTCCAGTTTGGAAAAAAGTGATGGCTGGGTCGTGGTTGATGGCCTCCGTGGTCATGGAGCGGATGAGCGCGATGTCGTCCACGATGCCCTGCGTGTGCGGCAGCAGGTCGCTGATGCTCACGCCGCTCTGCCCGCACTGGCGAAAGGCATATTTGCTGGGTTGCAGCGCGAGCCGCGCCTGGCCGGAGACCATGCCGCTGATGCGCTGGCCCTTGCGCACGGAGTCGGGCAGGTCTTCGTTGAAGCGCGTCTTAAGGATGGGCTTCGGGTCAAACAATTCCAAGTGCGAGGGGCCGCCGGATTGGAACAAACAAATCACGCGCTTCGCCTTCGGCGCGAAGTTTGGGAACTGCGGAGTCGCAGCCGTCGCGGTGGAGGCTCCGAGGAGATGGTGCAGCGCCGCCGCGCCCGCGCCGAAGCCGGTGCGGGTGAGAAAATCGCGGCGTGAAAGTGAGGTGTCGAATTGCTGGCAGTGCATATTTTTTGAAGCGTGAAAGTTCGCGTCACTCGCGGGTGACGAGTTCATCGAGGTTAAGAAGAATGCTGCCCACAGCGGCAAAGGCCGTGGCGGGATTTGCGGCACGGGCTTCGTCGAGCGCACGCTGGAGTTCCGCGAGTTCCGCAGCGGCGGGAATGCGACTGGTGGCGAGTTGGAAGCCACGGCGCAGGCGGCTGGCATCCGTGTCGCCGCCTTCTTTTTCCATGCGCTGGCCGAGTGCCTTTGCTGCCGCGACGAAGCTGGGTTCATTCATCAGCACGAGTGCTTGCAGCGGCGTGTTGGTGCGCGAGCGGCGCACCGAGCAAGTCTCGCGCTCCGGCGCGTCGAAGGTGCCCATCACAGGATGCAGCGCGGTGCGTTTCCAAAACGTGTAGAGCGAGCGGCGGAAAAGGTCGCCGCCTTTGCTCGTCTGCCACATGGTGCCGGGATAGGCCGCATCCACGGTGACGCCCTTGAAAAAATCCGCAGGCTGCTCTGGATAAACGCTCGGTCCGCCGACTTGCTCATGCAGCAGACCGCTGACGGCGAGCGCCTGGTCGCGCAAAAACTCCGCCTGCAAGCGCAGGCGCGGTGCGCGGGCCAGCAGACGATTTTCCGGGTCGCGTGCGAGCAGTTCGGGCGTCACGCGCGATGCCTGCCGGTAAGTGGCGGAGAGGACGAGCGTGCGGACCATTGCCTTCACGTCCCAGCCGCCGTCCACAAAGTGCCGCGACAGCCAATCGAGCAATTCGGGATGGCTTGGGTATTCGCCCTGCGAGCCGAAATCCTCCAGCGTCTTCACCAGCCCGGTGCCGAAAATCTGCGCCCAAAGACGGTTCACCACCACCCGAGAAGTCAGCGGATGCTGCGGCTGCGTGAACCACTGCGCCAGCCCCAGCCGGTTCCTCGGCGCGTGCTGCGGCCACGGCGCGAGCTGCTCCGGCACCCGCGCTGTGACAGCCTCGCCGTGCGCATCATACACGCCGCGTTTCAGCACAAAAGCGGGGCGCGGCACGGCCATCTCCTGCATCGTCATCACCGTGGGCGCGGCTCGCTCCAGCGCGGTGTGTTGCGCCCAGAGCGTGCGCCGTTCGTCGGAGAGTTTGGCAAAGGCCGCGTCACCCGCACGCAGCCGCGCATCCTGCAACCATGCGGCTTCCAGCGCACTCGCCGAAGCCGCCCGCGCCCT
This sequence comes from Verrucomicrobiaceae bacterium, assembly GCA_031372675.1. Lineage (GTDB taxonomy): Bacteria > Verrucomicrobiota > Verrucomicrobiia > Chthoniobacterales > Chthoniobacteraceae > SXWH01. The sequence goes on from JANMLS010000043.1 coordinate 6,040, forward strand.
CGCAAAAGGCGCCGCATCGGCGGCGAACAACGCCATCACCTGCGCTTCATCGAGCGGCTTGTCATAGACGCGCAGCTCATCCACCGCACCGCGATAGCCGGCGGCATTTTTGCTGCGGTCCGCGCCCAGGCCGAACGGCGCACCGGTCTTCGCGCGTCCCTCGGTGCCCTTGTTGGGAATCACCGTCGCCAGCCTTTCTCCATCCACATAAATGTGCAGAAACTGCGCGACATTCCCCTCGCCAAACACCACCGCCACATGCCGCCACTGACCCGCGCCGATGCGTGCGTCGACGGTCCGCACCCGCGCCGCATACGCCGGGAAACGGTTGTTCACCCGCACCTCGATTTCGCCATCAATCAAGCGAATCTCCTCACCTTTTCCGAAGTCTATGCGCGAGATTTCTCCATCGTAATTCGCGTTTGAAAGCATCGCGACATCCTGCGGATTGTCCGCATCCGGCTTCAGCCACAGTGCGAAAGTTTTCATTTTCTGCGAGTCCAGCGCCGCTTTCTCAAACTCCACAAAGCGGACACCCTCCGCCGCCCGCCACGCCTTGCCCGTGACGCCATCCACCAGCGTCGGAGCCGCTCCAGTAAAATGATTACGGCCCTTCACCGGCTCCGCATTTTCGCAGTCCAAATGAAGGACGGGAATCAAATCGGGAGCCTTCACCACGGGAAGCTCTCCCGCTTTTCCGCCCGCCCGCATCTCCGCGAGACGCTGCTCCATTTCCGCCAGCTTCGTGCGCTGCGCGGCGAGCATCGCCTGCTGCTCCTGCGTCGGCGCGGGCATGATGGGCGCGGCATTTGCGGAGCGTCCGTCCTCGCCGTCCTCGTCCACATTATTGAAGAACGCGAACATGCTGTAGAAGTCCTTTTGCGAGATGGGATCGAACTTGTGGTCGTGGCAGCGGGCGCACTCCATCGTCAGCCCCAGCCACGCCTGGCTCGTCGTGCGCACGCGGTCCGCCACATACTCCACGCGATATTCCTCCGGGATGATGCCGCCCTCGCTGTTCACCACATGATTGCGGGAGAAGCCCGTGGCGATGCGCTGATTCACGCTCGGCTGCGGCAGCAAATCGCCCGCGAGCTGCTCGGTGATGAAGCGATCATACGGCAGGTTGTCGTTGAACGAATCAATCACCCAATCCCGCCAGCGCCACATGCTGCGAGCGGCGTCGTTGTTAAACCCATGCGTGTCCGCGTAGCGTGCGGCATCCAGCCAGTCCACCGCCATGCGCTCGCCAAAGCGCCGCGACTTCAGCAGCCGCTCCACCACTGCTTCGTAGGCGCCCGGCGATGAGTCGGAGAGAAAAGTCTGCACTTCATCGGGAGTCGGCGGCAGACCCGTGAGGTCCAGCGTCACGCGGCGCAACAGCATTTCTTTTGTCGCCGGTGGCGAAGGCGACAGCCGCTCTTTCTCCAGCCGCGCGAGGATAAAGCGGTCCACCTCACCCAGCGGCCACGCCTCATTCTTCACCGCAGGCGGCGTCGCCTTCACCGGCGGGATAAAAGACCAGTGCCCTTCATACTTCGCGCCCTGCTCGATCCATTGCTTGATGATTGCTCGCTGCGCCTCCGTCACCGTCTTGTGCGACTTCTTCGGCGGCATCAGTTCATCTTCATCCGTGGTGATGAGCCGCAGCCACAGCTCCGATTTCGCAGGGTCGCCGGGCACAATCGCCCGCACGCCATCGTGGTCCGCCGTCGCCTCATCAAAGGAATCCAAGCGCCGCTCGCCCTCGCGGTGCTTGGGGTCAAAGCCGTGGCAGAAAAAGCAGTTGTCCGAGAGGATGGGCCGGATGTCGCGATTAAACATCAGCTCCTCCGCGCTGGTGGAGAAACTCATCGCGAGCAGCACAATGGCCGCTGAAAATGGGACTACATTCATCGGCTCACGCTACCAGCGGCGTTCAAAAGAGTCTTGGACAGAATGGCATTGTTTTTTGGAACGTATTGCCCATGCGCGCGACCGCACCGCGCTCCGCTTTTCAGCGCGAAATTTTCGCCAGCCAGCCAGCCGCCGCCCGCCGCACCGCCGCCGAAATCGCCGCCGCCTATCGCAAGCGTTATCAAGGCTGGTGGTGAATTCTATGCGGGAGCAGTTGTTCGCATTTATTCAGGCCGGAGAATGCGCACTGAACCGATTCTTGCGCTGGCCATATTTTCCATACACGGTGTCGTCATTGAAATGGATTATCCCTACCCAAGCGCAGCACCTTCATGCGGCACTTCGTCCACAAGTGCGGACGTGATTTTGAACAGCATTGAGGACGCGGTGATTCTTGTCGGACTGGACCTCACCGTCCTCGAATGGAATGCCGCAGCCTCGAAGATATTCGGTTTGTCCCAGGATGAAGCGGTCGGCATGTCGTTGGAGAAACTGGATGTCGCCTGTGCAAAAAACAGCTTTGGTATTGCTGCACGCAACACTCTCGCAGCAGGCGGTCGGTGGACTGGAGAGTTGCCGTTTTTAGTCAAAGGCGGCGGCACTGGTCTTAGCGAGACGCAGATGCTGGTGATCCACAGCGGCAACTTACTTTTGTGCATCAGGGACATCAGCCAGAAGCAGCGCCAAAACGATGCGCTGATCGAGGAAAGACGGCTCCTGCGCACGATCATTGATGGCATCCCAGACATGCTCTTTTTGAAGGATCGCGATGGCCGTCATGTCATGCGCAACCGTGCGGAACGCGAATTGACCGGCGTGCCGGATGAGGACGCCATCGGGAAGACAGTCGTGCAGCTCAATTTCCCCGCAGAGCTTGCGGAGTCTTATTTGAAGGACGATCTCCACGTTTTGAGAACCGGCGAGCCAATCATCAATCGCGAAGAACGACTGCTGAGGCAAGATGGGCAAATGGCGTGGCTCTCGACAACGAAGCACCCGATTTTTGATTCAGCCGGAGCTATCGTGGGCCTTGTGGGAATCGCTCGCGACATCACGGAGAGAAAGCGATTCACCAGCGAACTCATCGAGGCCCGCGTGCGCCTCAGCAATCACATCGAAAACTCGCTGCTCGCAATCATGGAGATGGGGCCGGATGGGCGGATCACTTCATGGAATAAACGCGCTGGCGAGATGCTGGAGTGGACTGCAAGCGAGGCCATCGGAAAGACGGCGGAGGAGCTGGGCATCATCCCTCCCGATGAAACCAAGCAGGTAAGCGCAATTTTCCACCAACTCACGCAGAGCGATGAAACACACAACACGAGCGAGAACCAAAACATCACCAAGAGCGGAAAAATAATCCACTGCCACTGGTTCAACAGCGTGGTGCGCGATGCGGATGGCGGCATCCGCTCTTTCCTCTGCATGGCTGCGGACATCACCGCGACCGTAGTGGCGATTGAAAAACTGAATGCTTCGGACCGACTGCTCAAGACACTCATCGAAGCCACCAACACCGGCTACATGATGCTCTCGCCGGAGGGCGTGATTCTCGAAGCGAATGAAAAATATCTGCGCTTTTTTGGAGTGGGAAAAATCGCTGATCTCGCGGGCCGGAATATCGAGACGCTCGTCGCCGAGCATCACTTGTCGCTTTTGAGGGCTTCATTTGCGCGACTGCAAGAGGAAGGTCTGTTGCGCAATCTGGAGCTGGATTTTCGCGGTGGACTGAACGCCATCGTCCCCTTCGAGCTGAATGCCAGAGCCGAGCAAATGCGGGACGGACTGCGTGTGCACCTTTTCTTCCGGGACATCACCACGCGCCGCAGAGCGCTGGATGAGCGTCAATTGCTGGAGCGCAAATTACAGGAAACGCAAAAGCTCGAAAGCCTCGGCGTGCTCGCTGGCGGCATCGCGCATGATTTTAACAACATCCTCACCGGCATCCTCGGACACGCCAGCATCGCTGCGGATTCGCTCGGCGGCACCTCGCCGCTGCTCCCAAATCTGGAGCAAATCCAGACTGCGGCTTTGCGCGCTGCGGACCTCTGCAAGCAAATGCTCGCCTACTCCGGCAAGGGGCGTTTTGTCGTGGAGCGGTATGATTTGAACAACCTGCTGCGCGACACCGTCTCGCTGCTTGAGCTTTCCGTGAGCAAGCGGGCGCGGCTGGAATTTGATCTCGCGGAGGATGTCCTCCCGGTCCTCGCCGACGCCACGCAGATACGGCAAGTGGTGATGAATCTCGTGATGAACGCATCCGAGGCAGTCTCAGAATCCACGGGGCTGATCCGCGTCCGCTCCGGCGCGATGCTGGCCGATTCCTCGTATCTGCAAAAGGCCCACGCATCGGCTGGCGCACTTCCCGGAAAGTATGCGTGGTTTGAAATAGACGATAATGGATCAGGCATGACTCCCGAAGTGCTGGCCCGCATTTTCGATCCGTTCTTCACCACAAAATTCACAGGGCGCGGGCTGGGGCTTGCGGCGGTGCTCGGCATCGTGCGCAGTCACAACGGCGCGATGCACGTCGAGAGCACGACCGGCTATGGCACTCGTTTTCGCGTGCTGCTCCCGTTTAGCAAAGTGAAGCCAGAGCCAAAGACCGCGCCCGTGAACGCGAAGAGTTGGAAGTCCTCCGGTCGCGTGCTCGTAGTGGACGATGAGGAGACGGTGCGCAAAGTCTCTGGGCGGATTCTCGAAGGGCTGGGCTTCACGCCGGTATTTGCAAGCGACGGGCGTGAGGCAATCGAGCGATTCAAGGAAAACCCCGATTTTCAGTTTGTGCTGCTCGATCTCACCATGCCCAACATGAACGGCGCGGAGACATTTCTGGAAATGCAGCGCATCCAGCCCGGCACCAAAGTGCTCCTCACCAGCGGATACAACGAGCAAGACGCGATTTCCCGATTCACGGCGGAAGGGCTTGCGGGCTTTATCCAAAAGCCATTCAGCGTCACGCAGTTCACCGCCCACGTTCAAAAAATCGTCGGCTGATTTCGGCGCACCAGTCGCTTGCACCACGCGGCAGCCTCGCCTACGAAAATCGCCATGTCGCGTCCTTGGCCACTTCTCGCAGCACTCGCAGCCGTCATCGTCGGCCCCATCCTGCTACGTCCGAGCGGCGAAAATCTGCTCAAAGGCGATGACACAGTCGTCGTAATCACGCCCCACAACGAGGCCATCCGCGCGGAGTTTGGACGCGGATTTCGCGAGTGGTATCAGGCGCATTTCGGACGAACAGTGACGGTGGATTTCCGAACACCGGGCGGCACGAGCGAATTATCCCGCTACGTTTCCGGCCAGTACAAAGCGGCATTTCAAAACCACTGGGAAAAAAATCTCGGCAGGAAATGGAGCCGCGAAATCGAGGCTGGCTACATTGATTCCAAGCTCACTCCCGACGATTCGCCAGCGGACGACACGCCCGCCATCGCCGCACGCCGCGCTTTTCTCGCTTCGCAAACTAGCTCGGGGATTGATGTGTTTTTCGGCGGCGGCTCATTCGATTTTTCGATCATCGCCGGGCAGGGTTTTCTCGTGGATTGCGGCCATGTCTCTGCACGCCCCGAACTTTTTGGAAAAGGAAAACCCATCGAGCCATCGGTCGGCGGCGAGACTTACTACGACGAGCGTGGCCGCTGGATCGGCACGGCCATCGGCGCGTTTGGAATCGCCTACAATCGGGACCGCCTCGCCGCGCTGGGCATCGAGCCGCCGCGCCGCTGGGCAGACATTGCGAACCCCCGCTTTTTTCGCAGCCTCGCGCTCGCAAATCCAATGCAAAGCAGCTCGGCAAACAAGGCGTTTGAAATGCTCATCCAGCAGCAGATGAACGAAGCCGGAGCGGATACGGCAGAGGGCTGGCGGCGCGGCATCCGTCTGCTCCAGCGCATCGGCGCAAACTCGCGTTACTTCAGCGATTCATCCGCAAAAATTTCCCTCGATGTGGAATCCGGCGAGGCCGCAGCGGGCATGACGATTGATTTTTACGGACGTTACCAAAGCGAATCCGTCCGCCGCGCCGACGGCAGTTCGCGCATCGGCTACTCGGATGCGGAAGGCGGAACGAGCTTCGGCGTGGACCCCATCGGGATGCTGCGTGGTGCGCCAAACGAACGGGTCGCGCGGGCTTTCATCGAATACGTGCTCACCGATGGACAAAAGCTATGGGGCTGGCGTGCGGGCACACCGGGCGGACCAAAAAACCACTCGCTCCGCAGGCTGCCAATCCTGCCCGAACTTTACGCAACCGAGTATCGCCAGTTCCGCAGCGACCCCGATGTGCTTCCTTACGTTGCCGCGCGGCAGTTCACCTACGATGGAAAGCGCACCGGCAGCTTGTTCGGCGCGATTGCATTCATCGTGCGTGTGATGTGTGTGGATACGCATCCCGAATTAACCGAAGCGTGGAAAGCGCTGATTGATGCACGCGAGCGGACAGGCTCCTTCCCGCCCGCCGCGCTTGCAGCGTTTGAGGACATCAGCGCAGTCGAATACGAAAATGCGAAAGGCCGAATCAAAGAAGCAATCGCCAAGGACGCGCCAAAAATCCGTCAGGTCCAGCTCGCCAAGGAACTCGCCGATTCATTCCGCGCCAACTACCTAAAAGCCGCGCAACTCGCCCGCGAGGGCCGTTAGCGCTTTCTACCAGTGCTCTTCCCTTTTGGAATCAGGTTTCCGTTTGCGTCGTAGCGGTCCACTCCGATGAGGGTGGATTGCCCTCCGCGTGTTCCGAAAATGAAGTTATTCGTGCCGGTGAGATTGCCTCTCGCGTCGTACACGATCTCTTGGATGATCCGGTCCGCGCCATCGAGCTTGTAGGTGCATTTTTGAAACACCTGATTCTTCGCGTTGTAGTAGATGCCGGAAACCGGTTGCGACCGCTCGTCGAGCTGGTAGAGCACAGTCTGGTAAGGCGTCTTCGAGCCGCTCACGTAAAAGCGCTCGATGGAGCGGCGTTTCTCCGGGTCTATTTCCTTGGAACTCCAAGTGCCATCGGGGAACTCGCGGTTGGTAACTTTTTTCGCAGGCAGCGCGAAAGCAGTCGTGGCGAGGGCGAGAATGAGAATGAGCGTTTTCATGCGGCAACTTGGTGTGGATTAAATTGCAGATCGTAGAGGCGGCGATACTCCGGCGAGCGTTCGTATAAATCGGCGTGTTTCCCAATCGCTTTGATCGCGCCTTTGTCCATCACGACGATCTGGTCCGCGTTCAAAATCGTGGAAAGCCGGTGCGCAATCGCGAGCACGGTGCGGCCTTTCGAGAGCACCTCCAGCGCCTCCTGGATGCGCCGCTCGCTCTCCGTATCGAGTGCGCTCATCGCCTCGTCGAGCAGCAGCACCGGCGCATCTTTGAGCAGTGCGCGGGCGATGCTGATTCGCTGTTGCTGACCGCCGGAAAGATTGCAGCCCTTATCGCCGATGACAGTGTCGTAGCCCTGCGGCTGGCTCATCACGAAATCATGTGCGTAAGCCATTTTCGCAGCGTGTTCGATTTCCTGCTGCGTGGCGTTCAGGCGGGCGTAGCGGATGTTTTGGCCGATGGTGTCGTGGAAAAGAAACACATCCTGACTCACCGTGGCGACATGCTCTCGCAGGGATGACTGCGTGACTTTCCGCAGGTCCATTCCATCAATCGTCACGCGCCCGGAATCGCCTTCATAAAGCCGCTGGAGCAGCGCGAAGAGCGTGCTCTTTCCACTGCCGCTCTCACCGACAAAAGCGCACGTCGTCCCGGCGGGAATGTGCAGCGCGATGCTCTTCACCGCAGGCTCGGTTTTTCCCGCGTAGGTAAAAGTCACATCTTCAAAACGAATCTCGCCTTTCACTTTTCCGAGTGCGACCGCGTCCGGCGCGTCCTGAATCGCAGCGGGACGGTCGAGCAGCTCGAAAATCTTCGTCGTGGAGGCGAGACACTTTTGCATCATCAACTGAATTCTGCTTAGTGACTTGAACGCTGGATAAATCAGCACCAGCGCACCGACGAGCGCGAGCAGCGTCCCATTTGGGAGCCGCACCCACCACGCATAAACCAGCGCCGCGCTGATTCCGAAGGACGCCACGGTTTCCACCGCCGGGCCGGTGATTTCCATGGCCTTCCGCCACTTCATCACAAAGCGCAGCATCGCCTGATTTGCGGCATTAAAACGGTCCGCCTCATAGTCTTCGCGGGCGTGCGTTTTCACCACGCGGATGCCGCCAAACGCTTCGTGCATCAGCACCATCATCTGCCCCGCCTCGTCCTCCTCGCGAGCAGCACTCTGGCGGACTTTTTTGCTCACGAGCAGCACGGGCAAAAGGCACAGCGGAAAAAGGAGCAGCGCCGCGAGGGTGAACTTCCAGTCGAACCAAAGCATCATCCCCATCGCGCTGATGATGCTCACCGGCTGCTTCACAATATCCGCCGCGATGCTCGTGAGCGCCTGCTGCGCGATGCGAGTTTGATTGAAAACCGTCTGCACGAGATCGCCCGCTTTCTGGCGATTAAAAAACTCCATCGCCTGCCCAAGTGTGTGCCGATAAACCTGCTGCCGGATGTCATCGAGCACGCGCTGGCTCACCCAAAGAATGCAATACGCATTCAAGTAAGAAAACAGCCCGCGCACCG
>JANMLS010000099.1:0-14140 GCA_031372675.1 Verrucomicrobiaceae bacterium
TTTCGACATTGAAGACATACAGCCTGCTTTCGTTGGCGCTGATGTACTCGCCGATGGCGATCAACTTTCCATCATGCGACCAGTCGAGCACCGACCATCCGCCGCCCGCGACTTCCAGCAGCAGTTTCGCGCTGTCGGGAGCAAAAGGGTCCTGCACGTAAATGTCGTTGTCCTTCCCGTTGCGCCGCGTGGAAGTGTAGGCGATGCGACTTCCATCTTGCGCCCACGCTGCGCCGGAGTTGCGCGATTTTCCATCGGTGAGCAGCGTTTCCTTTCCATCGGGATCAAGCCGCAGGAGCTGGTAAAATTCTCCGCCGCCGGAGTCGCGGGAAAACACGATACAGCGTCCCCACTGCGGCTGCCACGAGCCGGAGGAAGTCGGCTCCGCAGCAAAGGTGATTTGCTTCCTCGCACCGCCTGGCTTGGCAACGGTGTGAAGCTGCGTGGTTTCACCAAAGCGTGTGCTGATGAGCATCTGGCTCGTCATCGGATGCCAGCCGAGAAACTCCGCTTTGCGAAACTCCATGTAGCGCGATGTGCTGTGCTTCAGCTCTGGCGAAAATGGCGGGATGCCCTCCGCCGTGAGATTTGCCGGGACTGGTGACTGTGCCGCCGCAAGCGCGACCGAAGCGAAAAGAGCGAAGAAAAAACGCATGGCGCTAGTCCTCATCACGCGGGGAAGGGATGGCAAATGAAATAACGCAGCGAGCTGTGCGCGGGGCTTATTTGATGCCGCCCATTTCCAGCAGCGTCTCAAACTCTGCTGCGGTGAGGGGCATGACGGAGAGGCGACTTTGTTTGATAAGCGCGATGTCTTTGAGTTTCGGCGTGGTTTTGATCGTCTCCAGCGTCACGGGCTTTTTGAATGGCTTGTGCGGCGCGAGGTCCACGCAGCTCCAGTCGCCTTCCTCGGCAGTTGCGTCGGGGTATGCTTCGCGGACGACTTTGGCGATGCCCACGATCTCCTTTCCCTCGACGGAGTGGTAGTAAAGCACGGCGTCGCCCTTTTTCATCGCGCGAAGATTGTTCCGCGCTTGGAAATTGCGGACGCCGGTCCACACGGCGATTTTATCGGCGACGAATTGCGACCACGGGTAGGAAGTAGGCTCCTGTTTGACCATCCAGTATTTGCTCATGGCGCGAGTAGATTGTGTGTGGAGCGGAGGATTTGCGCGGCGGCGTAGGCTGCGCCGAAGCCGTTGTCTATATTTACTACGGTGACTCCGCTGCCGCAGGAATTGAGCATTCCCAGCAGCGCAGCAAGGCCGCCGAAACTTGCGCCGTAGCCGATGCTCGTGGGCACGGCGATCACGGGGCAATCCACGAGTCCCGCGACTGCGCTGGGCAGTGCGCCTTCCATTCCCGCGACGACGATGATGACGGTCGCAGCGTCGAGTTGCTCGCGTGCGGCGAGAAGCCGGTGGATTCCGGCCACGCCGACATCGGTGATGCGCTGCACTTTCGCACCGAAAATCTGGAGCGTCACTGCGGCTTCATCCGCCACCGGCAGATCGCTCGTGCCCGCGCAGACGACGGCGACGCTGCCCGGCAGCGCGGGTAATTTTTCGCGCTCCACGGTGATGCAGCGGGCCTCGGCGTGCCACACAGCATCGGGAATCTCCGCAAGCACGGCGGCGAATTGCTCCGCTGTGGCGCGGCTGACGAGCAGGACGGGTTCTTTTTCGAGGATGACGCGAGCGATTGCTGCGACCTGCGCCGGCGTCTTTCCAAGGCCAAAAATCACTTCTGCAAAGCCGCAGCGCCGCCGCCGGTCGGTGTCGATGCGCGCAAACCCGATGTCCGTAAAGCCATCCGGCATCGCCTAGATTTTTGGCTGTGTGGCTGCTTCTTGGGAGAGCGTGAGGCGCAGCGGGATCATCTTGGAGACGAAGAAGCCGTGCTTTTGGAAAAACTCCTGCCCCTCGGCATTCACACGGTCTGCGAGCAGCGTGAGCCGGAGGAAGTCCTTCTGTTTTGCATACTCGATTGCGTGGTTGAGAAGCTGCGTGCCCACGCCGCGACCACGGTGATCGTGGTGAACGATCACGTCTTCCAGCAACACGACGAATCCGCCTTCTGCGGTGCTGATGGTGAAGAGCAAATTGATCATCCCGAGGATTTCGCCGTTCCAGCGATAGACGAAAATGCGCCCGCGACTGGGCTGCTCAAGGATCAGTTCGAGGCCGCGAAGATTTTTCTGCCTGTCGGGGACAAAGTCGCCCTCATGGCTGAACAGATCGTGGAGAAGGTCTGCCATTTGGGACAGGTCTTCCATGGTTGCTTGCTCGATGATTGCTTCGTTCATATCGCTCATACCGAAGGCATAATCGCCACCGCTTCGCGACGAAAGGCGGAATTTTCACTTCGCCCCGCATTTCTTCGCACGCACGATTCGTCATTCCCCAAGCGGCGCACGACGATGTAGGGTCGCTCATGCACCTCGTGCTTTACGACGACGAATGTCCGCTCTGCATTTTCCAAATGAAAGTGCTCACCTGGCTGGACTGGCTCCACAAGCTCACGCTGCTGCCGCTTTCCAGCGAGCGTGCGCAGACCGCGGCACCGCAACTCACACGCGAATCGCTGCTGGAAGCGATGCACTGCGTTGCGGAAAATGGGCGGACTTATCGCGGGGCGCGGGCGGTCCGGTTTGTGGGTATGCGGCTGCCGCTGCTCGTGCCGGTGGCGATTTTTCTGTGGGTGCCGGGAGTCATCTGGATTGCGGAGCGCGTATACATGAAAATCAGCCGCAACCGGAAGGTGCTGAGTCGGCTGTTTGGGTGCGGCGATGCGTGCTCGATTTTGCCTGCGAAAAAGCGCGAGGGCGATGAGCTGAAGTAGGCGATGGAGCGGCTGCAAAATGCGCTGCGCATCGCGACGGATGCGCTGCTTTCGGAGCTGAATCCGCAGGGGCATTGGCGCGGTGAGTTGTCATCATCCGCGCTCTCGACTGCGACTGCGGTGGTCGCGCTGAAAGCCATCGGCGGCGCGGAAAATCAGCCGCTCATCGAGGGCGGGATGCGCTGGTTGCAGGAGCATCAAAACGCCGACGGTGGTTGGGGCGATACGACGAAATCGAAATCGAATATCTCCACCACCGCGCTGTGCTGGAGCTTACTGGCAGACACTTCCACGCCGCATGTGCAGCGTGCGGAGCAATGGCTGGGCGATTTGAAAACGCTGCCGGATCGCATCGCAGCGCGGTATGGAAAGGACCGGACTTTTTCCGTGCCGATCCTCATGGTGCTGGCCATCGCGGGGAAGGTGAGCTGGCGCGAAATCCCGAAGCTCCCGTTCGAGTTGGCGGCGGTTCCGCACTGGCTGTGGGGCGCGATTCGGCTGCCAGTGGTGAGTTACGCGCTTCCTGCGCTGATTGCGATTGGGCAGGCGATCCAGCATCACGCACCTTCGTGGAATCCGCTGCGCCCGCTCGCCAAAGCAAAGACGCTGCGAGTGCTGGCGACTTTGCAGCCGGAGAATGGCGGCTTTTTAGAAGCAACGCCGCTCACGTCTTTCGTAACGATGGCGCTCGCCTCATGCGGTCTCGCGGGAAATGTGGTGGCGCAAAAAGGCGTGGAGTTTTTGCGGGCAAGCGTCCGCGCCGATGGAAGTTGGCCCATTGATACCGACCTCGCGACTTGGGCCAGCACGCTGGCGGTAAAAGCGCTCGCGCATCAGCCCGGCGCACTCAAGCCGGAGCAACGCCTCACGCTCCGCGAATGGCTGCTTGGCCAGCAATGGAGCCGCGAGCATCCCTACACCCACGCGGCTCCCGGCGGTTGGGCGTGGACGGACCTGCCCGGCGGCGTGCCCGATGCAGACGACACGCCCGGCGCATTGCTCGCGCTGCTGCGGCTCGGCATCGTGGACCCGCAAATCACCGCTGCCGGGACCGTAGGTGTGAAGTGGCTGCTGGGCCTGCAAAACCGCGACGGAGGCATCCCGACGTTCTGCCGTGGCTGGGGCGCACTGCCGTTTGATCGTAGCTCGCCGGACCTCACAGCGCACACCATCCGCGCATGGCGCGAGTGGCAAAAGCTCGTCCCCGCTTCGCTCAAAGTGGAACGCGCCATCGCAAAAGCGCGGGCATTTTTGATCAAAAAACAGCAGCCCGATGGCTCATGGCTGCCGCTGTGGTTTGGCAACGAACACCTCGCTGGAGAAACAAATCCGCTCTACGGCACGGCGCACGTCGTCGCCGCATTTCGCGAACTCGGAGACGCAAAAATCGCCCGTCGCGGAGAAGCGTGGATCGCCGCTGCGCAAAACGACGACGGCGGCTGGGGCGGGGGAGCGGGCGCACCGTCATCCATCGAGGAAACCGCTCTGGCAGTAGATGCGCTCGCCCTCACCAGCCACACCGCAGCCACGCAGCGCGGCATCGAATGGCTGTGCGCCCGCGTGGAAAACGGCACATGGCAGCAGCCCGCGCCCATCGGGTTTTACTTCGCAAAATTGTGGTACCACGAACGCCTCTACCCGCTCGTCTGGACCGTGGGAGCGCTGGGAAAAGTCGCAAAAGCCCTCAGCATGGGCGAGCAGCCACCGCCAGCCGAAGACGTGTAAAGGAGCGGCGAATTCATTCGCCGAATTCGACACCGCGAAGCGCGCAAATTTTTGCCGTCATAAGCTGTAGAGATTGGCGCTTCGCGTCTTGCATGTCGGCCAATAAATTCGCCGCTCCGTTACGCATGACTCCAAACTCACACCCTCAAAAATCCGATAACTTTGTCTTGCAAAGCGACGCTTTGCCGAGCAAAGTCCACGTCGTTATGCAAAGCCAAGAAGCCGAAGAGCACCTCCGCGTCATCCGTTCCCTAATGGAAAAAGCGACCATCTATCGCGCAATCTCCGCGCCGACTGCATTGATTGCGGGCCTCATAGCAATGCTCACTGCAATGACGCTGAACTTAACGGAGATTAGCACTCAGAATCGCAGTTTTACGTTTTTCGGAGCGTGGTTCGCCGCTCTCGCACTTGCAGGTTTTGCGAATGCCGTCTTCATCCGGCAGGACGCAAAACGACGCGGCGACTCGTTCATCTCGCCGGGAATGAAGATGGCCCTCATCGCTTTGCTGCCAGCTTACATCACCGCCGGTGTCGTCACCATTGTGGCGGTGTGTCTCAAATTTACCCCTGTATTTTTGCCCTTCGCGATTCTGCCAATTCCTTGGATTGTCTTGCACGGAATCGGGCTGCTCGCGACCACACACTTCGCACCACGTTCGCTCATCTATCTCGGCTGGACCTTTCTGCTTTTCGGTCTCGGAGTGTTCGCAATTACGATGCTCGGACGGGGTATAGTGTGGGCCTTCGGCCTTACTGATTGGGAATTTGGAAACATCCTCATGGCCATCACCTTTGGCGGCTTCCACCTCATCTACGCCGCCTGCACATGGCCGCGCGGAAATGCGAAGTCGAACGAATAACACGGCACAATGTTCGACTTCGACAAGCTCGATAAGCTCATCCACGAGCGCGGGAGGCTGGGGATTATGACCCTGCTGGCCACGCGCCCGAGCTGGCCGTTTCAGGACTTGAAGGCGGAGTTGAAAATGAGCGATGGCAACCTCGTCACCCATCTCCGCACGCTCCACGAAGCCGGCCACGTCGCCATCATCAAGGAAGTCCACCACGACCGCCCGCAAACCAGCTACGCGCTCACGGAAAAAGGCCGCGTCTCCTTCACAGAATACCTCGCGGTGCTGGAGAGCATCGTGAAAGCAGGGAAACGCGGTTGAGTATTTACCCACTTACTTTGCCATACAAAGCTCTATGAAAATACAACTAGCAGAACACTACGGCCTGTGTTTTGGCGTCCGCGACGCCATTGCTCAGGCGGAGAAACTCGCAGCAACCGGACCGCTCACCATTCTCGGTGAACTGGTCCATAATCCCGTCGTCCGCGAACGGCTCGACTCGCTCGGCGTGCGCGAAGGGCGGCTGGATTCGCCCGGCGATGCGCCGACGCCGCAAGTCATGATCACCGCCCACGGCGCGAGCGATGCCGCGCGCTCGGCATGGCGCAGCGCGGGATTTGGCGTGGCGGATGGCACATGTCCGCTCGTCAAGCACGCGCACCACCAGCTCCGGCTGCTCGTGCAACTCGGCGCACATCCGGTCGTCATCGGGAAGCCGGGGCATGTGGAAGTGAACGGACTTGTCGGCGATTTCCCGGAAGCCGTCCTCATCGAAAGCGAACGCGATTTTTCCAAACTCCCCGTCGCAGCGCGATACGGCGTCGTCTCGCAAACCACGCAGCCCATCGAGCATGTCGAGGCGCTCATCGCCGCAATGCGTGCGCGTTTTCCAGAGCGAGAAATCATCTTCCGCGACACCGTCTGCCAGCCGACGAAAAACCGCCAGAACGCCCTGCGCAAGCTGCTCGCCGAGTGCGATACGCTCGTCGTGGTCGGCGGACACAACAGCAACAACACCCTCCAACTAGTTGCCGCCGCAGAAGCCGTCGGACGCCGCGCCATCCACATCACCCGCGCCGATGAATTGCGCGATGAGTGGTTTGAAAAATCCGAACACATCGGCGTCACCGCAGGCACCAGCACACTGAAAGAGACCGTCGCCGCAGTCGTGGAACGGCTCAATGCAATCGGCCAAAAATTTGTGAAAGATTCACGAACTTTATCCGTATCAGATGGTGCAATGTTCACACAAAAATCAAAAAACACGGAGGCTGCGGCGTGAACCCGGAAATCACTACGCCCGACACACTCGAATCCACCCAATCGCTTCGCCGCCTCAGTGCTGTGCTGGCGCCCGTTGCGGCCACAACTGCGCTATTCGATTTGTTTTTCTGGAGCGGTCACTTTGGCATTTCCATCGGGTTGTTCTTCGCGTCGCTCGCGGGCATCATCTTTCTGCGACATGGCCGGACAAAACCAAAGCTCTGGACCATCGCAGCCACGCTCCTGCTTTGCGGCTGCGTGGTGCAAAGCGCGATTGAGGCATCGCTTTCCAACATCATCGCAAGCGTCACGCTCATCATCGCACTCGCCGGATGCGTGCTTCATCCCCGGCTCAAAACCTTGTGGGCTTGCATCTCGGAAGTGTGCTTCGGATTTGCCACCGCTCCGTTCCGCTGGTTGAGCGTCGGCGCGACAGCGAGCAGGTCCATAACCGAAGTCCGTCTGCCCGGAGTGAATCTCGTTGGATTCATGACCAAAGCAGCATGGGTGCTTGGTCCTGCGGTGATCTTGCTACTCATTTTCACTGCTGTGTTTGCCGCAGGAAACCCACTCTTCGCGAACTTTCTGGAGTCACTAACCAATCGCGCCAGCAACGTGTGGGACATCATTGATTTGACGCCCGTGCGCATCTTTTTGTGGGGCATGATTGCGACTGTTGCGCTCGGCATTTTTCACGGCACGCCTGCACCGGAGCAGCCGCGATGGTGGACACGCACGCTGCCGAGAGTTCCCCGCCCGGACTTCAATCTCGCTGCGCTGCAAAGTGCCGCAATTCTTATCGCGCTGAACGGTCTTTTCTTTGTGGTGAACACGCTCGACGGTCTGCATTTGTGGAAACACCACACGTTGCCCGTCGGCATCCACCGCTCGGAACTCGTCCACGCCGGAGTGAACGCCTCCATGCTCGCCGTGCTTCTCTCCGCAATCATCATCGCAGGCATTTTCCAGCAGGATGACCGCGTGATCACGCGCCGCTGGCTGAAATGGATCAGTCACATTTGGGTGCTGCAAAACCTTGCGCTGATCGCGAGCAGTTTTCTGCGGCTCAAGTTTTACACACAGGACTACATGCTCACCGAAAAGCGCATCTACGCTGGCTGCTTTCTCGTGCTTGTCGCCGTTGGTTTTCTACTCCTGGTTTGGTTTGTGGCGAAACGGAAGAGCCTCAACTGGCTGCTCGGCTCCAATGCGCTTGCGACCTTACTGATGTTCTACGCCGTCCAGTTTCCCAACGTTGCGGGTATCGTTGCGGACTATAACATCGCGAAATCACAGCGTGAAAACCGTTCGCTGGATATTGCCTACATCACCTCACTCGGCCCCGGCGCATGGCCATCTCTTCTCGCGCTCGCTGCGGATGAAAAAAACAGCAATTCCCGTGAGGCTCGCAACTACCTTGAGTTGCTCGCAGAAAGCGCTGGCACGACAGACTGGCGGGCTACGCAGTTGCGGAAAAATCATGCGCTCGAAAAAGTGCGGGCGTTTATTGCGATTGAAGCGGCAAAGTAGTGGCATTGGCGCCCCGCCAATGAAAGGTGTCCCGGCGGCCTCCGCCGGGTGCCGTGGTTCGGATGCAGGCGCACCATTTGGTTTACTGTGATTCGGACACCCATCTGCTTTGCTCGCCGTTCATTGGCGGGGCGCCAATGCCACTACGCTGCGCAGCTCTGCGGCTTCAACAGCGGCATTCGGGCTGAATCAGGTCGCTTTGCGAGTGTTGGAGATGCCGCGAGGGACTCGCGGGCTACTTTATGTCTTGCTGCGCTTACTCGTTGGATGATGCGCGTTGGGGGTTCCAGTATCCGTTTTCGAGTTCGGGGCCTATCCAGCCGACTTTGTGTTTTTCCTCGTCGCCGCCGTAGTAGTTTTTGCCGCTGCCGAGGCGGGCGGGAAGTTCGGGCGTGGCGTGGCCGTCGCACCAGACGATGTTTGCTTTGCCTGCGTGCCGGAAGTGGATGCTGGGAGCGAGCGGGCCGGAGAGTTTGCCGCTGGGGGCGACCCATTGGTAAGGCTCGGCGTAGGGGTATTCTTGCAGGCCGTCTTCGCGGGCGAGCGCGGTGTCTGCAAACATGAGGGTTTTTGCGGGCTGCGGGACGTTGGCGATGCGTTCGCCGACCCATTTGTCGCGCGGGGTGCCGCCGATGTAGATGGCGTTGTAGCCGTAGCCGCCGGAGCCGTTTTCAAAGCTGTCGCTGCCGGTGACAAATTGCTGGAAAGATGGGCATTCTTTGAGGCTTCCATCGCGACCGAGGTAAGGCGAGATCGGGCCGAGCGTGGGGTCGAATTTTTCTCCAGTGTTTTGCCGTGCGCCGTGCCAGCGGACGTTGTTGGAGCTTTCCTGTGCCGGGCAGTAGTGGCCGTCGTGCTCGGCTGCGTAGCGTCCATTTGCTTCGGCAATTAGGCGGAGGTTGCTGAGGCATTGGGTGGCGTCGGCGGCTTGTCGTGCTTTTTTTAGTGCGGAGAGGATGAATGCGGACAGGACGGCGATGATCGAGATGACGACGAGCAGTTCGATGAGGGTGAAACCGCGACTCGTGCGTGTTTTATTCACGTTTGCGACGACGGCAGAGGGTGGCGATTCCGGCAAGGAGGCAAAGCGAAGCCCTCGGCTCGGGGACGGCTTGGTGGATGACGCCGATGGCATCGAGATCGAAGCCGCCGGTATCGAAGGCTGTGCGCCACGGGTCGTTGATGATGCGGTTTTGCGAGTCGCGGCTGGCGTAGGTGGGATTGATCGAGCCGACGACATCGGTGATGCGGATGTGGGTGACTGCGGCGAGGTTGAGGCCGGGCATTCCGTTGAGTTCGGCGAGGTCAAAAGGCGTGCCGTAGCCGGAGCGGTATTTGCCGGCTAGGTTGTGGAGATTCGTCGGGTCGAGGAGGGAAAAGCTGCCGATTTGTGTGGCTGTCGGCGTCTCCGAGTAGGACTGGAAGCGGTGGAAGTTTGAGCCGTTGGAGCTTACTTCGACGAAGGCGAGTTCGAGGAAAAAGTTGTTTAGCCCGTTTTCAAAAACGGCGAAGTCTGCGCCCGCGCCGTCCATGATCGGGCTGGTAAATGTGAGCGTGATCGAGCCACCGTCGCCGAGGCTGAGGACGGGGAAATTATCGGCGATGGCGTCGGAAACTCCGAGCACGTCGCTGATCTCTCCGTAGCTCGCCGCTGGTCCCATCGGGTCGCTGATGTCCACCGGCCCGCGCACGAGCTGGGAGACACCGCTGGCCCACGAAATAAAAAGCGGCGAGTCGTAGCGGATCGCGGTGCTGCCCGCCTGCCCAGCCGCAGGCGCAAACGACCCTGCGTATGCGCCAGCGGCGAGGGAGAGAAATGCGAAGAACGCTTTCATTTTTGCCGTCTGCGCAGGCCGAGGATGAAGGCGGATAGGCCGAGAAGCCCGGCTGTGGCTGGTTCGGGGACGACGGCGTAAACGGCGCTGCGGTTATTTGTATAATCAGTCACTCCGGCAAAAACGGTGTCGCCAGAATTGGAGAGGTAGCCGATGGCGTGAAAGCTCGTCGCCCAAGTTTCTGTGCCGGGAGTCGGTCCTGCGTTTTCGCGGAAGATGGATGAGTAGTCCGACGTGAAGAGGTAAGGCCCCGCCTGGTCGTAGGAGAGCGAACTGTTGTTCACGTTTTCGATGAATTTGTGCGCTGCATCGAGCGTGAGTCCGCCGAGAGCGAGTTCAGCAGCGGAGTATTTGAAGATGTCGCCGCCTGCGCCGTATTGGTTTGCGCCGTAGAAAAGTGCGCCGGTTTCATCCATCGCCACGGGGCCGGAGTAGTCGCTGCTGGTGAGAACGGTCGTAGTGACTCCGGTAGTGAGATTGAGTTTCACGACTTCATTTTCCGCTTCGTAAGTCGCTGCAGCGGGGTTTGCGGAGAGCCAGCCAAAACCGCCGCCGATGGCGAGATCGTAATTCCCAATGACGGTCGCCAGAAGCGAGGCCGTCGAGGTGTTGAGATCGAATGTGCGGATGCTCCAAGCGGTCGAGTCGCCGAAGTAAATCTTCAGCCCATCCAGCCGCACAAATGATCCGTAAACTGTTGCCCCGAAATCAAACAGCGTGGTCTGCGTGGCGTAGTTGTCGGCGGCGTTGCGGCGCACGAGCTTGGTCGTGTCGGTCGCTGATTGGAGCAAGTAGAAGGCGTTTTGCGACGAGTCGAAATCCAGCCCTCCGATGGTGTAATCCGCTGGCGTCTGGAAAAGCAGCGAGGCGGTTTTTCCGGGTGCAGCGTTCAGCGATTGCGCTGTGGAGGTGGCGACGAGGGTGAATGCGAGCGCGATGCCCGCGATGATGTGTTTTTTCATGGTTTCGGTTTTTATTGGTCTTCTGGTTGATGGTTGACGAGAGACCCCGAAGCCCGACTGCGACGCGATTACGGCACAGTCGTGCGAACTGGAAATCTCCCACTCTTCGTTTTTGCGACGAAGTTTTTTCCCCAGCGTGCTTTTGTGAAAAAGCGCGTTGGAGAGTGAGAATGCGTCCGTAGAAATGTTCTGGCTTTTGGCTTTCGGAGCCTGCCGGTTGCCCGGCAGACGCCATCCTTTCCCCCGCCTTCACCCTTACTGGAAGCAAGGATTGGCCGCCCTTTCGGGCCGGGAGTCTGTCACCAATTACAGCAGCGCGACTGCCCCTGATTCGCACAGGGTTCCTTCACACGGATGCGGTTCGATTAGTTTCGCAAAGAACTGCCGCGATAAAAGCGGACGCGGCAGGTGGCGCAAGCTGATTGTTGTAGGAAGGTGACAAAAATGGGCGTGTTTGGTGTTGGGTAACGAAAACAAGGCACGCTTGGGTCGTGGCTCACGCAGCCTCTGCGTGAAACACACAAAACCGCGAAGCGCACTTACCTTGTGTGCCGAGCCGAAGAGATTTGCCGCTGCGCGGTGGCATGGATTCACGCAGAGGCTGCGTGAGCCACGACGCGCTGGCTTGTTTTCACTCAATCCATCACCCACTTCCAATCACGCCCCCGCTTTAACCCAGACCGCAATAAGATACTAAGGCGCGGGAGGCTTGCCGCTTTGTATTTGGGCCTTCCTAAATGAAACGATTTGTCCTCATCGCCAGCCCTGTTTTTTTTCTCAGCGGGTCCGTCCTCGCTTTGAATCCAGACGCTAATGCCAAGGTGGAGGCTGGCGCAAAAGACGCAGTGAATGCGCTGAAAAGCATCCAGACCGACGGGGGCTTGAAAGTGGATGTGTGGGCGGTGGAGCCGATGCTCTCAAACGCCGTCGCATTTTCGCCCGACGAGCGCGGGCGCTGGTTTGTGAGCGAGAGCCACCGGCAGGAAGGACGGAAGGAAAACGGAAAGCCAATCACTGGTGGCGTGGTGGATAATCGTGGTCATGCGGCTTGGCTGAACGACGATTTCGCATCGCGAACGACCGACGACCGCCTTCGCATGATGCGCAAGTTTTACCCCGATGCGGCGAAGTTTAAGGAGGCGTTTGAGACTTACGAGGAGCGCATCGTCGCGCTCGACGACACCGATGGCGATGGCAAGGCGGACAAAAGCACGGTGTTTGCCGACGGCTTCCGCGAGGCGCTGGATGGAACGGCGGCGGGCATTTTAGCGCGGGGAAACGAAGTGTGGTGGACCAATATCCCAAGCCTCTGGCGCTTTCAGGATTCCGATGGCGACGCGAAGGCCGATGTGAAGGACCGGATGCTTTCTGGCTTCGGCGTGAAGTTCGCATTTCGCGGCCACGACATGCACGGGCTGCGTTTTGGCCCCGACGGGAAGCTGTATTTCACCATCGGAGATCGCGGGCTGAACGTGAAGAACAAGGAGGGCAAAAACTGGGAGGTGATCGACACAGGATGCGTGATGCGGTGCAACCCGGACGGCACGGACTTCGAGGTGTTCGCGACAGGCGTTCGCAATCCACAGGAGCTTGCGTTTGACGAGTTCGGGAATCTTTTTACCGGCGACAATAATTCCGATGCTGGCGACCGCGCACGCTTTGTGCAGCTCGTCGAAGGCGGCGATTGCGGCTGGCGATTTTCGTTTCAATACATGGACGACCGAGGCCCGTGGAACCGTGAGCTGCTGTGGGATGAAAAGGAATCGCTGAAGGCAAAATATATCATCCCGCCCATCGCAAACATCAGCAACGGCCCGTGCGGACTCACCTACAATCCGGGCACCGGGCTGGCGAAGAAGCACGCGGGCAAATTTTACCTCAGCGACTTTCGCGGCGGCGCGAGCAGCAGCGTCGTGCATGAAATCACGCTGGTCCCGATGGGCGCTTGGTACGAGTTGAAAGACCGGCGCGATCTCGTGAAGGGAATCCTCACGACCGACGTGGAGTTTGGCCCCGATGGTGCGCTTTACGTGCTCGATTGGGTCGAGGGCTGGAGCGGTGTAAATAAGGGCCGCATTTTTAAGCTCACCTCGCCGGATGCGGATGTGGCCGCTCAGTCTGAAGTGAAGAAACTGCTCGCTGTCGGAATGGCTTCCCGGAGTGATGCCGAGCTGGAAAAGCTGCTTGGTCATCAGGATCAGCGAATCCGGCAGGCGGCGCAATTTCGCCTCGCGGAAAAGAGCGCCATTTCCCCCCTTACAAACGCGGCCACAAAAGGGCAGGGGACGCTTTCGCGCATTCATGGCGTTTGGGGGCTTGGTCAGTTGATCGCAAAAAATCCCGCAGTCGCGGCGACGCTTATCGGTCTGCTTTCCGATGGCGACGGCGAGGTGCGTGCGCAGGCGGCGCGTGTCCTCGGCGACAGACGCGCAAAGGTCGCGGCGGAACCGCTGCTGGCGATGCTCCGTGATGCACATCCACGCGCCCGTTTTTATGCCGCAGTCGCGCTGGGAAAAATCGGAGCTGTGCAGGCTGCGGATGGTCTTTTTTCCATGCTCGCCGAAAACGCCGACAAAGACCCCATCCTCCGACATGGTGCGGTGATGGGGCTTGTGGGTTGCGTGAATGCGAAGGCGCTCGCGGCCAAAGTCAGCGATGGCGATTTGGCGATTCGCAATGGCGCGGTGGTTGCGCTGCGAAAGCTGAAAAACCCGGAGATTGCAGCGTTTCTAAAAGATGCCGATGAGGGCGTGGTGCTGGAAGCCGCCCGCGCGATTTATGATGAAGGCATCGAGGCGGCGATGCCTGCGCTGGCGGATATGCTGGGCGATACGAAAATCAAAAATCGCAACACGCTCCTGCGCATTGTGAATGCCCACTACCGACTCGGAACGCCTGAAAACGCAAAGCGACTCGCGTATTATTCAGCCGATCTATCGGAGCGCGAAATCGGTCGCAAGGAAGCGCTGCTTGCGCTCATGGCGTGGGGAAATCCAGACCCGAAAGACCGGCTCACTTTCCAATGGCGTCCACTCGCGAAGCGCTCCGAATCGGTTGCTGCCGAAGTGCTCGCGCCATTTGCCGCCGAGCTTTTGGGAGGTGGTTCGTCCGGTGTTGCCGAAGCAGCAGC
>JANMLS010000154.1:0-14544 GCA_031372675.1 Verrucomicrobiaceae bacterium
GATGCGCTCGCGGATGCGGCCTGTGACAGCATTGGGCGCATCGGCGGCGGCACCGAGTCGCCAGGATTCGGGGCGCATACTGAGGGTGACTCGCTGGCCGTTTGCGGGCGTCCAGCCGTGGGCGATTCCGGTAAATTGGCGCAGCGCGGTATCCACGCGCACGGTGTCTTTTTCGACGGAGACGACGGTGCCTTCGATGAAGTTTGTCTCGCCCATAAAGTCGGCGACAAACCGCGTCGCTGGGCGGCGATAGACTTCCGCAGGCGGGCCTGCTTGCCGGATGTGGCCGGACTCCATCACGGCGATGCGGTCGCCGACGCTGAGGGCTTCTTTTTGATCGTGGGTGACGTAGATCGCGGTCAACCCGGCTTCCTTGCAGATGCGCCGGATTTCGCCGCGCATTTCGATGCGGAGTTTGGTGTCGAGATTGGAGAGCGGTTCATCGAGCAACAGCGCACGCGGGCGGATGACCATTGCTCGCGCTAGTGCGACGCGCTGTTGCTGACCACCGGAGAGTTGGTTGATTTTCCGCGCTCCGTAATCGCCCATGCGGACGGATGCGAGCGCTTCGACTACGCGCTGGTCAATTTCCGGGCGCGGGAGTTTGCGCTCTTCGAGTCCGAAGGCGACGTTTTGCGCGACGGTCATGTGCGGCCAAAGCGCGTAGCTTTGAAACATCATGCCCGTGTGCCGCTCGTGCGGCGGGAGGTTGGTGACATCGTTTTCGCCAAACATGATGCGACCTTCGTCGGGCTGGTAAAATCCCGCGATGGTGCGGAGCAGCGTGGTCTTTCCGCAGCCGCTGGGTCCAAGGAGGAAAAAAATTTCGCCCGCGCCGATGGTGAGGTCCAGCGCATGAAGCGCGGTGGAATTGCCGAAGCGCTTGGTGAGTTTTTCGATGCGGATGGTGAGCATGGCGGCGAGCGATTTGCTCGCTACGCGCCGAAGGATCAACTCTCAACTGCGCGTCATGGAATATCGCTCTTTTACTTTATCGCAAAATGCGCGAAACCATCGCCGATGCCGAAGAAACCAAAAGACGAGGAAGCCGGGCCGAAGCCGATGACGATCTACACCGCACCGCTCACGCTCCCGCAGTCGCAGAAGCTGCGCATTTTGCTCACGGAGGCGGGCTGGAAATTCGAGGCGCGGCAATACATGATCTTCTTCGCGCAGAAGGATCGCCTCACGGTAGCGGCGTATGAAAAAGGGCCGAAGCTGGTCGTGCAGGGCAAAGGGACGCAGGAGTTCGTGCAATTCACGCTGGAGCCGGAGATTTTCGGCGAGGCGCGGCTTGGCTACGAGGAGATGAATAATCCCGCGATGTTTGAGCCGCATTTCGGCGTGGATGAAAGCGGCAAGGGCGATTTCTTTGGCCCGCTCGTGGTGGCTGGCTGTTACACGGATTCGGAGAGCACGCGCTCGCTGATGGATGCGGGCGTGATGGACAGCAAGCGCATCACTTCCGATGCGCGAATCCGCGAGCTTTCCAAAGTCATCCGCGAGACAAAAGGCATCGCATTTTCGAGCATCACACTCGCGCCGGAAAAGTACAACGAGCTTTACGCGAAGTTCAAAAACCTCAACCGACTGCTGGGCTGGGGACATGCGAAAGTGATCGAGCATCTCCTGGATCAGCGCCCTGAATGTCCGAGGGCGTTGAGCGATAAATTTGCCGACGAGAGCCTCATCCGCCGTGCATTTTCAGAAAAAGCGAAGCACATCCAGCTCGATGCGCGAACGAAAGCGGAGAGCGATGTGGCGGTGGCTGCGGCTTCTATTTTAGCGCGGGAGCGCTTCATCAACTGGCTGCGCGACACTGGCGCGGAATTGGGCGGCGCTTTGGAGAAGGGTGTTTCGCCGATGGTGGCAATTGCCGCCGCTCGCGGAGGAGAGTTTCTGCGCAAAATCGCCAAGGTGCATTTCAAGACCGCGCATGAGGTTGCGCCGGATTGTTACGAATACGTGGAGAAACCTGCGTTTGTGCGAAAAACAAAGTAATCGAATGGAACTGCTAGTTTATTAGATTAAGGAGCAATTTTCTAAATTACTGCAAGTTGTTCTTTTTGTATAGTTTGCGACCGCATTTGAAAACTTTGCTTGCGAGAAGATTAAAATTTAACCAGAAAGTCACCCTCTCTCTATGGCAACTCTTACCAAACGCGAAATTGTAGTCAGTATCAGCAGTAAAACCGGGCTTGTTCAAAGCGATGTATTTGATGTCGTTCAACAGACTTTGGATCACGTCGTCGAAGCTCTCTCTAAAGGCGACAACATCGAATTACGAAATTTCGGTGTCTTTGAAGTTAAGCTCACCAAACCTCGTGTCGGTCGGAATCCCAACCAGCCGGGCAGCAGCTTTGTGATTCCCGCTCGGGCTACCGTGAAATTCAAGTCGGGCAAAATTATGAAGGAGCGCGTGAATGCGCTGACTGATTCGATGAAGGCTGCGGGCAAGTAGCCGCAGAGCGCGGCGCGGATTTTTCGCCGCGTCGATTGCATTGATGGGAACGTATTCGCGATACTCGCGTTTCATTTTCCGCATCAATGTCCAAAAAAAAGCCCGCTCCTGCCGCAGTCAACGCGCCCGAGGTTATTCAAATCCGTGGCGCACGGCAGAATAACCTGAAGGGTTTCGATCTCGATCTGCCGCTTGGCAAAATGATCGTGGTCACGGGGCCGAGCGGCTCCGGAAAATCATCGCTCGCTTTTGATACCGTCTATGCCGAAGGCCAACGGCGATACGTGGAGACATTTTCGCCTTACACGCGGCAATTTCTCGACCGGATGGACAAGCCGCGAGTGGATGAAATTCGCGGCATCCCGCCAGCAATCGCAATCGAGCAGTCGAACAACGTAAAGTCCACGCGCTCGACCGTCGGGACGATGACGGACGTGAACGACTACTTGAAGCTCCTGTTTCCGCGCATCGCGGAAGCTGCGTGCCCGAAATGCGCGAAGCCCATCCGACCCGAAAGCGCGAAAAGCATCCTCGCGAGCCTCATCGTTCTGAATGACAAGCAGCCTGCGCTCATCACGTTTTCCGTGGCGGTTCCCGATGGGACAAAGCCGGTGGATTTTTTCGGATTTTTGAAACAGCAAGGCTTCCTCCGCGTGTGGCTCGGCGGCGCTGTGGCGCGTACCGATGAGCCGCCGACGCTGAAGAAACTGCCTGCAAAAATCGCAGTCATTCAGGATCGCATCGCGCTAATTTCTGCAAACCAAACGCGGCTCGCAGAAGCGCTGGAAACTGCGCTGCGGCTCGGTGGCGGAAAGCTCGCGGTTGTCCTCGCAAATGGGAGCGAACTGCCATTCAGCACGGGCTGGCACTGTGCGCATTGCGATGTGGATATTACGCCGCCATCGCCGGGGCTGTTCTCTTTTAATAATCCACTCGGCGCGTGTCCGCGATGCCGTGGATTTGGGCGCACGATTGGGATCGATCTCTCGCGCAGCGTCCCCGACCGCACGCTGAGTATCGCTGCCGGTTGCGTGCGGCCATTCGCGGGCGAGAGCGGCGCGGATTGTCAGCGCGACTTGCTGCGCTGCTGCCGTGCGAAAGGCGTGAATGTGCGCGTTGCATTCGAGAAGCTCACGAAGGACGAGCAGGAGTGGATTTTCCACGGCGAGGACTGGAACAAAACAGCGAAGCGCAGCGGCGAGGAAATCTGGAAAGCGGGCGAGTGGTACGGAGTCGCGGGATACTTTCGCTGGATGGAGACGAAGGCTTATAAAATGCACGTCCGCGTGCTTCTCAGCCGCTACCGGAGCTACACGGAATGCGAGGATTGTCGCGGCACGCGCTACCAGCCAGCGGTGCGAAATTACCGTTTTCAAAAACGCACGCTGCCCGACTTGCAGCGGCTCTCCATAGGCGAGTTGCACAGCCTGCTTCAATCCGTCGCGGAGCCGCAGGAAGGCACGACTGCGATGCTGCTCGGCGAAGTTTGTAGCCGCCTCGGATACCTTGTCGCCGTGGGGCTGAATTATCTTTCGCTCGACCGCTCCACGCGCAGCTTGAGCGGCGGAGAAACGGAGCGCGTCAACCTCACGACCTGCCTTGGCGCAAACTTGGTGAACACACTCTTTGTGCTCGATGAACCCAGCATCGGCTTGCATCCGCGCGACACAGGGCGACTCATCCGCGTGATGGAATCGCTGCGCGACAAAGGCAACACGCTGCTCGTCGTGGAGCACGAGGAGAGCGTGATTCGCGCAGCAGATCATCTCGTGGAAATCGGACCGGGGCGCGGTGAATCCGGCGGCTCGCTGGTATTCTCCGGCCATGCGGATGAATTGCTCCGCCCTTCGCGAAAAATCGCATCGCTCACTGCCGACTATCTTCGCGGGATAAAACACATCCCCGTGCCAAAGCATCGCCGCACTCCTGCCGCGTGGCTGCAAATCGAAGGCGCGAGCGAGAATAATCTGAAGGGCGTCAACATCGCCGTGCCGCTCGGTGTTTTTGCGTGCGTGACGGGCGTGAGTGGGAGCGGGAAAAGCACGCTGGTTCACTCCGTGTTATTCGAGAATCTCACGCGAGAAAAAGGGCTGGCGACCGACAACTCGGCGGGCGCAGTACGGCGTATCAGCGGACACGAAAACGTATCAAGCGTGGTGCTCGTGGACCAATCTCCGCTCTCGCGAACTCCCAAAAGCACGCCCGCACTTTACCTCGGCGTCTTCGATCACATCCGCGAGCTGTTTGCCTGCACGGAACAAGCGTTGAGCGAGGGTCTGAGTGCCAGCGCGTTTTCGTTCAACGGCGGCGCTGGGCGTTGCGAGCGTTGCAGCGGGAGCGGCTTCGAGCGTGTGGAGATGCAGTTTCTGAGCGATGTATTTGTGCGCTGCCCGGAGTGCGAGGGGCGCAGATACCAGCCGCATATTTTGAAAGTGCAGCTCTGCGGAAAAAGCATCACGGATGTGCTGGCGATGACCGTCACCGAGGCGATTCAGTTCTTCGGAAAACTCGGCGCGATAAAAGTCACGCGCCCACTCGCGATGCTGGAGGAAGTCGGTCTCGGCTATCTCAGCCTCGGCCAGCCTTTGAACATCCTGAGCGGTGGCGAGAGTCAGCGGCTGAAGCTCGTGGAGCGTCTCACCTCGCAACAAAAGCCCGCAACGGGAACTCTGCTGATTCTCGATGAACCCACGACTGGCCTGCATTTCGACGACATCGCGATGCTGCTCCGCGTCTTCGAACGGCTCGTGCAGCAAGGCAATTCGCTGCTCGTCATCGAGCATAATATCGAGGTGATCAAATGCGCGGACTACGTCATTGATCTCGGCCCCGAAGCCGGGGCGGATGGCGGCGAAGTCGTCGCCACAGGGACGCCGGAAGCTGTCGCAGACTGCCCCGCGAGCCATACAGGACGCGCGCTCATCGGAGTGTTGACGGGTAGGGTGGGCGTCCCGCCCGCTGATTCGCGCGTCTCGCGTGAATCATCGTACGTCGTCGAGGACGAACCTAGCGCACGAGTCGCGGAGGAATCGCATCCTGAATCCCGCTGCATCACCGTCCACGGAGCGCGTGAGCACAACCTGCGCATCCCGCTGCTTTCCATCCCGCGTGGCGAGATGGTGGTCATCACGGGGTTGAGCGGATCGGGGAAAAGCACGCTCGCTTTCGATCTGCTATTTGCGGAAGGGCAGCGACGTTTTCTCGATGTGATGTCGCCGTACGCGCGGCAGTTTGTGGAGCAGCTTGAGAAGCCCGATGTGGACTTGATTACCGGCCTTCCGCCGAGTGTGGCGATTGAGCAGCGCATCACGCGCGGTGGTGGAAAGAGCACCGTGGCGACAGTCACGGAGGTCTATCATTTCCTGCGTTTGCTCTTTGCAAAACTGGGGACGCAGCACTGCCCGGATTGCGGCTCTGCGGTGGAAAAGCAGACGGCGGCAGCGGTCGCGAGAAAGGTCGGCGAGCTTGCAAAGAAGGGCGGTGCGCGGGTTTTCGCGACGCTCGTAAAAGCGCGGAAAGGCTTTCACACGGATGTTGCGCGGTGGGCGAAACGGCAGGGTTTCACCACGCTGCTCGTGGACGGAAAGCTCTGCAAAGTGGATACGAGTATGAAGCTGGAGCGCTTCCGCGAGCACACGATTGAGGTGCTCGTCGGCGAAGCGGCGGCGGCGGGGAAGGAGTGCGAAACGCTTGTGAAATCGGCGCTCGGAATTGGTCGCGGCACCATTCGTGTGCTCGATGCAAAAGGGCGCGGCACCGTGTTGAGCACCGAGCGTTCGTGCCCCGATTGCGGGCAAAGTTTTGAGGACCTTGATCCGCGCATGTTCTCGTTTAATTCGCCGCATGGATGGTGCGGCGAGTGCCGTGGATTTGGCGAAGTGTGGAAGCAATCCATCAATCCACGCTTGGAGTCCGTGCTGGAGCAGGAGTTGGATATTGAGCGGCAGAGCGAAGCACTGGAGCGCGGCGAGGCGCAGCCTTGCCCGATGTGCGATGGCGCACGGCTGAATCCGCAGTCGCGAGCTGTGCGCGTGTGCGGCGCGACGCTTGCCGAAGTGGTCGGGAAATCGGTGGATGACGCGCTGGGGACTGTTGGCACATTTCGATTTTCCGCAGATCAAAAACCCGTGTCCCGCGACATCATCCCGGAGATTTCGCAGCGGCTGGAGTTCATGGGAAAAGTGGGCCTCGGTTATCTCGGACTTGGCCGCAGTGCCCGCACACTCAGCGGCGGCGAGAGCCAGCGCATCCGGCTTGCGGCGCAGCTTGGGAGCAATTTGCGCGGCGTGCTTTACGTGCTGGATGAGCCGACCATCGGCCTACATTCGCGAGATAATGAAGCGCTGCTCGACACGCTCGATGCGCTCAAGGCGAAAGGCAATTCGCTCATCGTCGTGGAGCACGATGAGGACACGATGCGCCGCGCAGACACGATCCTCGATCTCGGTCCCGGAGCGGGTGTGAATGGCGGGAGACTCGTCGCGCAGGGCACGCTGGCTGGCATTATGAAAGACCCGGCGAGCGTCACCGGGCTGTGCCTCCGCGAGCCATTGAAGCATCCCACACGCGGCTCGCGGCGGGAGTTGCCGAAGTCCCGCTGGCTGGAGCTTCGCAATTCAAGTGTGAACAATCTCAAGCAAGTCACCGTGCGGTTTCCCATCGGCTGCCTCAGCGTCATCACAGGCATCAGCGGCAGCGGAAAAAGCACGCTCATGCGCGGCGCACTCAAGCCCGCTGTGGAAGCCGCGCTCAAAGCTGGCAAAGCGGCGAAGCGTCCGCAGGTTCGCGGCGTGGAGTTTCTCGAAGCCATCCGCGAGGTGGACCAGTCGCCGATTGGGAAAACGACGCGCTCCACTCCTGCCACGTATCTCGGTATTTGGGATGAAGTGCGTGCGCTGTTTGCGCAGCTTCCTGCTTCGCGGATGCGCGGCTACACAGCATCGCGCTTTTCATTCAACACCGAGGGTGGGCGCTGCGGATCGTGCTCCGGGCAGGGCGTTATCAAAATGGAAATGGCCTTCCTCCCGACCAGCTATCATCCATGTCCCGACTGCCACGGCGCGCGCTTTAATCCTGCCACGCTCGAAGTGCTCTACGACGGCAAAAGCATCGGCGATGTGCTGAATCTCTCGCTCGCGGAAGCTGCGGAGTTTTTCCGCGCCCACCCAAAAATCCACCGCCCGCTTGCGCTCCTTTGCGACACGGGCCTCGGCTATCTGCGGCTCGGCCAGCCCAGCCCCACATTGAGCGGCGGCGAGGCGCAGCGCATGAAACTCGTCTATGAACTCGCACAGGGAATCGCCCACGAAGACCACTCGCGCCTGCGCCGGATGCGCGAGGTAAAAAGCACGCTCTACTTGCTGGAGGAGCCGACCATCGGCTTGCACATGCGCGATGTCGCGGAGTTGCTCAAAGTGCTCCACCGCCTCGTGGATTCCGGCGCGACCGTCATCGTCATCGAGCACAACCTCACCCTCATCGCCGATGCGGACTACGTCGTGGACATCGGCCCCGAAGCCGGACGACTCGGCGGCGAAGTCGTCGCCACCGGCACGCCCGAAGAAATCGCCCGCGACAAAAAGAGCCACACCGCATCTTACCTGCGAGCCGTGCTGCGGGCTTAATTGGCGGAAGCCCCGCTCCGATTTCTGCAAGGAATGGCTCGCCAATCATGGTGCGTCGGCTACATGGCTCAGTCTCTTTTTTACCTACGAATATGAGCAAAAAATACAACGTCGCTGTGATCGGTTATGGATGGGCTGCGACGGCCCACATCGCCGCAATCAATGCCACTTCGCAAGCGCAGGTGACTGCGGTCTGGTCGTCGCGCAAGCTGGATGATGCGGAGCTTTCCGCGAAGCACGGCTCGCCCATCAAGAGCTACACGGACCTCGCAGCGATGTTGGCTTCGCCGGATGTGCATGTGGTGGACATCACGAGCTATCCGAACCAGCACGCAGCGCAGTTCATCGCAGCGGCGAAGAATGGAAAGCACATCATCGTGGAGAAGCCGCTGGCGATTGAGTGGAGCGAAATCCTCGCGATGAAAAAAGCGGCGGAAGAATCGGGTGCGAAAGTGTGTGTGTGTTTTGAATGCCGCTTCAGCTCGCAGTTTCTCAGCACGAAGGCGGTGATTGATAAAGGGCTGGTCGGCAAGCTGCACTATGGCGAGGTGGATTATTACCACGGCATCGGGCCTTGGTACGGGCAGTATCGCTGGAACACGAAAAAGGAACTCGGCGGCAGTGCGCTGCTGACTGCGGGCTGTCACGCGCTGGATGCGCTGCTGCTTTGCATGGATGCGGAGGTGGAGGAAGTGACGAGCTATGCCACGCAGAGTGCGCACCCCATTTTCCAAGCATACGAATACCAGACGAGCGCGACGACGCTGCTGCGGTTCAAAGGCGGTGCGGTGGGAAAATGCGCGGCAGTGGTGGATTGCTTCCAGCCGTATTATTTTCACACGCATCTCGTGGGCAGCGAGGGGAGCATCCTCGATAACAAGTTCCACTCGATGCAGCTCGGCGGGCTGAACAAGCACTCGTGGTCGCAGCTTTCCATGAAGATGCTCGATAGCGGCGACGTGAGCGATCATCCGTATCAGACGCAGTTCCAGGCGTTCTTCGATGCGCTCGATGTGGGCCAGCACATGCCGCTGACGAGTTTTGCGGACGCATTTGCATCGCACCGCGTCATCGCTGCGGCGGACAAGTCGGCACGCGAAGGGCGTGCGGTGAAGTTGAGCGAGATTCCTGTCGCCTAAAGCGAAACCGTGCAGCCGACCATTCTCATCGTTGACGACGAAAAGCATACGCGCGAAGGGCTTCGTGCGTCGCTGGAGGATTCGTTCGATGTGTATATCGCGGACAACATCGCTTCGGCGCTCAACGTCCTCGAAAACGAGCACGTCGAGCTGATGCTCACGGACCTGCGGCTCGGCGGCGAGGATGGCATGGTGCTCATCGAAAAAGCGCTCGCCCGCCCGAACCCGCCGGTAGTAATCATGATGACTGCTTACGGCGGCGTGGACACCGCAGTGCAGGCGATGAAGCGCGGGGCGTATGATTTTGTGACGAAGCCGCTGAACGTGGATCGGCTGGAGATTCTCATCCGACGTGCGCTGCGTTCGCGGGTTGTGGAAAAGGAAGTCGTGGAGCTGAAGCAGAAAGTGGAGAAGCGATTTGGGCTGGAGCGGCTCATCGGACATTCGCCGGTGATGGAGGAAATTTTCGACACGGTGAAACAGGTGGCTCCGAGTCGTGCGAACATTTTGATCACGGGAGAAAGCGGCACGGGCAAGGAGCTGATCGCGCAGGCGATTCATGCGCTGTCGGGACGCCCGAAGGAAAAATTTGTCGCTGTCCACATGGCGGCGTTTTCGGCGCAGTTGCTGGAGAGTGAGTTGTTCGGCCACGAAAAAGGAGCGTTCACCGGCGCGACGGAGCGGCGCATCGGGCGCTTTGAGCAGGCGAACGGCGGGACGCTGTTTCTCGATGAAATCGGCGAGATTGATAAGAACACGCAGGTGAAATTGCTGCGCGTTCTCGGCGAGGAACGGAGCTTTGAGCGCGTGGGTGGGAATGCGCCGATTAAAGTGGATGTCCGCCTCGTCGCTGCGACGAACCGCGAATTGGAGCGCATGGTGGAGACGGGCGATTTCCGCGATGATTTGTTTTTCCGCCTGAGCGTCGTGCGCATCCACATGCCGCCGCTGCGTGCGCGGGCGGAGGACATCGCGCTGATCGTGCATCACTTTCTCAAAGTCGCCGCCGAGGAAAACGGCAAGCCCATCCGCGAACTCACAGCCGATGCACTCGCTGCGCTGGAGCGCTATCCGTGGCCGGGAAATGTGCGCGAGTTGCGTGCGGCAATCGAGCGTGCGGTGGTGATGGCGACGGGATCGCAAATCACGCTGCGCGATTTACCGCCAACGATTCGCGATGGCGCGGCAGTCGTGCAAACGACATCGGGGATCAAGTTGCCGCGCACTGCGGAGGGCGGGCATTTGAACTTGCAGGACACGGAACAACGGATGATTGTCCGCGCCCTTGAAGAAACCGGCGGCAATGTGACGAAGGCCGCGCGAAAGCTCGGCATCAGCCGCCGCACGCTGCATCGAAGATTGAAAGAGATGAAGGCGGTCGGCGAATTGCCAGTGGTCTCCGACGGGGAAACCAAACCCTGAATTTTTTCCTAAACACTCCACATGGCGTCCGAACTCCAAGCCCAACAACTCGTACATTCCCTCGAACAAGGCAAAGGCCGCTGGTGGGTCTGGCTGCTCGTAAGTCTCTTCGGCACGGCAGCGCTGTTCATCGTCCACATCTGGATCAATCCACTCAATCAGCAGGGTGGGCAGTCGCCATTTTTTCGCGGGCTGACGGATGCGCGAGGAATGGAGCAGGCCGTGATTGCGCGGGAACTCTCGAAGGGAAATGGCTTTCACACCAAAGTCATCACGCCCGCAGCCATTGATTTGATGGAGAAAAAGAAGGGCGAGAAGTCCTTTAACGAAGTGATTAAATTCGATGCCGATGCGGGCTTTTCCACCGTGCCGGATTTCCACCACGCTCCGCTGTGGCCGTGGATCAATTCGCTCGCGTTCCGAGCAGCCGAGGGTCTGAACAATTCGATCAAATGGCGGGCTGATGAGGACGGACGGCCAAACTACTGGAAGCTGCGCAAGACCGAGCTGATACACCCTGCCGACCGCTTGATTGCATCCATCGCCGCGCTTTTGATGATTGCCGGAATCATCGTGAACTACTTCACCTGCATCCTAGTTTTCGACAAACGAGTTTCGCTTTTTGCAGCGGGGCTTTGTCTGCTCTGCGAGCATTTCTGGGAGATATGCTTCACGGGTCAGCCGCAGATGTTGCTGTTCTTTTTATTCAGCGTGGTGATGCACTGCTTCGTCCGCGCAATCCTTGCGAAGCAGGAGGGAAAAATGTCGCTAGTCTGGAACAGCATCGCCGGACTTTTCCTCGGTCTGATGACGCTCACGCACATGATTACCGTCTGGCTGGTCATCGGTGCGCTGATCTGGGTGGCATTCGCATTTCGCCCGCGCTACGCCGAGCCTGCGATCATCCTCGTGCTCGTGCTCGCTTGCTGCGTGCCTTGGCTCGTGCGGAACTACAATGTCTGCGGAGATTTCCGGGGCACTGCGGGGCTGGTTGATCAGTTCCAGCTTCGTGGGACGGAGAGCCAGATCATGCGTCAGCTTGGGAATTTCGACGTGTCCATCGAGCCGCTGCATCGTCGCGCAAAAATGCAGGGGCAGGTGGAGATGCAGGCTGGCAGCTTTATCCGACATGCTGGCGGGATCATTGCCGCGCCGATTTTCTTCCTCGCGCTGCTGCACATTTTCAAAAGGAAGGAAGCCGCGTCGTTTCGCTGGGGAGTTCTCTGGATGTGGCTCTTTGCGCTCATGGGCATGGCTTATGTGGGGCTGGATGGCTCTGCGCGACACGCCAGCGATATTCACCTCATCTTCATCCCCTTCATGACCTTTTACGGGCTGGGGATGATCATGATGATGTGGTCGCGCCTTGAGCTAAATATCCGGCTTCTCAATATCCTGCTCGCGCTCATTCCATTTACCATCAGCGCGATGCCGATGATGCGGGCTTTCACAGACCCACCGAGGCAGCCGGTCGTGTTTCCTCCGTATTATCCAAACGTGATTTCCGGGCTTTCCGAATGGTTCGATCAGCGCGACATCATTTGCACGGACATGCCGTGGGCGACCGCGTGGTATGCGGATCGCAATAGCCTCTGGCTCCCGCAGACGATCACCGATTTCAACGAGCTGAATGACTACCGTTTCGGTGGTCGCATCACCGGCCTGTTTCTCAGCCCCGAAAGCGGCTATCGCGGACTGCTAAACGACATCGCCGGCGAAACCAGCGAGTACCGCGAGTGGAGCCAATTCATCATGCGCGTCCCTCGCGCAAACATGAATTTCCCGCTCAAAGCCGCGCTCCCGCTCCCGCCAAAAAGCCACTACATCCTGTTCGCAGACCGCGACCGCTGGACGCAGCGCAACGATTAGAATCAATTATCGGTTGTCCTCGAACCAACTGACCACTTTGAAATCGGATACAAGGCCCGCATCCGCCATGGCTTCATCGTAATGCACGGATTGAACGCCGGTCATGTTGATGCGACGACCGGCGAAAGAGCCAAAGATGCTGTCGGTATGGCCGCCGCCGACCATGGTGATTAGGTAGTTTGGCGCATACAGGGAGCCTCGGAAGCCGCCATTGCCCGCGATTTTGAACTCGGGGACGATGGATGGGTTTAATTGCTCAACTCCATACATCTGGAAGTTTAGGGGCCGGTTCGGGTTTGCGACTCCATTGCCGGTGAGGTCCGCATTTCCTACCACAAATAAGCGGAGATTCACTCCGGGGCCGAGGATAATTTGGCCTTGGCCGCTGAGGGAGATGTCGCCGTTGACAAGAATCTGCGCGTAAGTAGGGCTGCCGTCAGCGGCTCCATTGATGCGAAAGGCTGCCGATCCTGAGAGCTTGATTTCGGAAAGGATGACCATGAGCGGATTGCTTGGAGTGGCGGTGATGGTGGTGTTTGCGCGAACTACAGATGGAGTTCCCATGTGGGGTGTCATCGTGGGGACGGAGACAGGGAAGAGTTCGTTGTAAAAATCGCTGTGAATGGTGCCGGTGACATTGCCAGCGCGGAGCACGCTGCCTCCATTCGTCGAGGCGTCGCCGTAAATGTGGGCGTTGCCTACGTCAATCACGCTGCCGTTTGTAGCGATGTCTCCATTTTCCTGGCGCTTTGCTGGATCGTAGAAGGCGTTAGTGGATTTCGCAGGGTCCGTAGAGTCGTAGCTATCAACGACGATGTTGTGATTATTCATGTCTATACGCTCTTCCGCAAACAGCGCTGCACGAAATGCGCCGACGGGTTTTATAATGACTTCGATAACCCGCGAGGCATTGGGAATGTTGACGGTGATGGGTCTTCCCTCAGCACTTGCCCTGCGGTCATTGTGAAAATTGAGTTTGCGAAGCTGCACATCCATAGAGTTCCCAGCGAGCACACGCCCGCCGGAGACTTCGGAGTATCCGGTGGAGCGCACACGATACCATTGGGTGCCATTATCATCGCGCAAAGTAGCTGGGGCGGAGACTTCGATAGTTGCCCATGAGCGCTGGCCACCCTCGCCAGAGCGCAGGAGGACGCTGGAAGTAAAATATGTGGAGCCATCATTGGGGCCTCCAGAACTCCCATCGGCCCGGGTCCAGCTAGAAAAAGCAGCGGTTGGATTTACGAGGGATTGGCGGAGTTCAGCCACGGCAGTATCAACTCCACCCTCTGCGGCGAGGAGCGCATTATGCCATGCAGCAGTCTGGAAAGCCTGGCGGTGCCTAGTTCCGAGGATATTGAGCACGACTGCGCTCAGGATAGCCAAGGTGATGATGATGCCTAAGCAGAGCAATATCACGTTCCCTGCTTCACGGCGGCGGAGTCGGATGATTCGTGGGACTGTTTGGGTGGAGGTAGTAATCATGTGGAGCGACGATTGCGAAGTAGGGTGCGGATGGTTGCTTTTGTTCCGGCGCGGGAGGCTTCGGTGGTTTTGTTCAAGCGGAATGTCGGCAGGTAAGTCAGGGAGATTTCGATGACCTGGCCAAAGTCCTGAAAGGCAAAGGTGAAATCTTCCACGTTCTCTGCGATGGTCGTGGTGACTCCTGCTTGCTCCCTCATCATGCGAGAATTGGAGAGGTAATAGCGGATGCTGGGATTCACACCGGTGCCATACCGCACGGAGCCGTCCACCAAAGTGGGCATGTTTGGTGTGCCGCTCGCGCTGTAGTAATCTGGGATAGTGAGCCGCAACTCATTGGAGCTACCTTGCACTGTGAGCGCACGCCGGAGGTCCATGGACATATAATCCAGCACACGAATCTGCTCATTCTGGCTATTTGAGTAGCGGGTGCTCGCGTTGAAACTTCTCTGGATGGTAATCGAACCAATCTGCCCCATGCCTACCAGCACCAGGGAGATGGTGGTAGACATGAGGAGGTCGGGAAGGGTGCGGGGGCGGTTGTGGG
>JANMLS010000163.1:0-10537 GCA_031372675.1 Verrucomicrobiaceae bacterium
GCCGCCACGATTTTCTCAAACGCCTCCTCCAGCTTCCGCCGCAGCGTCGGGTTCTTCGGCATAAAGAAAAGCCCCGCCCCGTATTGCCCCTCCGCTGGCAGCTTAAACTTGCCCTCCGTCACCTTGCGCAAAAAAGAATCCGGCATCTGCATCAAAATCCCCGCACCATCCCCCGTATTCACCTCCGCCCCGCAAGCCCCGCGATGGTCGAGATTGATAAGCATCTGCAACCCCTGAGCCACGATGTCATGCGACTTCCTCCCCTTCATGTGAGCGATAAACCCGACGCCGCAAGCGTCATGTTCAAAAGCCGGATCGTAGAGCCCCTGTTTCTTCGGATACCCGTTTGAATCCGTATTGGCCCGTGCGCTGTTAGTTTGGTTCGTTTGCATCGTCGTAAATATCTGATTTCCCACTCCGGCATTTCGCAGCCGGAAATTGGGCGCGATAAATCCGAAATCAGACACAAATTGTCCAGTATTTCGTGAGAAAAAGATCAGTTCCCGTCACAAGATTGAAACAAACCGCCCAAAGTCCGGCTTTTCAGGTTGTGAATAACTTGGGAATAAGCGGCGAGATGCCGGTGCCGCCAAATCTGCGGTTCCAACTAAATGCCGCCTGCTGTTGTCATAACGCGCTTGCCACGACGCGGACGAACATCTGAGGCGATATGGTGCCGGACATGGTGTAAATTACCGTGGTGGTGCCGCTGCTCGGAACGTTCGGTGAGTTCGAGATATTTACTGTTGTTCCGCCGACTGTTGTGGCGTCGGGATACCAGTTGACCAAATCAAGCGACCACTCGTATGAGCCTGTCATGTCACTGAGCAGGGTCGTGGGATTGGGGTGGCGGAAGGTGATGGTGTTGCCACTGCTGGAGACATGGGATAGCCCGGTGCTGTTTGCATTCGGGTTGGTTCCGAAAAATGCCTCGACGCCGTTGCAAAATCCGTCGCCATCCGGGTCATCCCCGAAAGCCTGATCAGCCACGGCGAGGCTGAAGCCGTTGATCCAAGTGCTGAAAGTGTTCACGCCAATCTTCGCTACGGCGGACAAGCCATCGGCAGCCACGCTTTCGCAGGACACCTTGAGCTTGCCGACAATAAATTCCTGACCCGGACCAAGGGCCGCCTTGTAGTTGGTAAGTGAGCCGCCCAAATCCTCGACCACGAAGATTTTTTGGGAAAAGCTGGCGTTCAACAGCGTGTTATAGGTGCCATCATTGATCCGGTAAGAGAGAACGTAGGTGGAAGCCGTTCCGTTGGGATCGGGGATTCTGATGGCTCGTATGCCCGAAAGGACTGCCGGATCGCGGCTCAACGGGACGAGTGTGAGCGAGGTGTTCGTGTTGGAGGGGACATTATTCACGGTTCCCGGGAAGGCGTTCAGCCAGCCAAAGTGGACCTTTTTGGAAGCATCGTAATCGTTATCGACTTGGTAAGACCCCAAGGAGCAGCCTGGGTTATTCGCTTGCGAGTGGTTGCCACCGAGGCAGTGGCCCATCTCGTGCATGGCGAGGTGCATGTTAAACGGCGCAAGGTAAACGGACGTGTTGCTGCCCAAGTTCGCCCAGCCATCATTGCCGGTGTTAAGGCCAGCAGGCTGGATGTAGAGGATGAAGCGGAAGTTGGACAGCGTCAGGTTGTAGCCCAGCGCGGCAAGCGAGGTCGCCATGCGACTCCTCAGATTTGTGCTGCCGCCGGCAGTCTTCTGTTGTGCCAATGTCTCGGGATAGACCAGCTCGACGGTAGTAGGCAATCCGCTGGTGTCGCCGAGGTTGAGTCCGATCTGTTGGTAGGAGGAAACGCGCATCGCCTCGTCTATATTGCGCGGATCGTGGAACAGAATGTCGGCGACTCGTGCTGCGCTGGCGTTCGGCTGGGCATCGGCAAGTGCTGCGGTGACGATCAGGACATTGTGAAGCTGGTCCGGCACCGGTCGAGTGGTGAAATTCCAAGTGGTATCATCGAGTATTCCCGGAAAGGGATTGGGCGTTGTAGCCAAATCCACCAAAGCATTCGCGCTGATTTTTACCGAGTATTGCGTGCCGAGTTCCAATCTCGAAGTGGGCTTGATGAGCAGGTCGTCGCCATTTGGTGAGGTCACTTGTGGATCGGGTAAATTGATGACCAAAGTCGAGGAACCATCCGTAAGATCGGTTATCGTTACCGTGCCAGTGCCGGTCAGCGTCACGGGTTCATCGAAGGTGACTTCGAGCGAAGTCCAGGGGACGACGCTGGTTTTGTTGTTAACCGGCAGGAGGGTGGAAATCGCGGGGACATCATTAGCCTTGGGAAGCGATGTATCTAAAATGACGGCGTCGATGTGCCCTGCGTTACCCGATGAAGTGTCTGAAATGCTGAGTTGAAATCCATTTCCGCCGGTGACGGTGATCGGGCCGGCGAAAATTTGCTGGAAATTTGAGTCGCGCGGGTTGCCTCCGGAATCGAACCATCGCATCACAAGATTGCCAGCCGAGGCTGATGCAAACTGCTCCAGCAGCACGTTTCCCGTCGCTGCACCCTCGGTGAACTCAAAGCGCGCCCTGTCGTTGTTTCGCCCGCCAAATCGCGCATAGACGCCGTGAATGATTGTACCATCGGGAAGATCGATCCCCGATGCGGCGAGATTGAAAGTCCAGGTGGTAGCTGGGGTGCCGTTGGTATAAATAAAGTAACCTCTGGCTTGCGAAAACGGCGTTCCATCCGGCTCCCAAGGCGTCCCGCCGATGTCAAACTCCCGAATACCGGAAGCAGACGACAGTGCTGCGAAGCCTTGATCGGCTTGATGCGCGGTGATCGTGCCGCCCGTCGTCCATAAAGGGCCGCCGATAGTGGCGGTAGTTGAGTTGGCGTTGGAAATGTGAGGCGTGTCGATGGCCACCAGCGTGCCCGTTGCGGAGCCGCCGACGATATGACCGCGTGTGACGATGACGCCGGCTTGGGCGGCGCTGGAGAGGGCGATGACGAATGCCGCGAAAATGAAGATGCAGCGGGCAGAGCAAATCATGGTTTTGAAATAATAGTATCAGGGTTTCTTCGTGGCAGAACTCGGGGTGATGCTTCGCACGGCCAACTCGCGCTCCACCGCCACTCCCTCGAAGCCAACGTCCTGTCCCAGATAAGTCCGCCACTGCAAGTCACCGTAGTGAGCGTTCCAAGAATCCACCATCTCTAGTAAAACCGGAGTGGACTCACAGGTTCCGTGGGGAGCATTGGAAGTATGATTGCACATCATCCGAATCGAAACCATGCCGGTTTTTCGCACCGGCTGCTCAATGGCGGCTGCGATGGCTGGGGGAAGCGATGCGCGAAGCTCGGCGGGCAGAGACTGGCGCAGGGCCATGGCAGGATTTTTTTGGATGAGCGCTTTCATGCTGACGGCCCGCGCTGCCGCAAGTTCCATACCCTTGTTTTCATCCAAATTGGCAGAATCTGAAGCCGCTGCTGTTTCCGCCCACTGCCTGAACGTCGAGATCGCAGCGAATTGGGCAGGATCCTCGACGCTTGGCCCGCTTTTTCCAGCTTTTGCTTCCAGCGTTTGAGTCTGCGTTGCTTCCGATTTGGCAAGTTGGGAAGCAGCTTGCGAGTGCATCGGCTCTGCGGACTGGCGCCGGGGAGCGGTAGAATCTTCGCGGTGTTTGAACGAAGAAACACCCAAAATAACAATGACGACTGCGCAAATTGCAGCAATCAACAGATAGACAAAATTCTTGGAAAACATGGGTCTGGGATACCGATTATTTATCTAAATCGGGGTGCAGGCTCAAAGATAATTCTGAGCACCAAGATTGGGAGCTGAAAGTTTAGCGGAGTCCCGATGTGTGCTATCCACTCCGCGACTCCCCGCCATAACTTTTGCAATACCTCCCCGACTCCTCCACCGGGGCCGGATGCTTCAAATCGACATCGTTCGCGCTGGATTTCGCACCCCATGAAAACAGCCACTCAAACAGCGGTAGGGCGCGGCTCTTTTTTGCCTGCTCTAAAAAATACACCTCGTGCTCTTTTTCCTTCATCCCCATTTCGTAGAGCATCTCGTCGTGTTCGCGAATTCCCAGCGAGTGAAAGTGCCGCATCATCACAAAATACTCGCACACATTTCCGCTCTCCAGTTTCCCCGCGAAGAAAAACGGCATGAACTGCCCGATCACATGGCAGCTCGCAGAAATGATCCGCCCGATGATGTAAAAACGCACCTCATAGCTCCTAGAAACCGGCACCTTGTAACGCTTCATCAGCACGCCGATATTCTCGCGGTGCTGCCATTCATCATCCTCGATTTGCTTTACCGCGCACTTCGCCTCCGAGCACTTCAGCGAAGCCGCGTGACCGATATACGCAAAAGCCGCCGCCCGCTCCGCCGAGTAGGCTTTTTGCAACAGCTTCACCAGCGCACGATGATTGAGCTTCATAACAAATCCCAGCTAACCGCAACCCGCCGAAGCAAGCAACCATTTGCCCGTGCAAAGGCGCGAAGAAGAACAGTGCAGCTAATCCCTCAGCCAATTCTCGCGGTGAGATCGCCTCCACTCCAAGTTTCGCTTCGCGAAAGTAGTTCAGCCGCGCCCGGACTCGCGGGCTACTTTGCGGCGGTGTGCGCTACCACCAGATCGAGGTTTGCGCCCACTCGAAGAAGCGGTGGCTGATGATCCAAGCTACGGGTTTGCGGTCGCTTTCGATGTTGGCGCGTCCTCGCATTCCGGGGCGGAGGTCGGGGGCTGCGCCGGTGACGGGTGCCTCAGCGATGAAGACATTTTTCCCCTCGCGCTGCTCGCTTTGCGGGTAGAGTCGGGCGAGGCGCGATTCGCCGCTCCATCCGCTGTAGGCTTCCATGCGGAAAGCGACGGGCATCGCCTCGCGAACGCGGCTGAATTCGTGGTCGGGCACATCAATTTCCACGAGCATTTCTTCGAGCGGTGCGATTTCAAAAAGCACATCGCCCTGGCGCACGGGCTGGCCTTCGGAGCGGCGAAGGTCGCCCGCTACGATGATGCCGGAAATCGGCGCGCGGATGGTGAGCATGGCGAGTTTTTGCTGCACGAGGGAAAGCTCCTCCACAACGCCCGCCGCCTCAAATGCCGCTACTTGCGCCGCGGAAAAATCCACGCCGTCCGGGTTGCTCATCGCGCGGTCGCGCTTCTTCAGCGCTTGATCCCGCGAGGCAGTCAGCTCTGCCTCTTTGAGCTTCAGTTCGCGGCTGTCGAGCGGAACGAGCAGGTCGCCCTCTTTCACACGGTCGCCGGGCTGGAGTGCGGTGCGCCCGAGTATTCCCTCGAACGGCGCGGCGATCACGCGCTTGGTTTTTGGGACGAGGCGGCAGTCGCATTTGATCGAGTAATGCACCGGCCAAACGAGCACCAGCGCAAGGATCGCGAGTGTAGCAAGGATTGCGCGGCGTTTGTTGCGCGTGGCTTTGTGCCATGTGCGCTGGATGAAAAATGCGGCGGGATTCGGCTTTGCACGCTCCAGCAGCTCGAACAGCGGGCGGACAAATGGCAGCGTCGCCTCCAGCAGTGCGGGCGTCCTGTGGTCGAGGTCACTTTTCCACTCGAAAAGACACGCACGTTTTCCAAATGGCAGCGTGGTGATTTGCGTCGCGCCGGATTCTTTCGCGAGGATTTCGTGGGCCACGGCGCTTGTGTTTTCGGGGAACTGAACGCGCTCACCATCCAGCACGGCCTCGCGGATTGCTGCTTCCATCCGCTGATGCGCCGGGCCTTTTGCGTCCACTTTTTGCACTCCGCTGATGGCTGCGATGTGCGCTCCGTTTGCATACACGACGCGCGAGCAGCCGAGGTAATCGCGCAGCGCATCCACGGCGATTCGGCACGCCTTTTCGTAGTGCTCCTCCGCACCCGCACGGCGGAAGACATCGAGCAGGCCGCTTGTCCGCGCGAGCACCCATTGGATGTCGTCGGCTGCGATCCGCTGTTCGCGGTAAAGCAGGTAGCCCGCGATGCTTTGCAAAATCATCAGATAACCCTGCGCCTCACGCGCGTCGGGCAGCACGAATTGCGCGATGAGCACCCAGAGCGGATGCCGGTCGCGCTGGACGGGCACAGCGATCGTGCAGCCGCCCGCGCCGAGCGATTCCGCAGGCTCGATCACCGCCGCGTTTGCATTCGCAAGCCGAGCGCCGAGCGGCTCCAGCGAAGTCGCCAGGATGCCGCGAGTGGTAATCGTCACGCTCGCCGCGCCGGGCCGATTACTCGTGGGGAAAACCGCCAACGCCCGCGCATTCAGCAGCGCACGGAGAAACTCCAGCAGCGGGCGGATTTCCCCGCTCTCCGTGAGCGAAGCAAGCTGCTCCTGCACGCGCGGCCCGTCGGGAAGACCCGGCGCTTGCGGCTGCGAAGCGGTGCGTGTTTGCGGCTGGCTGGTGGCGGTGGACATTGCGCGGAGTGTCCTATCTTTCAGCGCGACTCAAGCAAGCCCAGGCTTGAACTACGATGAATGTCCGCTGTGCTGTTCCCACGCGAAGAATCAATCTCTTCGTGATTATTCGCGGGAAAGCCGCGCGATTTTCAGAGCAAATGGGAATGTGAAGGTCGTGAGTGTTACCACGAGCATCAA
Organism: Verrucomicrobiaceae bacterium; assembly: GCA_031372675.1. Taxonomy (GTDB): domain Bacteria; phylum Verrucomicrobiota; class Verrucomicrobiia; order Chthoniobacterales; family Chthoniobacteraceae; genus SXWH01. Next base: position 6,576 of record JANMLS010000163.1, read on the forward strand.
TGTATCGTCTAAAATACTCGCTAGAGGTCCTGCTTCAAAATTATCAGATTCAAATCCGCAGGCCATAGCCATAGGTCTCCAGAAACTAATTTCATCCGCAAAAAATACCGCGAATAAAAAGTAAGCCAACATGCAGATGAAGCTGCAAAGCAACATCGCCAAACCGAATACAACCGGGTCTGCGCTGCAATCAGGAGAGATGGCGGGTGCTTGTTGCTTTTCGTTCATAACCGTGGCTAAGAAACCGCAAATACCTGCGTTCTGCAATGCAAGAGTCCCAACAACTTTACGTGAGTGGAATCGGGATATAAGTCGAGAACCAGCGAGGGGATTCTGTCGGAGAGATTTTCGTCGAAAAGTAGCTTCACGCTGCGGCGGTAAAGAGCTTGCGTTCGCGGTCGGCGGCAAATGACAGACATGCTCGGATGTCTTCTCGCGTCAGCTCCGAGAAGTCGGCGAGAATTTCGTCTTCGGTCATCCCGGAGGCGAGATATTCGAGCACATCATAGACCGTGATTCGCAGTCCACGGATGCACGGTTTTCCGCTCCGCTTTCCGGGTTCGACCGTGATGAGATGTTCGTAGTTCATACCGGCACCGTAGCCGCGCAAAACGACCGCCGCAAGAATTCCTCCGCTTGCACAAACCCGCGAAATCCCCACTCTCCGCGCCATGCGCAAAATACTCCTACTCCTTACTTCGCTCCTCTCCATCGCTCGCGCCGAGCACTACGATGTCGTTGTCTATGGCGGCAATTCTGCGGGCGTCATCGCTGCGGTGCAGGCGAAGAAAATGGGCAAATCCGTCATCCTCGTCGGGCCGGATAAACATCTCGGCGGACTCAGTAGCGGCGGGCTTGGGTGGACCGATGCGGGGAACAAAGCCGTCATCGGCGGACTCGCCCGCGACTTCTACCACCGCATCTTTTTGCAGTATGAAAAAGACGACGCATGGAAGTGGCAGCAAAAATCCGAATACGGCAACAAGGGCCAGGGCAGCCCGGCGATTGATGGCGAGAACCGCACGATGTGGATTTTTGAGCCGCACATCGCCGAGCGCGTATTCGAGGATTACGTGAAAGAGTTCAGCATCCCCGTGGAGCGCGACCAGTGGCTCGACCGCGAAAAGGGCGTCGCCAAAGACGGCACGCGCATCACCGGCATCACCATGCTCTCCGGCAAAAAATACACCGGCTCCATGTTTATTGATGCCACTTACGAAGGCGACCTCATGGCCGCTGCGTGCGTTACCTTCACCGTCGGGCGCGAGGCTGCGGCGCAGTTTGGCGAGTCGCTCAACGGCGTCGTCGCCAAACAAGCGAGAAGCCACCAATTCAACTTCCCCGTCGATCCCTACAAAACCCCCGGCGACCCCGCGAGCGGCCTCATTGCTCGTATCCACAGCGGCGACCCCGGCGAGGAAGGTGCAGCCGACAAGCGCCTGCAAGCCTACTGCTACCGCATGTGCCTCACCAATCATCCCGAAAACCGCGTCCCGTTTCCCAAGCCAGACGGCTACGATCCCGCGCAGTACGAACTCCTCAAGCGCACCATCGCCGCAGGCTGGAACTGGAAAGGCATCACCTCCAAATTTGATCCCATCCCGAACCACAAGACCGACACCAACAACCACGGCGGATTCTCATTCGACAACATCGGCATGAACTACGACTACCCCGAAGCTACCTACGAGCGCCGCCGCGAAATCCTCAAAGAACACCAGACTTACCAAAAAGGACTCCTCTACTTTCTCGCAAACGATCCCAGCGTCCCCGAAGACATCCGCACCCACATGAGCGAGTGGGGACTGCCAAAAGACGAATTCACTGACAACGGCCACTGGTCCCACCAAATCTACGTCCGCGAAGCCCGTCGGATGATTGGCGAAACCATCATCACCCAAAACCACCTCACCCTCAAAGTCCCCACCCCGCGCAGCATCGGCATGGGCAGCTACAACATGGATTCCCACCACGTTCAGCGCTACGTGGATAAAAACGGCCACGCCCGCAACGAGGGCGACGTGCAAGTGAATCCCGGCGGCCCCTACCCCATTGATTTCGGTGCTCTCATCCCGCAGAAAAAAGACGCCACCAACCTCCTTGTCCCCGTCGCCTGCTCCACCACCCACATCGCCTACGGCAGCATCCGCATGGAGCCAGTCTTCATGATCCTCGCCCAAAGCGCCGCCACCGCCGCAGTCATGGCCCTCGACGCCAAAATCCCCGTCCAAGAAATCCCCTACGAAAAACTCAGCGACCGCCTAAAAGCCGACGGCCAAGTCCTCCAATTCACCCGCATCCCAAAAACTCCCGCACCAAAGTAGTCCAGTTGCGCCTATGGAGAAGCGCGGCAGCTTCTCCTTGGCATTCCTGACAAAATCTACCACCAATCCAGCCGGTGCGCGTAATTTTTGACACGTCAGTCCTCGTCGCTGCTGCTCGCTCTCGCGATGGCGCGAGCTTTGCACTCGTCAGCGCGATCCCATCGTTGCGGTTTCAGATTTGTCTCTCCGTCGGCCTTTATTCCGAGTAGCAAGATGTGCTCACCCGGCCTGAGCATTTACCTCCCGGTCAGACCACAAAAGACGCGCTCGCCTTCCTCCGCTTCCTCGCCGCGCAAGCCCATCTACAAGACATCTTCTTTCTATGGCGACCCTTCCTGCCTGATGCAGACGATGACATGATTCTTGAACTCGCATTTGCCGCCGGATGCCGCTACATAGTCACCCACAACACCAAAGATTTTCGCGGCTGCGAGCGCCTCGGCACCGTTGCCATCACACCACGAGCCTTCCTAGCCATCGTAAAAAATATACAAAAATGAACGCACTCACCGTCCAATTTCCAGACTCCCTCCACCGCAGCATCAAGGAACTCGCCGCGCAAGAAGGCTATTCAGTGGACCAGTTCCTAGCCAGCGCCGCTGCCGAAAAAATGGCCGCAATCCGCACCCTCGACTACCTCCGAAGTGAAGCTGCACAAGGAAAGCGCGACGACTTCGAGAAATTCCTAGCCGCCGTCCCTCACCGGCAGCCGGCAGAAAGCGACCGCTTGCAGGAGTAAAAATGACCCCCGAAAAGTAGTCCAGTTGCGCCGCAACTGGACTACAATGCCGACAATGTCGCGATTCCAGCGAGCAAAACTACCGGCTTGAACCTCGCAAAAACCTTGGCACTTTCTTCCGAATGACCGCCGCCGAAGTAATCCAAACCGTCGCCACCATGCCACGCGAAGACTGCATGAAAATCCAAGCGGGCATCGCGGAACTCTTCGTATCGCGTTTCTCGCCCACGGAGGCTGGTGAAATCCGCGACGCACTCGCGGAAGCCGACGCTGAGTTCGCACGCGGCGAAGGAATCACCACCGCAGAATTACGCAACAAGCTCGGTCTCTCTTGAGTCTGCAAATCAAGTATTCCCCACGGAGCCTGCGTGATTTGATCGCAGTCCGCGCCTACATCATCGAGGAATCCAAAAGCCCGGAGACAGCGGACCGATTCCTCGCCCGCCTCATCACCGCCACCGAAACGCTCGAATCCCTGCCCGAACGTTTTCCACGCTACCCATATGCACGCGACTGGCGAATGATGCCATACGGCAACTACCTCATCTTCTTCCGAATTACTGAAGGCACCATCCGCATCGGCCACATCCGCCACGCAGCAAAGCGGCCTTTTCGAGGCTGACGGAAGAAAGTGACACAGCGCGTCCCCGCGTGTCTTCCGCACGCAACACAGCCGGAATCCCGACGGCTCGGGATGTCACTTTCGCAAACCCCGCCGCACCGTCGCCGGGAAAAGCGCCTCCAGCGCCACGCCGAGACTGCGGGCGAGAAAGACCAGTTCCCCATCACCCACCCACCGCGTCTGCCCATCGATCTTCGCGATAGTATCCCGCGACACATCCCAGCCGAGAAGCTGACACTTCGCCGCCAGCGCAGGCTGCGAAAAGCCCCGCTCGCAG
>JANMLS010000170.1:0-1993 GCA_031372675.1 Verrucomicrobiaceae bacterium
TATTTCGTTTCGAGGCGGAGGCGGGCCGGTTGTTCATCATCGAAGCGGACGCGGCGCGGCGCGGTTCGCAGGTTGATACGAAGGTCGAGGTGCTGCACCCGGATGGAGTTCCGGTGAAGCGGTTGCTGCTCCATTCCGTGAGGAACACCGCCGTTAATTTTCGCCCCTTCAGTTCGGACGCCAACAACGCGCGCCTGGACAACTACGAGGAGATGGAACTGAACGAGTTCCTCTACATGAACGGTGACGTGATGCGGCTGTTCCGCATGCCACAGGGCCCTGACTCGGACATGCTGTTCTACACGAGCGGAGGGAAGCGGCGGGCGTATTTCGACACGACGGCGACGGGCCATGCGCTGGACGAGTCGGGCTTCATCGTGCAGCCGCAACCAGTCGGCGCGAAGCTGGTGCCGAACGGACTGCCGGTGTTCGCGCTGAACTTCGAGAACGATGACGATGGCGAGATCAAGCTGGGCCGCGACTCGAAGGTTCACTTCATCGCGCCGACCAATGGCGCGTATCTCGCGCGCGTGACGGATACGCGTGGGCATGGCGGGGATCGTTTCGCGTATCGGCTGGTGGTACGGGAGGCGCGTCCCGATTTTTCCGTGTCACTCAGCGGCGCGAATCCGACGATCAGCCCCGGCAGCGGGCAGAGTTTCACGCTGAACGCCGAGCGCATGGACGGATTCGATGGGGACATCCGCGTGGACATCCGCGGGCTGCCGCCGGGCTTCAGCGTGTCCACGCCCGTCGTCATCCAGGCCGGGCACACGGAGGCCAAGGGAACAATCTTCGCCGCGATGGATGCGTCCAAACCTGAAGGCACAAACGCAATGGCGACGCGGCTTACTGCGACCGCGACGGTGAGCGGCAAGGCGGTGACAAAAGAGGTGAACGACTTCGGCACGATCAAACTTGGCTCGAAGCCGAAGCTCCATGTCGCACTGCAACCTTGGAATGAAAGCGCGACGAATCATTTTAATCCGGCGGAGGCCGGGCAGCCGCTGGAACTGTTGATCGCGCCGGGAGAAACGATTCCCGCCTGGCTGAAGATTCATCGCGAGGGCCACACGGACCTGGTGACGTTCTTTGCCGAGAACCTGCCGCATGGCGTCATCGTGGCGGACATCGGATTGAATGGCGTGTTGATCCCGAAGGGCGAGAGCGAGCGGAAGATTTTCTTCAATGCGGCCAGGTGGGTGCCGGAGCAGGACCGGTTGTTCTACATGATCGAACAGCAGGTGGGGCGGCAGACGTCGATGCCGGTTTTGCTCAAGGTCCGCAAGGCGATGCCGGGCCAGGCGGCCAGCACGCGATAGGGCGGACTGCTTGCTGCGACCGTAAATCCCCTAGAGGCTGCTGCGATTTCTCTGCCGTTCGTTTCAGGGGAAATCTTCGACCAGAACGATTGCCAACGCACAGGGCTGTGGCATGTATTGGGCATGAATCAGATGACACCGACTCAGAACAGCACCCAGCAGTTGCAAAACCTTTCCGGCGAATGGATCGGCCACTACCGCGGTCACTTCGACCAGGTCATCAAGATCACCCAGCTAGGCGAGGAAGTGGTCGCGGTGAAAATCACCGGCGACGACCATGTGCCCGGCGGCGCGGTCACCTTCCGCGCGAACGTGCGGAGCGGCGTCGGTGAAGGCCAGGTGGCCGAGAAGGAATTCCGCAACGCCTGCTTCGTGCCGGGCAAGCTCGAGGTCGTGAACGCCGAGCGCATCGTCTTCACCTGGGAAAACTGCGGCAAGGTCGAGTTCCGCAAGGACGACTAAACGATTTCGTTCCGCCCTCAGACGGAACACTGCACGACAACCATACACAATGATCAGGCGGGACTTTTGCGAGTCCCGCCTTTTCATTTTCTCCGGCCACGTCAACATGCGCGCCATGCTGGAACTGGAAGATGCCCGGTCACGAATCCTTGCCACGCTGACGCTGCTGCCTGTGGAAACGCTGGACTTGGGCGCAGCTTGCGGACGAT
>JANMLS010000264.1:0-8864 GCA_031372675.1 Verrucomicrobiaceae bacterium
CATCTCCTCGCCGCCATCGCGCTTGCGGCATCGCTTTGCGCAGAAGCCTTCTCAGCCCCCAAGCCAAACTTCATCGTCATCAATATCGACGACCTCGGCTATGCGGACATCGGGCCTTTTGGCTCGAAGCTCAATCGCACGCCAAACCTCGACCGCATGGCGAAAGAAGGGCGCAAGCTCACATCGTTTTACGCGGCCCCCGTCTGCTCGCCCTCGCGGGCTGCGCTGATGACTGGCTCTTACGCAAAGCGTGCGCTGCCGATTCCGCATGTGCTTTTTCCCGAAGATAAAACGGGGCTTTCGCCGAAGGAAATCACCGTCGCCGAAGTGCTCAAAAGCGCGGGCTACGCGACGGCGATTATCGGCAAGTGGCACCTTGGCGATCAGCCGGAATTTTTGCCAAATGCGCAGGGCTTCGATTACCATTTCGGCCTGCCTTACTCGAATGACATGGGGCCGCCCGGCGACGGCACGCGCAGCGATCTCGGCAAGCCCATCCCCGTGCCGAATCCCAACGCAAAAGGCAAGGGCCAGCCGCCGCTCCCGCTGTTGCGAAATGGCGCGGTCGTGAAGCGCGTGCTGCCTGATGAGCAACAGGCCGTCGTCGAATTGTTCACCGATGAGGCCGTGAAGTTTATCACGGAGAAAAAGGACACGCCTTTCTTCCTCTACATGCCGCACAGCGCGGTGCATTTCCCGATTTATCCCGGCAAAAAATGGGCGGGCAAATCGCCAAACGGCATCTACTCGGATTGGGTGGAGGAAGTGGATTGGAGCGTAGGCCGCATCCTCGACACGCTGCGCGAAAACGGCATCGCCGAGCGCACGCTCGTCATTTTTACGAGCGATAACGGCGGCACGGCACGCGGCATCAACACACCGTTGCGCGGCCACAAAGCCAGCACGCTCGAAGGCGGCGTGCGCGTCCCGACGCTGGCTTGGTGGCCGGGAAAAATCCCCGCTGGCACCGAGAGCGACGCCATCACTGCGATGTTCGATGTACTGCCCACTTTCGCCGCGCTCGCCGGTGCGAAGCTCCCTGCCGACCGCAAGCTCGATGGCGTGGACATCACTCCGCAACTCACTGGCGGCGCGGATGCGAAGCCTGCGCGTGAGACGTTTTTTTACTACTGGGGCCTTCGCCTGAACGCTGTGCGGCACGGTGATTGGAAGCTGCAAATCGCCACCGGCAACAAGGCCGTTCCAGACGCAGAGAACTTCCAGCCGCAGCTCTACAATCTCCGCACCGACATCGGCGAAGCTCACGATGTTGCCGCAGCGAATCCCGAAATCGTCGCGAAGCTCCAAGCCCTTATCGCCACGATGAAAGACGACCTCGGCATGGATGGCATCGCGCCCGGTTGCCGCGAATTGGGCCGCGTAGAAAATCCCAAACCGCTCATCCCTCACGACAAAAAATAAACCGCACAACTCACCGTGAACCGCATCCTCTTCGTATTTTTTACACTGCTTTGCATCCAGCCTGCCCACGCTGCGCAAAAGCCAAACATCCTATTCATCCTCGCCGACGATCTCGGCTACTCCGACCTCGGCTGCTACGGCGGGGAGATCGAGACGCCGCAGCTCGACGCACTGGCGAAGGACGGCGTGCGCTTTACGCAATTCTACAACACGTCGCGCTGCTGGCCCACTCGCGCCGCATTGCTCACGGGTTTTTACGCGCAGCAGATTCATCGCGACGCGCTGCCCGATGTGCGCGGCGGTATGATTGGCACGCGGCAGAAATGGGCGCGGCTGCTGCCGGAATTGCTGAAGCCCGCAGGCTATCGCAGCTATCACAGCGGGAAGTGGCACGTTGATGGAAAGAATCTCGCCGCCGGTTTCGACCGCTCGCTTTCCATGAATAATGGCGGCAACTTTTTCACCTCGCGCGGAAGCGTGCGCGACGACATCCCGGTGGAGCCTGTGGCGAATGAGAGCGGATATTATCTCACGACGGCGACTGCCGAGCACGCCATCGAGTGCCTGCGCGAACACGCAGCGCAGCACGCGCAAAAGCCGTTCTTCCAATACATCGCGTTTCACGCCCCGCACTTCCCGCTGCAAGCACTGCCGGAGGACATCGCGAAGTATCGCGACAAGTATCTCGCGGGCTGGGATGCGATGCGCGATGCGCGGTTTGCGCGGCAGAAGGAAATGGGCATCACCAGCACGACGCTCTCGCCGCTGGAGCGCGAAGTCGGCCCGCGACATGTGCAGAAGGGTGCGCTGGAAAAACTCGGCGCTGGCGAAATCGACCGTCCACTTCCGTGGAGCGAACTCAGCGAAGAACAGCGTCGTTTTCAGGCGACGAAAATGGCCATCCACGCCGCGATGGTGGACCGGATGGACCGCGAGATTGGCCGCGTGGTCGCGCAGCTTAAAGCGATGGGCGCTTTTGAAAATACGCTCATCCTTTTTGCATCCGATAATGGCGCGACTTCGGAGATGCTCGTGCGCGACGGCGGGCACGACCAAAGCGCGCCGCCCGGCAGCGCGGCGACGTATCTTTCGCTCGGCCCCGGCTGGTCTAGCGCGTGCAACACGCCGCACCGGCTTCACAAAATGTGGGTACACGAAGGCGGCATCAGCACGCCGCTCATCGCACACTGGCCTGCGGGGATTTCTGCGCACGGTGAATTGCGCATAACGCCCGCGCACGTCATTGATTTCGTCCCCACCGCGCTCGCGCTCGCTGGTGTGGAAAAGCCGCGTGAGTGGGGCGGCGAGCCGATTCCCGCCGCGCCGGGAAAGAGCCTGCTGCCTGCGTTTGCGAAGGATGTGACCGTAGAGCGCGAAAGCCTGTGGTGGCTGCACGAAGGGAACCGCGCCGTGCGCGTGGGCGACTGGAAGCTCGTCGCTTTGAAGGGCGCTGCGTGGGAGCTTTATGATCTAAAAACCGACCGCGCCGAGCAGAACAATCTCGCCGCGAAAATGCCGGAGAAGGTGAAGGAACTCGAAGCCGTGTGGCAGCGGCAGACGGATGAGTTTACGGAGCTGGTGAAGAAAACCATGCCCGCTCCCAAGAAAGCCGCTCCCGCTAAAAACAAAGGCGAGTGCGCGCAACCGCCGGCACCTTTCACGCCGAAGTCCGATGAGGCGGGCGATTGGGCGATTCAGGTGGATGAGAAGCTGCCGAATGTCCTGATTCTGGGCGATTCCATCTCCATCGGCTACACGCGCGACGTGCGGAAAATGCTCGAAGGCAAAGCGAATGTTTTCCGCCCCATGCAGCCGAATGGAAAAAATCCCGACAACTGTGGCGACACAACAATCGGTCTGGCGAAAATCGACCAATGGCTCGGCGACAAGCGCTGGGACGTGATTCATTTCAACTGGGGCTTGTGGGATTTGTGCTACCGGAATCCGGCGGTGAAAAAACAGGGCAACAAAGACAAGGTGAACGGGAAGGTTTCCACCATACCTGCGGACTACGAGCGGCAGTTGGAGCAGTTGGTGACGCGGCTGAAAAAAACCGGTGCGAAACTCATTTGGGCAAGCACCACGCTGGTGCCGGAAGGCGAGTCGGGGCGTTTCGTTGGCGACGATGTGAAATACAACGCTATCGCTGCAAAAGTCATGGAGCGTCACGGTATCGCGGTGAATGATCTGCACGCATTGACGCGCACTTTTGCGCCGGGGTTTTTCGTCAGGCCCGGCGACGTCCACTTTACCCCGCTAGGCTCGAAGCGTCTCGGCGAGCAGGTCGCGGCAAAAATATCGGAAGGGCTGAAACCGCCTGCGAAGAAAAAGTAGCGCCTTGTAGTGCGGCGGGAAGCTTTAGCGCCACGCCGCCTTCGCAAGCAGCAGCAGTTCTCCAAATCGCGATTGGCCGCATCTTCGCAAACCGAAAGCGGCTTTTTTGCCACGCGCCGCTTACAAGGCGGTGTCGTCGCTCGTTCCTCGCTTTGCCACCGCACTACAAGGTGATCGCCCTGTGTCTTGCCAAGGCGGATTCATCCGCTAGTTTCGCGCCCCAATTTATGCCTGAAGAAGAACGCAAGACACTCGAACAACGCCACCAGATGACCGACCTCGAACGGCTCCGCCACAGCGCGGCGCACGTTTTGGCTACGGCGATTTTACGCATTTGGCCGGAAGCGCAATTCGCAGCCGGTCCGCCGGTGGATACCGGGTTTTACTACGACCTCGAATTGGCGCACCGCATCACGCCGGAGGACTTCGCGCGCATCGAGGAGGAGATGAAGAAGGAGATCAAAGCGAACAACGTGTTTGAGCGCACGGTCGTCACTCGTGAGGAGGCGCTGGCGCTGGCGGAGAGCGGGCGGCTGGGCGGGCTTTCGGAGAGGCCGGGCAATGTGTCGAAGTTCAAAATCGGCAATCTCGCGGACATCCCGGAGGGCGAGGAACTCACGCTGTTTAAGAACGGCGACTTCCTCGATCTGTGCGCCGGGCCGCACGTCATGCGCACGGGAAACATCGGCGCGTTCAAGCTCACGCACCTCTCCAGCACTTACTACAAAGGCGACGAGAAAAACCCGCAACTCCAGCGTGTCTATGGCACGGCGTTCAAAAACAAGACGCAGATGGAGGAATACTTCAACATGGTCGAAGAGGCGAAGAAGCGCGACCACCGCAAGCTGGGCAAAGAGCTGGAGCTATTCGCATTTGACGACGACGTAGGCCCCGGCCTCCCGCTCTGGCTGCCCAATGGAACGGTCCTCATCGAAGAGCTGGAAAAGCTGGCGAAAGAAACGGAGTTCGCCGCCGGCTACGACCGCGTGCGCACGCCGCATTTGGCGCGGGAGAACATGTATCTCACGAGCGGGCATCTGCCGTATTATGAGGAAAGCATGTTTCCGCCTATGGAGCTGGACGAGGAGCGCGGTCAGCGTGAGCCGATTTTGAAAATGCGTGCCGAGGCTCTAGCGGTGCTCGCGCTTTTCGTTCGCGACCGACTGGAGGACACACGCAACATTTCGCCGGAGGATCCCGAAATCATCGAGCGTATCAAAGCGGCCATCGATGCGGATACGGCATCGGCGGAGGTGAAGGAGGCGTTCCAGAATTTGCAGAAGGCGGACAGCCAACTCGCGTTCACCGCTGCGCCGAAGAAGTATTACCTCAAAGCCATGAACTGCCCCCACCACCACAAAATCTTTGGAGCCGTCCCACGCTCTTACCGCGACTTGCCGTTGCGCCTTGCGGAATACGGGACTTGCTACCGCTACGAGCAATCTGGCGAGCTGATGGGCCTCATGCGGGTGCGCTCCATGCAGATGAACGACGCCCACATTTACTGCACCGAGGCGCAGTTCGAGGAAGAGTTCCGCGCCGTGAATGAGATGTATTTGAAATACTTCCGCATCTTCGGCTTTGAAAAATACCAGATGCGCTTTTCCACGCACGACCCGCGAGAGCTTGGAAAGAAGTTCGTGGACGAGCCCGCGCTTTGGAAAAAGACCGAGGACATGGTGCGCAACGTCCTCATCAAGTCCGGCATCAACTACGTCGAAGTGGCGAACGAAGCCGCGTTTTACGGGCCGAAGATCGACGTGCAAGTGTGGAGCGCCATCGGCAAGGAATTCACCATCGCCACGAACCAAGTGGATTTCGCCGTGCCTGCGCGGTTCAAGCTGCAATACCGCACCCGCGACAACACGTTCGACACGCCGCTCTGCATCCACCGCGCACCGCTCGGCACGCACGAGCGATTCATCGGTTTCCTCATCGAGCACTACGCGGGGAATTTCCCGCTGTGGATGGCCCCGGAGCAAGTCAGCGTCATCACCATCGGCACGGACGAACCGCTCGTAGAATACGGCAAAAGCATCGTCGCCGAACTCCGCAGCCACGGAGTCCGCGCCCAAGGCGACTACGGCAGCGACAAGATGCAGGGCAAAATCCAGCAAGCCGAACAACGCAAAGTCCACACAATGCTCGTGCTAGGAAACCGCGACCTCGAAGCCGGAAACGTCAGCGTCCGCCTGCACGGAAAAGGCGCAGTCGGCGCGAAGAAACGCGACGAGGCGATTGCGGATATTTTGAGTGCGATCAAAGAGCGGCGGGCGTAGTTTTTTTGGGGGGCAACAAAACATGACGACGCGGGAACACGATTTTTTGGGAATCAAGTCGGCTATTGAGCCGGAAATCATCCACGCGTCATCGAATGCTCTCGTCGCCGAGGGGGATTCACTGCCGCTCCTTCGGAAACTTCCCGAACACTCTGTCTCGCTGATTCTCACCGATCCGCCTTACCACGCGACGAAGAAGCGGAATATCTACGGCGACACGGCATTCGCAGAGGACCAGCACTACTTGGATTGGATGGCTGAATATGCGTCCGAATGGCGGAGAGTGCTTCGCCCAAACGGTTCGCTTTTTTGCTTTTGCGATTCCTCAATGTCGGGACGGCTGGATGTGCTGTTTTCCAAGACATTTAACGTCCTTTCTCACGTCGTCTGGACCAAACCCAACGAACCGGGTTTTGACGGATGGAAGGGCAAGATGAAGAAAGAGGCACTGCGGCAGTGGTATCCGCATTCGGAGCGAATCCTTTTCGCGGAGCCAGCCGTGGACGGTAATCTTTTCCGCTCGCCGTTCGCGATGTTTCTTCGGAACGCTAGAAAACAATCGGGGCTATCTATGCACCAATTGACGGCGAAAATCGGCGCACACGGAAAGGTGAACCACGGAGGCGCGGTGTCCAACTGGGAGGATGGCCGCAACACGCCGAGCCGCGAGCAATACGAGAAGATGCGCATCGCGATACTTGAGACAGGGAAAGTGGAGTCTATGCCGCCCTACGAAGACGTGATTCGCCCATTTACCATGGATGGCTCGAAAGAGTTCACAGACGTATGGACGTTTTCTTCCGTAAGACCCTACAAAGGGAAACATCCAGCGGAGAAGCCTGCGGCGATGCTGGAACATGCAATCGAAGCGACCACATTTCCGGGGGACATTGTGCTGGATTGTTTTGGTGGGGGCGGAAGCACGGCACTCGCAGCCTTGAAGCTGAATCGCCGCACGGTTTCTATGGAAATCGAACACACATGGGCGACGGAGATTGCGGCGCGTGTCGAAGAGGCTACCGAGCATAGTGCCGCCTACCAATCGTCGCCCGTGAACGGCCATGCGCTGCCGGTCGGGGTGAAGAAACGGGACCGTCAACTCGCGCTCTTTGCTGAAGGCAGATGACCTTCCTGAATGTTACGGTCCAGAACAGTCCGCATCCATTCTAGCGTCTCGATAAGCCCTGAGTCCTTGACCACTACATTGCAGTGATGATGTCCCCAACCCAAGTTATAGGGCCGATGGTTGAGGACGCCGTATCGCAGTTCGGCAATATGGAAGAGATTCAGTTGCGTGATCGTTAAATCGGGAACTTCGCGCCCTTCGGCCTGCTCCATACGATTGAAAAATCCTTGGCCGGACAATTCATCAAGGCACAGCGGGCAAATGGTTCGCCCGCGTTTGTTCAGGATGCGGGACATCTTTAACTGCGCCGTATCGAGCAGTCCCTGTTCGTCACATTGGGAAAGGATCGCTGATTTCCGAGCTACTGCATCTGCTGTCTCCATCCCGTTTGTCACCGCAACTTTCTCCGAGTCGTCGCACAGCCAAAAGAGAGCTTCGAGTTGCAGGCGACACTTCGCAGAAGTTTCAGAACTGGCGTATTCATACACACGGATGCCTGCGCCCTTGTTGGATGTGGTGTCAAATCCTCGAATAATTCTGCCCCCATCTTTTGTGGCAGTGGTGGCAGGGATTCGTGCGATAAACTGACCGCCAAGCGGACGCGTCCGGTTCTTGGCAGGCTTCCACTTCATCGCCTCGGGATTATTCGCCTCCCATTGTTCGCGCGTTTCATAGAATACGACAGCGTTCACGCCGATTGTCAGCCCTTTCGCCGAGAGTTCCGCAGTAATGTCTGCGCCACTGAAATATGTGCGAGGGGAAACGAGAACGATGAAACTATTTTCGTATTTGAACTGACCGTCGTGAGGCTTGCCGCACGCCTGCCACAGCGCATATGGAATCAAAACAGTGCTGGCTCGGCTGACCCGGTTTTGAAAGATCACATCGTCATCAGCACCTCGCGTTTGACCCGTTTTATAGATTTTGCGGTCAAGCAGTTGAGGAAGTTTGGGCAGTCTTTTTGGCGGCATCTTACTTCCTCCTTGCGGCTTCAATCACACGCTCCGGCAATTTGCCAAGAGCCATACAGAGTTTCTCGAATGTTTCGAGCGTTGGACTCTTCAATCCGCGTTCCAAAATACTGACATAAGTGCGGTCCACATCAGCACGTTCAGCGACCTCTTCTTGCGATATGCCGAGTTTCTCTCGCACTGCACGCAAGACGCTTCCGATTTCTAATTTGAAGTCCTTTGGCATTCAGCGGCAGCGTATCCATCCGTCGCAATCATGTCCTCTGACTATAGTCCGAATATAATCGCGATGCGCAACGTCCTCATCAAATCCGGCATCAACTACGTCGAAGTGGCGAACGAAGCCGCCTTTTACGGACCGAAGATTGACGTGCAAGTGTGGAGCGCCATCGGCAAGGAATTTACCATCGCCACGAACCAAGTGGATTTCGCCGTGCCTGCGCGGTTCAAGCTGCAATACCGCACGCGCGACAACACGTTCGACACGCCGCTCTGCATCCACCGCGCACCGCTCGGCACGCACGAGCGATTCATCGGCTTTCTCATCGAGCACTACGCGGGGAATTTCCCGCTGTGGATGGCCCCGGAGCAAGTCAGCGTCATCACCATCGGCACCGACGAGCCGCTCGTAGAATACGGCAAAAGCATCGTCGCCGAGCTGCGTTCGCACGGAGTCCGCGCCCAAGGCGACTACGGCAGCGACAAAATGCAGGGCAAAATCCAGCAAGCCGA
>JANMLS010000273.1:0-6892 GCA_031372675.1 Verrucomicrobiaceae bacterium
CGTGGCTCTCCGCCATCTCCCGAGTTCAAAACAAAAATCGCCACCCCAAACGAGACGACGCACAGCAAAATCGGCAAAAGAAATTTCTTCATAAACCTAAACACAAAAATGCCGTCCACGGAAGACACCGAAGATCACGGAAAGCCGCAACCAGCCCAAAAAAACCTCGCATTTTCCACCCCACCCCAAACCTAACTCACCGCCCCGACTCCACCGCCCCGACTCCACCGCCCCGACTCCACCGCCCCGACTCCACCGCCCCGACTCCGCAGTTCTCGCGGAGCGCAGCAACCATCGAATTGGAAGTAAGAGTTTTTCAAAGCCCTGCGCTGATACTCAAATCGCATAATTTCAGCCAAGCATTATTTTCCAGATAACAGAAAAGTCACAATCGCCACCAATTCGTGAACCTAAGTGGCCGGTTTATTTTCGATAAAGGAATGAGTCGGATGTGAGCAGTGAAACGACCACGGCTTTGAAGCTGCCGCCGCTTTGGATGTAGGCTTTATCGGCATCCATGAGCGTCCGCGAGTCGGAAAGCATTTCGTTTCGCCCCAGAAAATAGCGGAAGGCGTGGCGGATGATGGACTGGCGCACGCGCGGCGATTTCGCAAGGCGGTCAATGAGGTCGAAAGCGTCCTTCACCTCGCCGTCGAGCGCGGCCACGCCGGTACTGTCAATGGCACCGCGAGGGTTGACGGGAAGCGTTTTATAGACCGGCAATCCACCGTTTTTGCTGACGATATTTTCCGGGTGTTCCAGCGGCTCCTGGGTGCGGAAGCGACCGAAGTCATCGAACAACTCGAACGGCAGTCCGAGCGGGTTCATGTATTGGTGGCACTTGTAGCACTCCTGCGCGTTTGTGACTTTGTCGAGCCGCTCGCGGAGAGTCTTGTGATGGTCCTCGGGAACCACGGCGTCTACCGTGATAGGCACATCGGGAACACGGCCCGCTAGGAGTTTTTCGCGAATCCAGCGGCCACGGCGGACGGGGTCATTTTCCGTATTCAGCGAGTGCGCGATGAGCCACGCGGGATGCGTGAGGATGCCCTTGCGATTTTCGATTTTGAAAGGCTGTTCGACGGGGTAATCCCAGAATTTCGTGTCATCCAAACCCGTGAACTTTTTATTTTCCAACACAACTCCGTAGCGGCCCCGCATGGGAGTCGGCGGCAGGTTGTAGAACGGCGAGTGATTGATGTAGTAACCGTGGGCGGTGGGGATGGTGGTAAAAGGGGTGATGCCCTTGTCGAAGTAGTCGTTAAAGAACCACATGTGCCAAAGAAACTCGCGCTTCTGGTGCTGCCCTTCGGGGAGGCGGAAGTGTTTCAAACCGGCAAACACGGCTTTGTTTTCCGCGATGACTTTTTCTGGTTCGGTTTTCCAAGGGGTGCTTTTGAGGGCTTCCCAGACCTTTTTCCACTCGGCGATAACCTGACGGCCAGCTTCGGGCGACTTGTCGTAATAAACGATGTAGCGGTCGGTGGTAAGGAGGGTGGCAAAGACATCCTTGTCCTGCTGGAGAATCGTTTCCACGAGGCGGTCGGCCTCATTCACGAGGAAGCCGGGCGTGCCGGTGGTTCCACGGTCGGGGTTTTGGTAAATGCCGAGGCCGCGCTCCGGGTCTTTGAAAACGCGGGTCGCCATCGGGTAGCCGAAAAATTCGCGGAAGAAGCGATTGATGCGCGGATGGCTGACGACCGTGCGGACAACCTTGCCGCCCATGCCGGGGTCAACCTCGTCGGCAAAATAAGTCTTCTCGTCCAGCAACCGCAGCACCTCGCGTTTGTAGTCCTCGCGTGTGTTCAGCCTGCCCTGCTCGGCGGCTTGCAGCAGTTTTTCATCCGGCCCACGGTCGCCCAGCGCGTAGGAAATCGCCCAGCTCCCCTCGCGAGGTGCCAGCATTTTCCGGCCAAAACGATCCGCCGGACCTGCGCCGAATTCGAGACGGTAAAGGAACTCCGATTCCAGCAGCACAGTCAGCAACATTTGCCGCAGCCCTTCCGAGTTGCCGCCAATCGCCACCGCCTCGCGCATCAGCTTCGCATACTTCGCCAGCTCGGCTTCGCTGGGATCGCGCCGCAGCACGCTGGAAAATTGCGCCCGCACCGCATCGGCGATCTCGGCGTCGGATGGCGCGGCTTGCTTGAGGATGATCGCATCGAAAGCCGCAGGGTATTTTTTGGGGACATATTTGTCCTGCGGGTTGGGCAAAGCATCGGCCTTGATTTCCCCGCTTTTAATCCGCGCACCGAGCACCTGCTTTTGCGAAATCCAGTCTGCGTTTGTGAGCATCACCAGCAGCGCACCGCCATCGAGCGACTCGTTATCGTAATACTTCACGCCCGAAGAATCCGGCAGCACGAAGGGATTCGTCACCCCGTAAAGCCCGCCCGGACGCACCTTCTCTATTGCCCCAAAAACATCGCTCGCCCGCTGCGAAAAAATCTGCGGACTCACGAGCCAGCGCCGCGCCGGCGTGAACGGCGCATCGGTAATCGCGCCGCTAAAAAGCCGCTCGTGGTCCACGTAATTCCCGTAAGCAGGCAGGCGCAGCTTATCCTCCAAATTGGAAGCATTGTGCGCACGCAGTTCGCCATTCATCCACTGCACGAGCGCCATCCGCTCCGCCGCCGTGGGCTGCGATTTACGACTCTTCGGTGGCATCTGTCCGAGGTAGGTTTGCTCCTGCATCCGGTTCAGCAAAGCCAGCCTTTCAGCTAGAGGAAGCGAGCTGAGTTTATCAAAGCGCACCTCCCCTTTCTGGCTGTCCTCCCCGTGGCACGAGGAGCAGTGATTATCCAGCAGCGCCTCCGCCGCAGGAGTCATGCGGAAAGCCGGTGGCTGCTGCGCAAAAAGTTGCGCGGCAGCGGCGATGAAAACCAGCGCGGCGCTCGTGTTTTTCATGCGCTGATTCCCAGCCGGGCGGTCCTGCTCATAGTTTACTTAGTGGGCTTGAGCGTGAACTCCTTCACCGACACTCCACGGCTTTCCTTCGGGAGCGCGATGCCGACGGTGTTCTGGCCTTGTGCCAGCGTGATTTCGATGGGCCGTGTCTCCTGCCAAACGCCCACGGTAAAAGGTATGGCCGCATCCACCGGCTGCTTTGCGTCATTCGCTGTGATCTGGAATTTCTGCCCGTCCTGAAAAGTCGCGACCTTCGCGGTGAGCGTGTATTTTCCAGCCATCGGAGCACTGAATTGGTACTGCGATTTGTAGCCACCTTTGCAGTGCATCTGCATCCCGCTGGGGATGCTATTCATCGTGGCAAAAGGGCCGTTTGGTTTTTGATGGGACAACGCCGGAAGCGTGATCACGCCGCCTGGTCCTACGACGGCCTTTTTCTCGGACTCCGAAGCCGCAACTTGCTCCAGCTTCTCTTTCTTCTCATTTGCCTCGGCGAGTTCCTGGCCGAGCGGCCCAAGCTCCACCGCTTTCGATGCGAGGACGATGGACTGGTAATTCGCCACATTGCTCCAGAAACCGCCGACTACTTTTTTGCGTTCATTAAATGGCTGCTCGCCCAGCACGCGGCTCACCCACTGCGCACGCAGCACCCGCAGATACTCCGGCCCATGCTCACGCGCCTGCGTCTCCAGCAAAAAATCCAGCCCACTGCGAGGCGCGTCGTCTTTGTCCCACCAACTATTATTAAAACCAGCGCCGAGATTGATGACCCAGCCCTGCGGAGTCCAGTGGCTCAACGCTGCGTGCTTCGGCTGCGTCACACCCCAAACAGGAATGCCAAAACTGCGCAGGATAAACCGGCCAAAAAACGCACGGCGTCCGCACACGCCGCCGTTGAGCGGGATGTTCTGGTAGCTCTGCAAAGTCGGAAGATCATTGCCCACATTCTCAGAGCCGTAAGTCACATCGGTTTTCACGGAAGCGACATATCGCCAGCCGTAATTCGCAGTCGTGATGTGGTCGGGACGATAAGCGCGAAGCATCTCGCGGCCCCATGCGAGAATGTGATCCGGCGCATCGCAATCCACCACCATGCGGTATTCCCAAGTATTCAAATCCTTGAAAGCCGGGTCCAGCTCGCCGGCAAGAAACGCCTTCTCGTAGTGCTGATAACGCTTCACCGGGTCCACAACATCGGGAGCCTCTGGCTGGCTCAAAGGGTTCGATTGATTGATGGGCACAGCATTTTCCAGCGCGGTGCCCAGCGCGAGCCGCTGAAGCGGACCAGTCGCCGCCTTCGGACTAGCCTGCTGGATCGCCGCGTAAATCTGCATCGCCCGCGCATACTTGCCGCCGCTCGCACCGCCCGCGACGAGCATTTCCTTCATCAATTTATCGTCGCCCAGCAGTTTCTCCACCAACGCCTGCTGCTGCGCTCCTTGCTGCGAAAATGCCGCAAGACCGGCTGGCGTGGCATGGGAAAGCACGACGGCTTTCACCGTTTTCGCGTCCAGCTTTTCGTTGCCCAAAACGGAATCCACTTCCGAAAGAAGCGTCTTCACTGCGCTCATCTCATCAGCGCGAGCCTTGGTCAGCGCGGCTTGCGCGGCTTGGTTTGCCTTCGTCAATTTCGGCTCATCCAGCTTCGCCTTGTCCCACGCTTCCTGCCGCTCCTTCAGCGCTTTCAGACCGTCCTCTTTATTCGCCTGCCACTTCGCGAGTTCTTTGTTTGCCGCATCGCGCTGCGCGTCGGTGGTTGCTTTTTTCAGCGCGGCCTGGGCTTCGGCGATGCCTTTTTCCGCGCCGCCAATCCACTTGCCCTTCGCGTGCTCCACTAATCCCTTCCCGGCATTGATAGCTCCAAACGACTTCTGCGTTTCCTCCGCCACTTTCTGCGCTGCGTTCGTAGCTTCGCGGGCTTTTTGAATCGCCGTCCTCCTCTGCTCGGAAACCGGTGGAAGTGCTTTGGTGATTTCCGCCGTCAGCGCTGCGAGCGTGGCTGCGTATTTTACCTCCAGTTGCTTACCCGCATCGCTGAGTTGAACCGCAGGAGCGGATGGCTCGCCCTTTTTTGCGAAAGCAGAGACAGTGGAGAAATTCACCGCAATCAAAGTCGCGATGGCGGCGGATAATACGAAAGGTTTTGGGTTCAAGTTCATGGTATTTTGGATTGTGGGTTCTAAAATCGGATGTTGCGGAGAAAGCACGATGCGAACCAGTCCTTCCCCGCAAGCGTCACGAAAACGAAATTCCGTCCTCTTTATTAGAATAAAATACCGAATCCAAAAGCCCTATTCTCGCATGAGAGCGGGGAATCTTTAGCAAGCGGCACTATAAAAAGCGGCGGCGGCGTTTTCGGCGTTGATTGCAAGCGGCCCGCCCCGCTAACTTGCAGGCATGATAGCAGGCATCGCACTTCTCATCGCAGCAGCAACCTACCGACTTCTCCCCGTTTTTCTGGGAGTTGGCGAGCAGCAGCCTTCGTGGTTGCCGGGGTTTTCTCCGGTGGTCGCGATGTTTCTCTGCGGCGCGGCTTTTCTCCCGAAGAAAATCGCATTCGCGCTGCCGCTCGTCGCAGTGCTGCTCACGGATATTGCGCTGAATATTTTCTACAAATCCCCCGCCCTCACGCCGGACATGGCGGGTAATTTCATCGCGTTTGCAGCGATTGCCGCGCTCGGCTGGCGGCTGCGCTCCAATGCGCGTTTTGGCACGATGCTGCCAGCGGCACTCGGCGCGACGATCTTCTTTTACCTCGTCTCCAATTCACTCTCGTGGCTGCTCATTCCAGAATACGCCAAGACATTTTCCGGCTGGGTCCAGGCGCTCACGGTGGGGCTTCCGACCTTCGCGCCAACGTGGACTTTCCTGCGGAATGAACTCGTCTCGAATCTACTATTCACCGCGCTTTTTGTAGCCTGCGTGCAGCGCAGCCACGCGCAATCTCCAGCGCCGAGCATCGCTCCGGCCCGCTGGTAAAAGGCCATGCCGATTTACGTCTATGAGCCGTGCGATGGGGACTGCAAAGTGTGCGGCGGAAGCTTCGAGCTGAATCGCCCCGTGGACCGCGCACCGCTCACCAATTGCCCGCTTTGCAAAAAGGAAGTGCGCAAGGTTATCACCAACGTGAACACCCCGCGCATTTGTCGTCCGATTGGCCCGGCTGAGGCGAGGAATGCGGGGTTCAGTGTTTTCAAAAAAGTCTCCAGCGGTGAATATGAACGGCAATAGTCAATTGAAACTCTCGACACCGCGCAAGTGACCGCTACTTTCCACATCAGCACATGAAACTTGTCCGTTGGAAACGATTTGAGTGGGATTTATCGCAGCTCCCCGACTTTGAGCCGCAGCTCCCACCAAACTACAATATCCGCGCCGCGAGCCGCGAAGAAGAGAAGACGATTCATCGTGTCATCATCACGGCGTTCGGACTCGATACCGCTTGGGGCGACAGCTTCCACCACGTCAGCGGATTTATCGAGAGTCAGGTCACAACCAGTTTTGTGCACCGTGCGGTGCCGTGTCTGGTGCTGACTCATGGCACGCGGATCATTGCTGCTTCGGCGCTGGATGTCTCCGAAACCGCAGCGAGTCACTTGATCTCCGGTCCTTGCGTTTTGTCGGAATACCGCAGCCGTGGCCTTGGCACGGCGCTGCTTTATGAATCCCTCGCGCACCTCAAAACTGCGGGGATTCGCATCGCGCACGGCGTCTGCAAAGACAACGTCCCGGCGGCAAAATTTGTGTATCCGAAGTTTGGCTCGACGGTGGAAGACGTGGAGTTTTCGGTGCTCGCGGCTGGCAGTTAATCCCAAACGCCCGGCTGTTGAAGCCGCAGAGCGGCGCAGCGTAGTGGCATTGGCGCCCCGCCAATGAACGGCGAGCAAAGCAGAGGTGTATTCGAATCACGGTCGAACCAAATAGTTCGCCTGCACTCGAGTCACCGCACCCGGCGGAGGCCGCCGGGCCACTCTTCATTGGCGGG
>JANMLS010000277.1:0-8123 GCA_031372675.1 Verrucomicrobiaceae bacterium
CTGACTGTTTGAACCGCTGGTCGCATGCCGTGGAAGCCTGGTTGGCCACGTAAAATCCTCTGGGCAAAACAAAACAAACGCCAACAGCAATGTTGTCGATGCGACTGACTCTTTCGAGAGTGAGTACGCCCTCGCGGCCTAAACTGCGGGAGTGTCCTAATAGGACCAGTGGTTTCCGGAAGACGCCTCTACGCCGGGAGCCAATACTAGAGGCTGGTTCGAAGCGGGGTTGACCGCCGCAGCGAATGAGAAAACCCGTGGACAATCGGCCCTGCGAAGCGCGTCCACCCGCATCGCAGGGGCTAAAGCGATGGTGAGGCTAAGCATGTAGAAGCTTGCGGGAATAGCGGCTAGGACAGGGGTTCAACTCCCCTCGCCTCCACTTTTTCTACACAGAAAAAGCATCTTTCACTTGAGTCGTGAAGGGTTATGCGATTTTGCATTCGTCGTTTGAGGAGGTGTTGCTTTTGGATGCGGATAATTGCCCGGTGCGCGATCCGGCGTTTCTTTTCGACACGCCAGAGTATGCGAAATACGGGGCGATTTTCTGGCCGGACTTTGGACGGTTTGCGCCGGAGCGCGAGGTGTGGGCGGCGGCGGGGATTGCGTTTCGGGATGAGCCGGAGTTTGAGAGCGGTCAAATCGTGGTAAATAAGCGCCGATGCTGGAAGGCTCTCAATGTAGCTATGCACCTGAATGAATATAGCGACTGGTGGTATCGCTTGATTCACGGGGACAAGGACACCTTTCACCTCGCATGGCGAAAAATCGGTCAGGACTACGCCATGCCCAGCCGTGGAGTGGAGGCGATGGATGGCACGATGCTCCAGTTTGATTTCGCCGGGGAGCGGCTTTTTCAGCACCGCAATTTGGCAAAGTGGAAACTGGGGGATTTACCGGAATCCAGCCACAGAGAGCACAGAGTTCACGGAGGGAAAGCGGGCAAAAATAAGAATGCACACTACAAAGCAGCGCGCGCGGCGAATAAGCGTATTACAATCATTCGCACTTGGAATTGGTTGGGCGAGCAAGATGGAATTTCGTTTTGGATATAAAACGCGGTTGTTTTTGGAAACTGAAAGAATAGTTATTTTTCCACGATCCGCGTTTTTCACCCCAAATCTTTTACCAGCAATGCATGCTCAATAGCGGCGTTTGGGCGTGTTCAATTAAACAAGCAGGAAGCCGCTCTGAGTTTTCTCTCGCCAGTGAGTAACTGCGCCGTTTCCATCATCTTCGTTATGCCTGCTTCACCCTTCCATTTCACTCCGCTCGCATGAATGCGCCTGCTCCACTTGGCTTGTGTGAGACGGTGGCTGTCGGGGCACCGTTTGGGTTTGTTTGCCCGGAGGATTTTGTGCGCGATGATGGACGTGCGCCCGTGATTCTTCATCAGATGGGTGGGGAAAAGGAACGCGAGTTTTTCGGGCCGCGCGAGTTGCGCGATGCGACGTGTGCGCGGCTGGAGCGCATCGGCTGGCCGGAAAACTGGGGGCTGGGCGGTGTCTGTCGCGAGCCTGAGGATGCAGCAAATTTTGCGCTCGCGGGATACACTTGGTTCACGTTCGACCTCGCATCGCGTGTGAATGAAAGGGCGGATGCGGCTTCGCTCGACGAGCTGGATGCTGGGATTGTCGCGCTGGAGGACGCGGGCGTTTTTCCCGCAGGCTGGCATGTGCAATATCTGGCATTGTTTGACGAAGAAACGCTTGCCCGCGCTGCGGTGAAATTTGGCCGGGCGCTCGCGCACGCGGAGGATTTGCAGCAGGCGATGCGAACGGCGTGGAGCGGGCGCGGAGCGATGCCGGATGTAGAAATCCACATTGCGCGGCTGCTTCGCAAAACGACTGCCACCGAGACGCGCTTCATCGCTGCGGAACTGCTCCGCCGGGGAATATGGGCGAGCGTTTTTGCCCCATCGCTGGGGACGGAATTTCAGCTCGGCCTCAGCACTGCCAAGATTCCCGATACGACGAATCTCGCCACGATTTTGAAATCCAGCGGCGCTCTCCGTCTCGCAGCTCCCGGCGCTTCGCATCTGGATTGCACCGACCGCGCATTCTTCGAGGTGCTTGCGGGCATTGTGAAAAACGACACCGCTTTGTTCCGTCAGATTCTGGCTGCTGCTCGCGATGCGTTCCCGATGGCATCGGTGGGCTGGAGCTTGCTGGTGATGGAAGACGATGTCCGTATGATGCCTGAAGTGGAAGACGCTATGCTTGCCGAGACTTTCCTGCGGCATCCGCATGGAAGACAGCTTCTGCTCTGCACTTGGGGAGCTGTCTGCGAGAGGCTCGGCGGGCGGATTCGCGCCGCGCTTTAGGATCACTTCGCGGCGAAGCGTTCCTTCAACACTGCGAAGAAATCCATGATCGATGCGTCGAACTTTGCGCCCTTGGCGATGTGTGGCGCGAGCAGCTCGTAGCACGCCTTGATGTGTTTTTCCTCGTCCGCAGTCTCGCCGCGCTTTTGCGCGAAGCCAGCGAGTTTGTAGCGGGAGATTGCCACGTCGCGCACGGCTTCCAGCGACTCGGGATTTGCCTTGAGCAGCTTTTCGCTGATCTCCAGATCGCGCGTAAAATGCGCCTTCGCCTGCTCTGCATCGCCGGGGCGGTCCAGCGCGGTGAGGAAGTCTGCGAGCTTGTTTAGCCCCACGGAGAGATCACGCGCCACTTGTGCGGAGGTGGGGTATTTTTTCATCAGTTCCTCACGCAGCAGCGCACTCTGCGCGAAAAGTGCCAGCGTCTTTTCCGGCTCGCCTGCGTTGCCGTTTAGCACGAGCAAGTCGCCGAGTTTTTCGAGGCCGATGGAAAGCTCTCTAGTTGTAGTCGCGTCGTCGGGCGTTTGTTTGAAAAGCTCCTGCCGCAGCTCCAGACTCTGCCGGAGAAGCGCGAGTGCCTGCTCCATTTCCGTCGGCCCGATGCGCTCGGCGAGAAATGCGCCCAGCCGCTCCAGCGCGAGCGCGAGGTCGCGTTTCGCGCCTGCGTCGTCGGGCTTTGCTTTGTGGATGCGCTCGGCGATTTCTGCGCTGCGGGAAAAATGATCACGCGCTTTGGCGAGATCGTTTTCTGTGGCTCGGAGTGCGAGGAGCGTCCCCATTTTATCGAGGCTCACTGCGAGGTCACGCTGCGCCTCCAGCGAATCGGGCAGTGCGGTGCAGAGTTGCGTGGCCAGCGCGATGCTCTTTTCCACAAGGCCCACCGCTCGCGCCAAATCTCCCGGTAGATTTCTGCGTGCGAGAAACTCCGCGAGATCATTCAGCCCGACCAACACACCGCGCACGACACGCGGCTCAAAGGGCAGCAGCTTCGCCACCTGCTCGCGTAAATCGAGGCTCCCATTAAAATACGAGAGCGCCTTCTCCAAATCCCCGCGCTGCCCGCGACGCGCGAGATACGCGGCCAGCTCGCTCATGTGCAGTGCGGCGGTAAATGCAGCGTCGGCAGAGTCCGGCTTGGCCTTTAGTTTCTCCGCACTTTTTCCGAGTTCTCCTGCGAGGCGCACGTAAGTCTGGTCCAGCTTTTCCTCCTCCGCGCCGCTGCGTGGCGATACGAGAAAAAGGGACACTGCGGCGAGGGTGATGCGGGAGAGTTTCATAAAGGTTGTGAGTAAGTGCTTATGGTCTTGTGCGGGCAATGTGTCGAGTTGCTCTGCGAAAGTAGCCCGCGAGTCCCTTCGCGGTTTTGCGCCATTCGCGAAGCGACCAATCAAATGAAGTGCCGCTTCGCGGGAGTCACAAAGCCGCGAAGGGACTCGCGGGCTACTTTTCGCTTCGCGCATTTTGGAAATGTGGGAGATTCGCGGTGTGAAATCCGCCGCTTTTCTAAACATCATTCTGCGCATCGCTGTGGTTCTTCTTTGCGTGGTGCCTTGCGCCTGGGCGCAACGACTCAGCTCGCTTGCGGCGGCTCCCGATTGGTCTCGGCTGGAGGCGATGCAGGAGTGCATCACTCGCGCGGAATTTATGCGGCTGCTGGATACGGTGTTTGCGCCGGGCGGTGCGTGGAGCGGGGTGATCGAAGTCACGGAAACCGAAGCAGTGATTTTCAAAACCCTGAATCCGCCGGAATCCATGAAGCTGCGCTTTGCTCCAAACGACGCTGCGCGGAAAAAGCCGCCGCAATTCTGGCGCAGCGCGTTGGCTATTCCGCAAGGAAAGCTCATGCTCTCCAATGTGCGACTGGTGCTCGACCCCGGTCACATCGGCGGAAAATGGGGACTGATGGAAGAACGCTCGTTTGCACAGCCCGGCGACAAGCCCGTGCAGGAGGGCGACATGACGCTGCTCGTCTCGCAACTCGCCGCGAAGAAACTGCGCGCACTCGGCGCGGATGTGCGGCTGACCCGCGAGGCTGCTGCGCCTGCTTCGCCCGCGACGGTGGACGCGCTGCGACCGCATGGGCGAAAGGAACTGGAGCTGCTCGGCATTGCTGAGGTGCGCGAAAATTACGACGGCCCGCGCGATCCTTTGAAGTCGCAGACCGTGCAATGGCAGGCCGAGAAGCTCTTTTATCGCGTGGCAGAAATCCGCGAACGCGCAAAGCTGGTGAACGAAACGCTGAAGCCCGATCTCGTCGTGTGCGTCCACTTTAATGCCGATGATTGGATGGACGCAGAAGCACCCGTTTTCACCCCGCGCAATGATTTGCATACGCTGATCCACGGTGCGGTGAGTGCGGGCGAGATGCGGTTTGACGACCAGCGTTTCGAGACGTTGCTGAAGCTGCTTGGCGGGATTCACAGCGAAGAAATGCGAGCCGCCACCGCAGTGAATGACGCGCTGTCAAAAGCGAGCGGCCTGCCGCCTTTCATCTACACCACCGGCAATGCGGTGCGCGTGAACGACAACCTATTTCTGTGGGCGCGGAACCTTCTCGCCAACCGTTTATTCAACTGCCCGGTCGTCTTCCTTGAGCCATACCGAATGAATCACGCTGAAACCTACGCACGCATCCAAGCTGGCGATTACGAGGGCGAGCGCGACTTTGGGGGCACGATGCGGCGCAGCATTTTCCACGAATACGCCGATGCGATTGTGGCGGGACTCGTCGCTCATTTTCGTCCCTAGCTCTCCGCTCGCGGGGGCAGATTTCCGCTAGTGCTTCTCGGCTTCGTGCCCTTTGGCATCGTGGCTGTGGTCGCCAGAATCAGCGTGCATTTTGTGCTGATAATGTGGCGGCAACTTCGCAGCCGGGTGGCGTTCGCAGGCGCTGCCGATGGCGATGATGACAATAGCGATGGAGAAAAGAGCGATCCGTTTCATGTGCGGCGTAGATTAGTGATTGCCGTCGCCATGCCAAGTTCAGAGATTCGCGGGCCATGATTTTTAGAAACGCCGCCGTATTTTTGTCACTCGCGCTCTCGCTTTCTGCGCAGATCAGCCCGACTGCGGCAGGCATTGGCGAGGCAGAGGCGCAAAAAGTCGAGGAGCGCATCGCCACCGTCCGCCGCGATCTGCTCGGCAAATACGACATGGCGCTGGGCGAAATGCAGATTCAATTTCAAAAAGCCGCAGACCTCGAAGGCGCACTCGTCATCCGCACAGAGCGCGCCCGCCTGCAATCCGAGCAAGTGCTTTCGCAGGCCAATTACGCGAAGGAGCCGAAGTCCCTGCGCACGCTCCAGACTACGATGATCACACGGATGCAGGAGCTGGTTTCCGGCGTGGTAAATGAATCGCTCCCACGGCTCGTGGAATACAAAAAGCAGCTCACGATTGAGGGCAAACTGGATGACGCAATCGCAGTCCGCCAAGCCATCGAGCGTCTCCAAAACGCAAACGTCCCCATCACAAAAGCAGAGCCTGGAAGCATGGTTCCTGTGGAAACCCTTCTCCAAGCTTACAGCGCCGACCGAGGCCGTGCGGACAAGACCTACAAAGGCGTGCGCTTCGTCGTGCGCGGTGTGATGGCCGGCTATCGCGTGGACCCCAACGACGCCACCACGCTCCAAGTCTATGTCTCGCCTCCGGGCGCCACGGGCTGGGCACAATGTTCCTTTTCCACCGCAAAGTGGCGCTACCGCGAAGACAGAGTCGGCGCAAATACCTTCCTCGTTTTGATCCCCCGCGAAGGCAACGAACTCCGCATCGCAAAAGGCGGCGCAATCGACGTGCTCGGCGACTGCCTCGGCTGGGATGAAATGGTGAAGCTCACAAAGTGCGACGTGGCGAGGTAACAGGGAGTTTGAAAGTCGCGACACACTCCCCAAATACCTTCCACTTCCTTACACGTCTGTAACCCCGCCGTTGCACAATCTTCTCTTTCCAGTGCGCTTTTCGATGGTAGCATCGCCGCCGATTTAAGTATGACTTCCACCAACTTGAACCCGGCACCATCGCCGACCTACAAAACCCGAATCGCTACCAGCACCGAGGACATCCAAGCTGCCCAGCGGCTTCGTTTCGAGGTGTTTAATTTAGAGCTAAACGAAGGGCTACAGGAGAGCTGGCAGAACTATCTGGATGTGGATCGCTATGATGAAGCCTGCGACCATTTGCTAGTGGAGCACACCGGCACGGGTGCGGTGGTGGGGACGTATCGCTTGCAAACGGGCACGATGGCGGCGGCGAAGCACGGGTATTATAGTGCGCAGGAATTTGACTTCTCGCCCTATGAGGCCGTGCGCGGGGAAATCGTGGAGCTGGGCCGCGCTTGCGTTCACCTTTCGCACCGGAAGATGAATGTGCTGAACTTGCTCTGGCGCGGGATCGCGGAATATGCGCTGGCGCGAAAGGCACGTTATTTGATCGGATGCAGCTCGCTCAATTCACAAGACCCGGCGCTCGGACATGCGATGTTCGATTTGCTGGCGGCGGAGTCTCTTCTCGTGCCGGAGCAGTTTCGCACGCTCCCGCTCCCGCAATACCGGATGCCGGAGGCCGCGCCGCTTGCAGAGTGCCCGGACCCGCCGCGTTTGTTACGCTCTTATCTCAGCGTCGGTGCGCGGATTTGCGGACCGGCGGCGATTGACCGCGAGTTTGGGACGATTGATTTCCTCACGCTGATTGATTTGCGCGACATGCCTTCGACGGTGAAGAACCGTTTCATCGCGTAATCATGGGAGCAGCGACAGGTGTGCTCCGTGCGGCTGCGCGGCTTGGGATTTATCCCGCTGTGGCTGCTGCGGCGTTTGGAGATTATTGGTTGAGCGGCGCGGGGCGTAGTTTCGCGAGCAGGGCGGCTTGGCTGCGGCGGTGTGCTTTTCTGCACAAAAAATGGATCGGCTTTGGTGTGCGCGTGAGCGGCACGGTGCCGGAGTCCGGGCTGATTGTAGCAAATCACATCAGCTACGTGGACATCGTGGGACTCAGTGCGGTTGTGGGATGCGCGTTTGTTTCCAAAAAAGAAGTCGGGCAATGGCCGGTCTTCGGCGCGTATGCGACGCTGGGAGGCACAATCTTTGTGGACCGCGAACGCCGCGCCGCCGTGGACGATGTGGGCAAAGCGATGCAGGGACATCTCGACCAGCAGTTACCCGTCGTCCTTTTTCCCGAAGGCACAAGCAGCGGCGGGGAATCGGTGTTGCCATTTCGCACATCGCTCTTCGAGCCAGCCGCGCGTCTCGGCTGCCCGGTCGTGCCGTGTGGAATCCGCTACTCGCTGCCGGGTGGAAGCGTGCCTGACGAAGTAGCGTATTGGGGCAACATGGAGCTGCCGAAACATCTCCCGCACTTACTCGGCAAGACAGGACTGATGATGGAGATTCACTTCGGCGAGCCGCGCAGCGGCAGTGATAGAAAAGAGCTTGCCCGCTCCCTCCGCGCCGACGTGTGCGACCTCGCGGGCCTCCCGCGCTAAGTAGTCCAGTCACGCCGTGACTGGCTGTGCGGCCTTTCTGATTGTTCGCAAATCTGGACGCTTGAAACTCAATTTCGCGCAGCCAGTCACGGCGTGACTGGACTACTTTGCGAAATCCACGTCCTTGAGCGCAGCGGCGATGGTCTCGGCTGGGAGGACTAGGGTTTCGATGCGTCCGCTGCGGGCGATGACGATGCCGATGACGTTGCCATCGAGGTCTGTGACTGGGCCGCCGCACTCGGTGGCTTGGAGCGGAAAGTCGGTCTGAATGACGCTGGGAAAATCGCTCTTTCTTTCGCTCACGGTGCTGCCCATTGCGTTCAT
>JANMLS010000348.1:0-9532 GCA_031372675.1 Verrucomicrobiaceae bacterium
AGTATTGGTGGTTAAATATCACTTGCCATATAAATTGGCAGAAGCAATATTTGTAAATATTTTGTGGCTCCGCGGGTAGGATTCGAACCTACGACCGATCGGTTAACAGCCGATTGCTCTACCATTGAGCTATCTCGGAAACTTTCCCGCTAAAAAAGCGGGTCGCGAATCAACATACTCGCGCATTTTCCCGCAAGCTGATTTTTCATAAATCTGCATCGTCAGCAAATAGTGGTCGCCATGAGTTTGAGGCGCTGAAGCGGCTCCGGCTCGTCGGCGAGGTCCATCCACGGGTAGCCGCGCTCGCGCCGAAACCATGTCTTCTGGCGTTTTGCATACTGTCGCGTGGCGAGGGCGATGGCGGATTTGCAGTCAGCAAGAGACAGGTCGCCCGCGATGTGTGCGCGGATTTCTCGCAGGCCGAGCATCTGCGCCGCCGTAGGGCCGACGGGACCGGCAGCGGCTACTTCGGCTACGACGCCCGCAGCAAACATCGCTTCCGTCCGCTGCTCGATGCGCTCGTGCAATGCTTCGCGAGCGCGGGAAAGGATGACGCCGCGAACCTGCGGTGCTTCGTCCCATTCACGACGAAAGCTGGAAAACGGATGACCTGTGAGAATGCAGACTTCCAAAGCGCGAACGACGCGGCGGCGGTTTTGTAAATCCACAGTAGTAGCGGGATCGAGCGTGCGGAGTTGCCCGACTAGCAAATTGAGCGGCTCTTTATCCAAGCGCTCGCGCAAGGCGGCATCAGCTTCTGGGAGTCCTTCGGCGAGTCCGTGAGTGAGTGCGCGAACGTGAAGCCCGGCACCTCCGCAAATGATCGGCACTGCTCCACGGGCAGCGATTTCCGCAATTCTTGCGAGCGCGAGTTGGCGATACGTGGCGACATCGAATGACTGAGAAAGCGGGATTTCACCGACGAGGTGATGCGGCACTCGTGCTCGCAACGCTGCATCTGGCTTTGCGCTGAGAATGTCCAGCCCGTCGTAAATCTGGAACGCATCAGCACCCACAATTTCGCCGCCAATCGCTTCGGCAAGCTGCACGGCAAGCTCGGATTTCCCCGTGGCTGTCGCGCCGAGCATAATGAACGCGGAAGCCGGAAGCGCGGGCATTTCAGGCGGGCGGCGACTATGCCTTCTGCTGCAAATACCACTCGTAGGTCGAGCGGATGCCTTCGCGAAGCGGGATGGATGGTTTCCAGCCCAGCGACAAAAGGCGCGTGCTATCCATCAGCTTGCGCGGAGTGCCGTCGGGCTTGGTGGTGTCGAACTTCAGCGAGCCGCCGAAGCCCACGACTTCGCAGATGGTTTCCGCGAGTTCGCGAATGGTCACATCATCGCCGTAGCCGACATTCACGAGGTCGTGCCCCTCGTAGTTTTCCATCAGAAAACAGCAGGCGCTTGCGAGGTCATCCACATGCAAAAACTCGCGGCGCGGCGTGCCTGTTCCCCACACGACGACTTCCGAATCGCCGAGCGTCTTTGCTTCGTGAACCTTGCGAAGCAGCGCGGGCAGGACGTGGGAATTGTTGAGGTCGAAGTTATCGCCCGGCCCGTAAAGATTTGTGGGCATCGCGGAGATGAACCGCTTGCCGTGCTGCTTCGCGTAGGCTTGGCAGAGCTTGATTCCCGCAATCTTCGCGATGGCGTATGCCTCGTTTGTAGGCTCCAAATATCCGGCAAGAAGCTCCGTCTCCGGGATGGGCTGTTTCGCGAACTTCGGGTAAATGCACGAGCTGCCGAGAAAGAGCAATTTCTCCACGCCGAAGTCCGCCGCAGCTTCGATGACGTTGTTCTGGATTTGCAGATTCCAAAGCAGGAACTCCACGGGGAAATCATTGTTGGCCTTGATTCCGCCGACTTTCGCCGCAGCCACAGCCACGACTGCAGGGCGCTCTTTTTCAAAAAATGCGCGCGTTGCATCGCGGTCGCGCAAGTTGAGTTCGGCGGATGAGCGAGTGATGAGATTTGCGTATCCCTTGCGTTGGAGTTCGCGATGAATTGCACCGCCAGCGAGTCCACGATGACCAGCGATAAATATGCGTTCGTTCTTTTCCATGTCCGCAGAAATTTTCAGCGAGAGACGGGTTTCGCGATTTCCTCGATGCTCGTCGCAGCAGCCTCGCCGTCTGCGGGAGTGAGCGACTTTGCGGGCTTTGTTTTAGCGGGTGCGCCGGATTTATTCATCGCGAGAAGTTCGGAGACTGTGACGAATTTGAAGCCCTTCGTTTTGAGTCCGTCGAGTGTCGCCTCCATCGCATCAACGGTCGTTTTATGAATGTCGTGGCAGAGGATGATGGAGCCGGATTTCGTGCCGGAAAAAATAATGGATTCCGTTTTGGCCGGGCTGCGGTGCTGCCAGTCGAGGCTGTCCACATCCCACAAGATGCACTTGTAGCCCCACGCAGCGTGTGCCCATGCGCGTTGATTCGTCGTGAATCCGCCGAATGGCGGGCGCATCAGCGTCATCTCAACGCCCGTCGTCTGCTTCACCACATCGTGCGTTTTCTGCAACTGCTCGCGCACGCCGCCTTCCGCCATTTTGGAAAGCAGCGGATGACTCCAAGAGTGATTCGCGATTTCGTGTCCTTCCGTCACGATCTGCTTCGCGATTTCGGGGTGCTGCGCAACGCACTGACCTACGACGAAAAACGTCGCCTTGATGTTCCGTTCCTTCAGCATTTTCAGCAGGCGCGGCGTCTGCGAGCCGTGCGGACCATCGTCAAACGTCATCGCGATAAAAGGGCCATCCACATTGCACTGCGTAAATGTGATCTGCGAAGTGGTCGGCACTTTTACCGCCGGTGCCTCGGCGACCGGCGCAGGCTTCGCGGCAGGCGAGGGCTTTTCGGATTGTAATGGCGAGAGCGCGGCGAGAATTGCGGCGGTGATAACGAGTGGCGTGCGGATCATGTGGTGCAAATGCGGGTAGCGGAAACGAACTCATTCAGCAAGCTGGAAGAGGGCGCGGGGTTTCCGGTAAGCTCGCCGCATGTTCACCGGACTCGTCGTAGAAACAGGCACTTTACAAACACTCACTCCGCGTGGCGAAAGCGCACGACTCACGCTCCGCGCACCATCGCTCGCTGGCAGTGCGGCCATTGGCGACAGCATCGCGGTGAACGGCTGCTGCCTCACCGTCACTCACATCGAGCACGACACCCTCGCATTTGACCTCCTCGCCGAAACCCTCCGCAAGACCAGCCTCGGCGATCTTTCACCCGGCGGAAAAGTGAACCTTGAACCCGCACTCGGCGCTGGCGCGAAAATGGGCGGTCACTTTGTGCAAGGCCACGTAGATACCACCGCCACGCTCCTCGACTACTCACCGCACGGCGCAGACCACCGGCTCGAAATCGAACTCCCGCCCGCCTTCGCACAATACGTGATCTATAAAGGCAGCATCGCAATAGACGGCATCAGCCTAACCGTCGCCGAAGTCGGCGCAAAGAGCTTCACCTGCTGGATTATCCCTCACACCGATCAACTCACCAACCTCCACACCCGCAAACCCGGCGACCGCGTGAATCTGGAGTTCGACATGCTCGCAAAATACGTCGAGCGAATCCTCGCGACGCGATTCCCTGCTTAGGTTTTGATGGAGGTGGCTGGACCCGGAATCGAACCGGGGACACGAGGATTTTCAATCCTCTGCTCTACCAACTGAGCTATCCAGCCTTTCACCTTTGCAGCATTGCTGCTGCGACGTGGGCGGTGAGAAATAGAGAACGCCGCGAATTTGGCAAGCGGTTTTCTTGTTTCGCCTACGCAACCCCGATTTTCGTTGGGCAGAGCGGCTCATTGCGGGCATTCTGGAAAATAATGTCCGCCATGTTTTCATTCGACGCCTTGCTCTCCGGTCCCGCGCCGGTGCTTGCGCTTGCGCCGATGCAGGATGTCACGGACCTTCCGTTTTGGCAGCTCATGGCGCGGTATGGTGGGGCGGACCTTTACTACACGGAATACTTTCGCGTTTATCCAAACTCGCACCTCGATAAAAACATCCTCGCATCCGTAATCCACAATCCCACGGGCAAGCCCGCGATTGCGCAGATGATTGGCAATGACATCCCCTCGCTCGTGCGCAGCGCGAAGGAATTACTGCTGCACGATGTCGCGGCGATTGATCTGAATCTCGGCTGCCCTGCGCCGGTGGTTTATCGGAAATGCGCGGGCGGCGGACTGCTGCGCGATATTCCGCTCGTGGATTCCATTCTCGGTGCGCTGCGCGATGCGATTCCGGGGCGTTTCACGGTGAAGACGCGCCTCGGTTTTGGCGATGATGCGGCTATTGATGCGCTGCTCCCGCTGTTTGCAAAACATGGCGTGGACCTCGTCACGATCCACGGGCGCACGGTGCTTCAGATGTATCGCGGCGGGGTTGACTACGCAAAAATCGGCGAGGCTGTCCGCTCGCTCCCCTGCCCTGTTTTGGCAAATGGGAACATCTCATCAGCAGTGGTCGCGGAATCCGTGCTCGCGCAAACAGGATGTCGTGGGCTGATGCTTGGGCGCGGTGTGATTCGCAATCCGTGGCTCTTTTCCCAAATCCGCGATCACCTCGCGGGCCGCGCTCCGTTTACGCCCAAAGGTCGCGATGTGCTGCGCTATATCGAGGAACTCTACGAAGCCGTATGCAGCCCCGATGTGCGTGAATCGGCGCAGGTGCAGAAGATGAAAAAATATCTGAACTTCATCGGTTCGGGTGTGGATGCGCCGGAGTTCCTGCACGACATCCGCCGCGTGAGCACGCGCACAGATTTCTTTGCAATTTGCAAACGCACACTGGAGCACGATGAGCCGATGCCGCTTGAGCCGCTCGGCCCTGCGAACTCAAGCGAAGAAGAAAGACAGCCGGATTAGTTCTTCTTCTTTTTCTTTTTATCGTCGTCGTCGCTGCGGACTCCGTTGCGATATTTCCACTCGGCGACGGCTTGGCGCTGCTTCAGCTCGTTTTGCTTTTGCTGATACTCCCACTGCTTTTTCTGCTGTTCGACATTCACTTTGTACTTCGTCTTCTCAATGTCCGCGCGGTTTTCGGCGACCTTCTGCTGATACTGATATTGTTTCTTTTGCTGGTCGTAATTGTAGCTGGCCTGGCGCTCGGCATATTCGTTCTGCTTCTTCTGGTATTCGAGCTTCTGCTTATTTTGGGCGTAGTTGTATTTGTATTCGGCCTCTTTCTTGAGCTGCTCGGACTTCCAGCGGGAGATGACATCGCGGTTGCGGTTGTATTGATCCGAGGAAATGTAAGTGCGCTGGCTGCCCGACGAATAATAATACCGATCCGAGTCGTTATCGTAGCGGCAGGCGCGTCCATCAATATAAACGACATCGCGGACGTAGCGCGATCCGTAGCCGCCGTGGCCATAGCCACCGTAACTGGAAGGGCCGTAATCATCCACATAGCCGCGCCCGTATGATGAGCCGTAGGAGCCGCCGTAGCCGTAGCCTCCGTCGGAAATACAGCCAGTCATGGTGACGGTGGTGATTGCAGCGAGTGCAGTTGCGAGGATTTTGTTCATAAATAGTTTCGGATTTGCAGATTCAGACTCGCGAAGGCCGGGAGTTATTCAATGGCTTTTGCGGAAATTTCAAATCACGCGCTGTAACTGCTCTCGACGCGCTGCGCGACATCGAGGTAGCCGTAGTCCACTTCGTAGATCAGTTTGAGGTTCTCCAGATACTCGTCCTTTTTGCCCATCATTTCGAGGACCATGGCGAGTTTATAGACGATTTCCTTTTTGAGCGTATCCATCGCGAGGAGTTCGGATGCTGCGGACTTAAAGGTGGAAGCCGCGAGGTCATTCATTCCTTTTTCCACGAAGCACTGGCCGAGCAGATTCATCGCCTTGAGGCGGACGTTTGGATTTTGGCGAGCCTTTTGAAGCTCAGGAATCGCGTCGGTAAAGCGGCCCGCTCTCATCAGCACATCGCCAAATTCAAAGCGAAGAGCGAGGTCGGTCGGATTGTCGTCCACGCGCTTCTTCGCGACATCGAGAAGCGTCTGTGAACGCTGGTCACGAAGGTTGTTCAACTCATCAACATAAGGGAGCACTTCGGGGTGCGTCTTGTCTTCCACCGATTCCAGCCAGGTTTCCAGCGCGGTGACTCGGCGGTCGGTTTTCTTCATCAGCAAGTCCTGGTATTTGCGCTGAATGTTTGGGTCGCCGCCGTTGAGGATCGAGTTTGTGTGGCTGTAGTACCAGATCGCGCTGTCGAGATGCGAATCCGCTTCTTCTGGCGACTGGCCTTCCGCGATGGCGACATCGAAAAGCTGATCGTAGAGCGAGGCCATGCGCTTTGAATTATCTACGTGCTGCTGATTCTCCTCCCACTGCGGATAAAGGTCGGCGATTTGCCCGGTGATTTGCTCCACGGTGCGGACGACTTTCGATTTATTCTCCAGCTTGTTGGCCTCGTCTTTGTCCTTCATCAAATCGCGGAAGCTCTTCGTCCCGCTGCCGCCAGCGCTGTCGTCCCAGCCGCCTTTTTTCATGGTGGAGGAAGCCGATGCGTCTTTGCCTTTTTTCGTGGCCTCAAGGTCCTTCGGGTTCACTTGGAGGATGCGATTGCAAATCGTCACAGCCTTGTCGCTTTCGCCGAGCGAAATGTAGTGGTCGGCGAGCTGGTGCATGATTTTCGTGTCCGACGGATTTGCGCCCACAAGCGTCTCCAGCGCAAACGAGGCGGTTTCCGGCATGTCGGCTTTTTTGCACGCTTCAAAAAGGAGCTGGTTCGCCGCAGTGCTCTTGGGGTCTGCTGCGAGCGTCTTCTCGGCAATCTCGATAGCGGCGAGCGGGTCTTTTTTCAAAGTGCTGGAGGCGGTCAATCCGAGAGTAGTTCCCGCCAGCGACATGCCCGACTTTTTGCCCTGTGTGGCGGCGAGGGCAGCGGCGCGGACGAGCTTGCGGCCATCGAGGAAATTTGGGTATTCTTTCATCACACTCTGCATGAGCTGGATGACGTAGCCGTGGTTGCCGATTTCGTTCGCGCTGCGTGCTTTTTTATAGAGTGCAAACTGCGCGGACGTGAGCTGATTTTCTGTAGTAAGAGCCATAGTTGCTGGGAGCGATGGAACGTAGCAGCCCGACTTTCATCTGACAATGACGCTAACAAATTTTTCTAAAAGTATTCCTGTCCCACCCAATCAGTCCGGCGCACCACGCCCGCTCTACTTCTTTCCTTTTCGGAAAAAACCGAACAGTCCGCCCGGCTTTTCTCCCGACTGATAGTTTTCGATCTCTGCTTGGAAATCCTTCACTGAGGAGTAGCGGTCCTCTGGCTTTAGCGCCATTGCCTTCATGGTAATCCGAGACAGTTCTGCGGGGATTTCATGGTCGGGAAGATGGTCAAGTTTGCGTCCTTTTACCGCCTCCGAGGGCTTCACCAAATCACCGCTCTTAATCTTTTCAATCACGTCCATCGCCGACGATCCATCCACTGGCGGGAGTAGCGTGATGATCGAGTAAAGAATAGCTCCCAACGAGTAAACATCCGCCCGGCTATCCACTTGATACGACTCACCGGATGCCTGTTCCGGCGACATAAATTGAAGCGTCCCTAGGATGTCCCCCTCCATCGTCAACGCCGCGCCAATATCCTTCTGCCGCGAAGTCTCGACCATCGTATGCTCGGAACTTTGTAAGAAAAACGGGTTGGCATTCTGTCCGAGTGGTTTGGCGAGTCCCCAATCCATCACCAGCACTTCACCGAACTCACCAAGCATGATATTTTCCGGCTTCAAATCGCGATGCACGACGCCTTTGGAATGCGCGTATGCAATCGCGTCGCAGACCTTGCCGAGAATCGTGAGCAAAGCGGGAAGACGGTAGCGCGCCTGCGTCACTTTTTGCTCCATGCGCAGTTGTTGAATCACTGATTGCAGCGAGACACCACGGACCCGCTTCATCACGTAAAACGGGTTCCCCTGTTCGTTGAGATTCAATTCGTAGATTGGGACGATGTTTGGGTGCTCCAACTGCGCCGCGACCTGAGCTTCCGAGATAAACCTAGTCACCTGCTCGACGGATGGCCCGCTCTTCAGCATTTTCATCGCGACGACTCGGCGAGTCGCGATGTCCTCCGTCTCCATCACGATGCCCATTCCGCCGACGCCGATCACGCCGCCGATTTTGTATTTGCGGGCATCTCTTACTTCTTTGGGCAGGTATATTTCCGCTATCTCACTTTCCGGCGGCAGCGAGCCATCCAGCCGGTCCGTTTCCACGCGGCGGAAAATCAATTTCACATTCCCGATGAGGACTTCTTGATTCGGGTAAATCGTAGTCCGCTCGGTGATCCGCACGCCACCGACACGGGTTCCGTTGGTCCCGCCATAGTCCTCGATGCTCCACTCGGAATGACTCAGCGTAATGAGGCCGTGGAAGCGGGAGACGTGATCGGAGTCTAGGCTGATATGCGCATCGGCTCCCCGCCCGACTGTGTATTCGCCCGGTGGCAAAGGGTCCGTTTTGTAAACCTGTTTGCCTTCGATTTCGGCAATGATTTCCGTCAGCGGGATGACCATGGTGAGTAGCGTTTAGGGTTGTAGATCATGTCGCAAGTAGATTTCCAAAACGCCCCCTTAATTGAGAGCCTCGCGCAAGCTCGCCAGCTCGGAATCAATCTCCGCTTCGGAGTTCACGGTTTCCGCGATTTCCTTGCGCACGACGGTTGAAAAACGCTCGCGCAAGCGATGCAGACTTACTTTCACATGCCCCTCCGTCATTTGAAAACGACCCGCAATTTGCCGCGCGGCATCTGCATCCATCGAAGACAGCAGGAACGGACTGAGGCTGTCGAAAATCTCCCCTTTGCCATCCTTTCGCCATGCGTCGCCCAGAATTTCCGTGGCGCGTTGCATCAAAGCGATTGCCCATTGCCGCTCGAAGACCGCATCCGGCGAGCCTGCGTTTTGCGGCTCTGCAAGATAGCGTGAATCCGCTTCTTCCGCGTCAATCTGCACAAAAGTCACATCCCCGCCGCGTTTGGTCGCGGCGTTTTTCTTTCGTTCATCGAGCAAGTAGTATTGGAGGCTCGAAAGCAGAAAGCCCCGCAGTTTCCCCTTCGTCCGGTCCGCTTCCGAAAAGAACTCACGTCGCAGAAGTTTCTGGAAAAAACCCTGCACCAAGTCCTGCGAATCATCCGGCGAATAGCCCCGCCTGCGGACGTAGCAGTAGAGCGGATACCAATACTGCCCGCACAGGCGATTGAGCGCGGCATCGGATTGGTGCGAGCCTGTCCTGCCCGCGACTGCGACTACGGACCACATCGTATCCGGGAAAGACCCAGCTTTGTACCGTTCAGAATCGGGAGATGCGTCTGTGCTCATGGGCGGACTTCCATAGGGACGGGAAAACCGTGTGGCAAGCCACGTTCAGATGTCGGCCAGAACGTGTGCGCATCTTTTTTAGAAAAAATGCACGCCGCTGTAACTGGCCGTCAGGAGATGTCGGATGAGGGGATGTCGGGGCACGCCTCGCATCAACAAACCAACTAAAAATAATCCCATGAAAACAAACCAA
>JANMLS010000378.1:0-9987 GCA_031372675.1 Verrucomicrobiaceae bacterium
GTCTTCGCGCACCGTCTCGCGCCGTGTATATGGACCGCTTCCAAACGGAGCTTTTTGAAACCGGCCCGAAGAAAATCGTCTATCTCACCCGCGTCCTGCCGACACCTGCGACAGTCGGCTACGAAGAGGTTTCCACCGTTCGCGTCACGAAGATCAACGGCGTGGAACTACAGTCGTTAAACGATGTCCCGACCGCGCTCGAAAAGCCGCTCAACGGCTTCCACAAACTCGAATTCGATGATTCGCCAAAGACCATCTACCTCGACGCCCAGCAAGTCGCCGAAGTCGAGCGCACGGTGCAGCAGCAATACCGCCTGCCTACGCTGAAGCGGCTTGAGTAGCTCTTACAGCGTGCCGAAATAGCGGTCGCCCGCGTCGCCAAGTCCGGGGACGATGTAAGCGCGTTCGTTCAGCGTTGGGTCCAC
This sequence comes from Verrucomicrobiaceae bacterium, assembly GCA_031372675.1. Classification (GTDB taxonomy): domain Bacteria; phylum Verrucomicrobiota; class Verrucomicrobiia; order Chthoniobacterales; family Chthoniobacteraceae; genus SXWH01. Next base: position 426 of record JANMLS010000378.1, read on the forward strand.
GGCGGCGGTGTAAATCGGCACGTCGGGGTGCGCGGTTCGCATTTGCGTAAGACCCTCATTGCAGCTCACGCAGCAGACGAGCCGGATGCTTTTTGCGCCAGCTTGTTTGAGCAGATCAATCGTCGCGCTCGCGCTGTGGCCAGTCGCAAGCATCGGGTCTGCAACGATGATGTCCGCCTCTGCGAGATTTGGCGGCGGATTGAAATAATACGGCACCGGGCGATGCGTCTGCTCATCGCGCTTCATGCCGATGTGCGCGACCGTCGCATCGGGCAAAATGCGCAGCATCCCTTCGGAAATGCCGAGTCCTGCGCGGAGGATTGGCGCGATGATAATCGGCCTCGCGAGTGCCGCTCCCTCGAATGGTGCGAGCGGGGTCTGGATCAAATCCACGCGCATCGCCAAATCCCGCGTCGCCTCAAAAAGCAGCAGCGAAGCCACCTCCGCGAGCCGCGACCGGAATTTCTCCGAGCTTGTCCCCACATCGCGAATGCGGGTCATTTTTACACGAATGAGCGGGTGATCGACTACGGTGACGCCGGGTATCATGCGCGGTGTTTTGGCAGAGGCGAGCGGTGTTGGAAATGTCATTTCCAATTTTCCCTCTGGCCCCACGAGCACCGCGTCTGCTTTTCTCCCGCCATGTCCAAATCACCTATTGTTCTTATCATCCGCGACGGCTGGGGCGTGAATCCTGGAGGCCGCGAAAAGGCTGCTGAAAACGGCGACGCCACCTTGCTCGCGAAGACTCCGTTTCACGACCACCTCTACGCCACATATCCGCAGGCGCGGCTCTCCGCGAGCGGCATGGACGTGGGCCTCCCCGATGGGCAGATGGGCAACAGCGAAGTCGGCCACCTCAATCTCGGCGCGGGCCGCGTTGTTTACCAAGACCTCACCCGCATCAACAAAGCGATCCTCGACGGCGAGTTCGACACGAACGCCGTACTCGCGGAGGCCTTCGCCAAGGCGAAAGGCACGCGCCTTCACCTCATCGGCCTCGTCAGCGACGGCGGCGTGCATTCGCACCAAGAGCACCTCATCGCGCTCTGCAAATCTGCCACCGCAGCGGGCGTGCGCGACATCTGCATCCACGCAATCACCGATGGTCGCGACACTTCGCCCACAGGCGGCGCGGGCTACCTCGCCACCGTCGAACGCGGCATCGCTGGCACCAACGCTCACATCGCTACCGTCATCGGGCGCTACTACGCCATGGACCGCGATAAACGCTGGGAGCGCAACAAACTGGCGTGGGACGCCATCGTCCTCGGGCGCGGCCCCATCAGCCTCAGCAAACCCAGCCTCGCCGTCGCAGCCGCCTATCCCGACGACCCACGCGGCGACGAATTCCTCCAGCCCATCATCTTCAGCGAGCAAAGCACACAACGCATCCGCGATGGCGACGTCGTCCTGTGGTTCAACTTCCGCAGCGACCGCGCCCGCCAGCTCTCCGACGCATTCCTCATCCCGCACTTCGCCGGCTTCGAGCGCGAAGTGCAGCCCAAAGTCCACTACGTCACCCTCACCAGCTACGATAAAAGCTACGACTGCCCCGTCGTCTTCGGCCCCCAATCCCTCGCCATGATCCTCGGCGAAACCGTCAGCAAAGCCGGCCGCACCCAGCTCCGCGCCGCCGAAACCGAGAAATATCCCCACGTCACCTTCTTCTTCAACGGCGGCATCGAAGACCCCTACCCCGGCGAAGATCGTTACTTGGCCATCAGCCCCAAAGAAGTCCCCACCTACGACAAAAAGCCGCAAATGTCCGGCCCCGACCTCGCCTTTGAAGTCTATCGCCGCCTCGACCAATACGACCTCGTCATCGTGAACTTTGCGAACCCCGACATGGTCGGCCACACCGGCGTCATCGAGTCCGGCATCCACGCCTGCGAAACCATAGACCTCGCCGTCCGCCTGCTCGTAGAAAAGACGCTCGCCCTCGGCGGCAAACTCCTCATCACCGCCGACCACGGCAACTGCGAACAAATGCGCAACGCCGACGGCACCCCCAACACCGCGCACACCACAAACCTCGTCCACCTCCTCTACGTAGCCGAAGACGCCGCCAGCGTGAAACTGGAAAGCGGCATCCTCGCCGACGTAGCGCCCACGCTGCTCGCGCTGCTGGGAGTACCGCAGCCGGTGGAGATGACAGGGCGGAGTTTGGTGGCAACAATCTGAACCAATTCCCAGGAGTCAAAGCTCGCAAGCAACGTCTCTCTGCGAAGCGCTCGCGCGTTCTCTTCTCGGGAGTCTTTGCCGACTAAAGTCGCTGACTACTTTCGCCTTTCGCGAGAGCGGCGCGAGCCTCGCTTGCGCAACGTAGTTCACGACTTTAGTCGGCGCGACGCGACAAGCAGAGTGCGTATCGAAACTCGCTGGCGACGTCTCTCTCTGCGAAGCGTACGCGACTTCTGCAACCCGTTGCCCAAAAGCCACAGTGCCACGAGTTGATGCCCATCTTCGCGCTGATAAGTTCCGTGCAATATGATTATGACGTTTGGTATTCCTTCCGATGTTCAGACACAGGTGGCCGGAATCCCGGATTTAGACCTGCGAGTGGCTTTATTCCTTCGTCACGAGGCGCAATTGGAAGCTGTGCGTCGGGAGAGATTTTGCACCGAGGCGCGGCACATCGCCGAACGGGCGCTCCGCAGCGCAGAGCTGGATAAGGTGCAAGGCTTTGATCGCGATGCGTCTTTTGCCGAACTAGAAAAACTACACAGCGAAATCACAGAGCGCCTGTAAGCTGCTGTGCAGCCCCTTATTTTCACAAAATCTCCGTGCCGACTGGCGCGAAAAAGCTATTCTGCCGCCTATGTCAGCGCTGAAACAAAACCGCACAATTCTCACTGCCCAAGAGTATCTCGAGCTTGAGCGCACTGCTGATTTCAAAAGCGAATACGTCAATGGTGATGCCACGGCGATGGCTGGAGCGAGCAGCAATCACGATGCAATCTGCGCCAACTTGGGAATGATTCTCGGCTCACAACTTCGCAGTCGCCCGTGCCGTATCTTTACCTCGGATTTCAAAGTCCGCATCGATAAAGCCAACGCATTCCGCTATCCCGATGTCTCCGGCCTTTACGGACCTGTGCTCTATCACGACAGCACGCGCGACGCTTACTGCAACCCCGCTGTGATTTTCGAGGTTCTGTCGCCTTCCACCGAGGCATTTGACCGTGGCGAAAAGTTCCGCCTCTACCGCCTGCTCGACTCGCTTTTTGAATACATCCTCGTCCGGCAAGACCGCGTGGAAGTCGAAGTCTGGACGCGCGGCAACGAAGGCGTCTGGACCTCCATCATCTACAACGAGCGCACCGACAGCTTCCCCCTCCGCACGCTCGACTGCACACTCAAGCTCGCCGACTTCTACGAGAAGGTGGAGTTCCCCGCCGAGTAGTTGGAGGGATTAAAAACCCCGGCTGAAGACTGGCTCCAACTCCGGTGCTTCGGCGAAGGCTTTTGGGGTGATCATCACGCGGTCGAGCGGGAGTGCGCCGTTTTCGATGGTGCGGATGACTTTTTCGTAGGGCTGCCAACCGAGATCGCCGAGCCTCTGGAGTTTTCCAAGCTCGCGGCCCGTGGCGTCGCGGACGGATTTCCAAAGTAGTTCGCTGCAATAAATGCGGGCTTCGTCGAGGTCGTAGTGGATGTCGTACGGGCGGCCTTTGTATTTCTGCGTGGCAGCGAGAATTTGCGGGATTTTAGCATCGAGCGGCGGGCGCAGTCGGTAGGCAGCGTAAGCTGATTTGCGGCCTTGGAGCACCCATAGCGCAAGCGGCGTTTCCTTCACCGGGCCAATGGCCTCGACGACGACCCACGCCGTGCCGCTTTTCTTCACGATGCCGCAGTGGGAAAATGGAGAGCCGGTGCTGCCTTCGATGGCGTCGATCAGATCGTTGTGCGGGAGCGATTGGAAAAGGAAGTCGCCCTCGCGCGGCTGGTAGCCCGAAGCCGCACCGGGTTCACGGCTGCAAGAGCTGGTGAATAAAATGGCGAGGAGTGCGATGAGGCGAAGCATGGGAAGTAATGACGAAGCGCAGGCGTGTTGGCTATCGGCTATTTGAAATTGGCCCATCGCAAATAGCCGATAGCCAATTCGTCATTTCGCAAAGCGACTACACCTTCCAGTCGCCGCGATATTCGCGGGTGAGCCATGCGGCGTCGCCTGTGCCGCCTGCAAATGCGAGCTTTGCCGGGTCCCACTGAATCTTTTTTCCGTGGCGGTAGGCGAGGTTCACGAGATGGCATGTGGTCACGGTGCGTGCGCCGATTTCCACGTCGGCGATGGGGCGCTGGCGGCTCTTGATGCACTCGATAAAGTTGTCCTTATGGCCCGTCGTAGCGATGAGCTTCACCTTCGCGTCGGCAAGGAATTCCTTCTCCGCTGCGGCGACTTGTTCTTTGAGCGATGGCTTGCTCTTTTCGTTGCTGTAATTCGCCACTTCGCGGTCGCCGACTTTCAGGATGAAGCGACCACGGTTCACGAAGATCATGCCTTTATCGCCGTGGAAAGTGACGCCGTTTTCAGCGATGTGCGTGACATCCACGCCGCCGGTATATTTCAGCTTCACACCCTTCTCGGCGTTTGGCTCGGCTGCGGGGATGATTTCGAGCGGGCCGCGCTCATCCTCGCCAAGTCCCCACTGGCAAATGTCGAAATGATGTGCGCCCCAATCCGTCACCATGCCGCCGCCGTATTCCCAGTAGCTGCGCCATTTTGGGAAATTATCATGCACGCCGCGCGGCGACAGGATGCTGTTGTATGGGCGCATCGGCGCACCGCCTAGCCACATGTCCCAATCCAATCCCGGCTCCATCGGCTCTTCGGGTAAATCGCAGGACTTGCCGGGACCGCCGACTCCGACAGCGACGTGGTAGATTTTGCCGATGATGCCATTCCGCGCGAGTTCACACGCAACGCGAAACTCCGGCGAGCTGCGCTGCTGCGAACCGGTCTGGAAAACGCGCTTTGTTTCCCGCGTCACCTTCACCATTTCCCATGCTTCGTGAATCGTATTCGTGAGCGGTTTTTCGCCATAGACATCCTTGCCCGCCTTCATCGCAGCGATGCCGATGTAGGCGTGCCAGTGGTCGGGCGTGGCGATGCACACAGCGTCAATGTCCTTGCGGGCGATGAGTTCGCGGAAGTCTTTGTGCGCAGTAACTCCGGTGCCTTTGTAAAATTCATCTGCCGTTTTTTTCGCGTTCTCGCGGCGCGTGGTATCCACATCGCAGACAGCGACGACTTGCGTATCCGGGCGGCGTAGGAAATCGCGGAGATGCCCGGTGTTCATCTTGCCCATGCCGATCATGCCGATGTTAATTTTCCCGTTTTTCGGGACTTCGGCGGACCAGATGTGCGAGGGAAGAATCAGCGGCGCGGCGCCAGCGGCGAGCGCGGTTTTGAGGAATGCGCGGCGGGAAGTTTGGATGGTGTTCATGTGGGTGTTTTTGTTGTGCGAGTTGCTTTGATAAGAATTCGCGGCTCGCGTCGAGCTTTGGAAAAAAGGAGAAGCGCTTGCGTGGTTTCCAATCCTGCAAAAAAACAAATCGCAATCATCGGCGGCGGTCCCGCCGGTCTTCGCGCTGCGGAAGTCGCCGCTGAACACGGCGCGGACGTGACGATTTACGAAGCAAAACGCTCCGTCGGGCGGAAGTTTCTCGTCGCTGGAAAAAGCGGACTGAATCTCACGAACGACGCGGAGTTTGAGCAATTCCTCGCGCAATACGCGGGCGGCCCTTCGGACTTTTGGAAAGAATGCCTTTCGCAATTCGACGCACAAGCGATTCGCCGATGGGCCGCCGGGCTTGGCGTGGAGACGTTTGCCGCGTCCGGCGGCAAGGTATTTCCCATAACAAAAAAGGCCGCACCGCTTTTGCGCCGATGGATTTCGCGCCTTCGGCAAAATGGTGTGCGCTTTGAAGTGAACCATCGCTGGACAGGCATTGATGCAGGCTTGCGCGTGCATTTTGAAAACCAACCGGCAGCGCAACACGACGCCGTCATCCTCGCGCTCGGCGGTGCCTCATGGCCGGAGACAGGCTCTGATGGCCGCTGGACCTCGATCCTCGCGCAACACGGAATCGTAATCTCTCCGCTCTGCGCCGCAAACTGCGGTTGGGAAGTCGCGTGGACCGAGGAAACCCGCGCCGCAGTCGAGGGCCAACCGCTCCACAATCTCCACGTCAGCGCGGGCGAAAAATCCGTCATCGGCGAACTCATGCTCACGCGCTACGGCATCGAAGGAACGTGCATTTATCAACTCGGTCGCGCACTGCGGGCGATGGAAAAGCCGGAACTCGTCATTGATTTCAAGCCCAGCTTCACCGTCGAAAAACTCGTCGCAAAAATGGAATCCGCACGCCGCGAATTTCTGCGCGAAGCACAACTGCGCTGGAAAGTTCCCGCCCACGCCTGCGCCGTGCTTGCACAATTCCACGGCCCATTTTCCGACGCCGAAACACTCGCCCGCGCAGTGAAAAATTGCCGCATCCCGCTCCAACAATCGCGCCCCGTCGCCGAAGCAATCTCCAGCGCGGGCGGCGTCTGCTGGAGCGAACTGGATTCGCACCTCATGCTCAAAAAACTCCCCGGTGTCTTCTGCTGCGGCGAGATGCTCGACTGGGAAGCTCCCACCGGCGGCTACCTGCTCCAAGGCTGCTTCGCCACGGGGACGCTGGCAGGAAATGCCGCAGCTGATTAAAAAAACTACAACCCGCCGAACCGCCGCTCCCGCGCATGAAATGCTGCGATGGCTTCGCGCAAATCTTCGCGTCTGAAATCCGGCCAGGGTTTCGGCGTGATGAAAAACTCTGCGTAGCTCAGTTGCCACAGAAGGAAGTTCGACAGCCGCAGTTCACCGCTCGTGCGAATCATCAGCTCCGGGTCTGGAAACTCCGCTGTGTAAAGATGCGCATCCACCGTTTCTGGCGTGATGTTTTCTGCATCCAACCGACCCGCAGCTACCTCCACAGCGATGCGTTTTGTGGCGTCTGCAATCTCCGTGCGCGAGCTGTAATTCAGCGCGAGGATGAGCGTCGTCGCGGGATTGTTTGCAGTAACCTCGATGGTCTGCGTGAGCTTTGCCTGTGTGCTTTCCGGCAGTTCGTGGATGCGCCCGATTGCGCGGAGTCGCATGCCGTTTTTCATCATCGTGGGCAGCTCCATTTCGAGAAAATGCTCCAGCAACACCCACAGCCCCGCGACTTCTTCTTCGGGCCGTTTCCAGTTCTCCGTCGAGAATGCGTAGAGCGTCAAAAATTCCACGCCGAGCACCACGCATTCCTCCGTGATTGCACGCACGCTCTCTGCACCGCGCTCGTGGCCCTTCAGCCGTGGCAGCCCGCGCTCCTTGGCCCAGCGGCCATTGCCGTCCATGATGATGGCGATGTGGCGCGGCGGCTTCATCGACTTAGTTTACAAAAGAATCGTCTGCTCCCGATCCGGCCCCACGCTGGCGATGGCGAGTTTTGCGCCCGTAAGCTTTGCGATGGCCTGTAAATAGGCGCGGCATTTCGGTGGAAGGTCATTCCATTTCCGCGCAGCGGTCGTGTCTTTTTTCCAGCCGGGGAACTCTTGGTAAATCGGCACGCACTTCGAGAGCGCATCAATGTCCGATGGCGGATACTCCAGCTTCGCGCGGCCCAGCTTGTAGGCTACGCAGACTTTGATCGTGTCCATCGTATCCAGCCCGTCGGTGTTGGTAATCGCCAGCTCATCAATGCCGTTCACCATCGCCGCGTAGCGCGTGAAAACCGCGTCGAACCATCCGCAACGCCGCGCACGACCAGTCGTCGCGCCGAACTCGCGACCGAGTCCGTGCAGAAAATCGCTGATGCCCTTGTCCTCCGTCGGGAACGGCCCTTCGCCCACGCGAGTCGTGTACGCTTTCATCACGCCGACTACTTTGCTGATGCGATTTGGCGCAACGCCCGAGCCGGTGCAGGCACCGCCCGCAGTTGTGTTGCTGCTTGTGACGTAGGGATACGTGCCGAAATCAATGTCCAGAAAAGTCCCCTGCGCACCCTCGAAAAGCATCTCTTTTTTATCCGCCAATTGCTGCGCCAGAAACACCACCGTGTTGCCGAGAAAAGGCGCGATGATCTTCGCCGCCGCGAGATACTCGGCAGACGCTTTTTTCGCGTCCACAATCTCCGCCTTCATCGTTTTCAAAACCGCATTTGCCTCGTCAATCTTCGTCTTCAGCCGCTCCGCAAACCGCACCGGCTGCAACAGCTCGCCAGACCGCAATCCCGTGCGCGAAGCCTTGTCCGCATAAGTCGGCCCGATGCCCCGGCCCGTCGTGCCGATCTTGCCTTTGCCCTTCGCTGTTTCCCTCGCTTTATCCAGCGCACGGTGCGTCGGCAGCGTGAGATGTGCGCAGTCGGAAATCATCAGATTCTTCGGCGTCACCACGATGCCCTGCTTGCGAAGTCCTTCGATTTCCCCGGCGAGCGACACCGCATCAATCACCACGCCATTGCCGATCACGCACATCGTTCCTTTGCGCAAAATGCCGCTTGGGATCAAATGCAGCACATACTTCACGCCAGCCACGATCACCGTGTGCCCCGCGTTATTTCCGCCTTGGGAGCGGACGACGACCTGAACGCGCTCCGTCAGAAAGTCGATGATTTTGCCTTTGCCTTCGTCGCCCCATTGAGCGCCGACAAGGATCGTATTTGCCATGTCAGTAAATTGCTTGGTTATTGATTAAAGAACCCGCAGCCGAGGCAGCGGGGCGGCGGAGAGTAGTCGGAAGATGAAGGGCGGCAAGCCTCGTTCCACGAAAACTCAGCAATGGCTTGATCGTAAGAACTCAAACAGTAACAAAAGCGTTTCCAAAAATGCTAACGCCGGAAGAACAGCTCGCCACACTCAAGCGCGGAGCCGCGCAAATCATCTCAGAGCACGACCTGCTCGCAAAACTCAAGTTAGGCCGCCCGCTCAACGTGAAGCTCGGCGTCGATCCGACCGCGCCGGACATCCATCTCGGCTTCACCGTCGGCCTCACAAAGCTGCGGCAATTTCAAGACCTCGGACACCAGGCTATTTTGATCATCGGCGATTTCACCGCGATGATTGGCGATCCATCGGGGCGCTCGAAAACCCGCAAGCAACTCACGCACGACGACGTGATGCGAAATGCGACGACTTTCAAAGAACAGGCGTTCAAAATTCTCGACCCCGCCAAAACGAAAGTCGTCTTCAACGGCGAGTGGTTTGAGCTGATGACGTTTGAGCAGGTGATGAAGCTGAATTCCCGCGTAACAATGCAGCAGATGCTTCAACGCGAGGATTTCAAGAAACGCATTGAGGATAAAGAGCCGGTCCATTTACACGAAATCCAGTACCCGATTATGCAGGGATGGGATTCCGTAATGATCAAAGCCGACGTGGAAATCGGCGGCACGGACCAGCTTTTCAACTGCCTTGTGGGTCGCGATCTACAGCGCGAAGAAGGCCAGCCGCAGCAAGTGGTTTTCCTGCTTCCCTTGCTCGAAGGGCTGGACGGTGTGAACAAAATGTCGAAGAGCCTCGGCAATTACGTCG
>JANMLS010000402.1:0-4291 GCA_031372675.1 Verrucomicrobiaceae bacterium
TCTCCCGCGCTTGGCTGACTCCATTCGCGGCATCTCTATGGACCGTCTCTGTATTTATGAAAAATGGTATTACCTCTTAGTGAGGCACCCTGTTTTTTCCTTATGACCAGATTACTCTTAGAGCTGCAGATAATACCTTTCACCAGACTGGTGAAGTCTCTGATTTACGGAATGGATGAGTTTTCGGGAACTTCCGCGCCTTCCGTGGGCCCGACTGCTGCGCTCAAATCACCCAATCATCCCCGCCTGCGATTGCGCGATTTTTATCCAGCACCTTCACGCCCATCCCCTCCGCCAGCACTAGCGAGCGCGCCGGGACGCTGTGGGTGAGGAAGACGCTCGCCCCCACAGTCGAGCCTGCGCCGATGGTCGTATCGCCGCCCATGATTGTCGCGTTGGCGTAAATCGTCACGTTGTCCTCCACGGTGGGATGCCGCTTTTGCCCGCGCAGACTCTGCCCGCCGGCGAGCGATTTCGCGATGAGCGAGACGCCTTGGTAGAGCTTCACATGCTGGCCGATGATGCTCGTCTCGCCCACGACAACGCCTGTCCCGTGGTCTATGAAAAAGTGGCTGCCGATGTGTGCGCCGGGATGGATGTCTATACCTGTCCGGCTGTGCGCCCATTCCGTCATCATGCGGGGCAAAATGGGCACCTCCAGCGCGTATAAAACATGCGCACTCCGCTGAATCGCAATCGCCTCGATAAACGGATAACTCAGGATGACCTCATCCGTCGCGCCCGCCGCCGGGTCGCCTTGAAACGCCGCCTCCACATCCGTGCGCAACAACTCGCGCACACGCACCAGCCCGCCGAGAAAATCGTGCGCCAATTTCGTCGCCTGCGCGTTCGGGCAATCCGGCTCATCCAGCCGCAAGCTCTTGCAAATCTCCTCCGCCAACCGCTCCGCAATGCTGAACACGCGATGGCTCGTCACCCTCGGCAAATGCGAACTGTGGATCGGCTCTGCATCGTGGAAACCGGGGAAAAGCAGTTGCAGCAAATCCTCACAAATCAAAGCGATGGTGCGCTTGGAAGGCAGGTTCGCCCCATCCACATGATTGATCCCCCCGCCCGCATGGTACGAGCACAGAATCGCATCCGTTATTTTGCCCAGTTCACTGTCCATTTGCGCTACACTACACAGCGGCCCCGCCCGCGTCCACCTTGCTCAAATTCAAAGTCGGCGGCTGCTACTTTTCCGGCAAAAGCTGCACGGCATCTATGTGGACGTTGCCGTTTGCAGTGCCTTCGCCAATCGTGATTACCGCAGGCTTGCCCGGCTCGAAGCGGAACTTCCCGATGCTCACAAAACCTTTATCCGGCGCGGCGATGCGCTGGTTTGTGGTCGCAGTCTTTTTGCCTTCGGCGGACTCCACGCTCACGGGCGCATTGCTGGCGCGGTTTTCGTGGGCCTGATGCGCGATGCGGACTTCGTAGATGCCGGCATCTTTGATGGTGAATTCAAAGCGGGCTGTTGCAGTGGTATTCGCACCACGGAATCGGTAGCCATCGCCGTGATAGCCCTCCAGCCCGTGACCGGAGTTCCAGTCGCCTGTGAGTTTTGCCTGCGAATCATCAAGCGCCAGACCCGCGAGTTTTTTAATGTCGATTCCCGCCGGGCCGTGCGCTTGTTTTTCCGCCTGCTTTGGCGGCGGCGTGTATCCCGTGGGCAGCGCGATTGCGTCTTTCACCGTCTTGCGGCGTGCTGCTCCCGGTTGCCGCATGAGTTCCTGAAGCTCTGGAAAGTAACGCTCATAAATCTCACGCGGGGTGCATTGGTTTTTGATCGCGATGCTCGCCGCTTTGCCCACGACTTCGCCGATCATCCCGCCGGTTTTCATCACTCGCGACGTGCCGAATGCTTCCTGCGAGACGCTCACGTTGCGGCCCGCCATGAAAAGATTGCTCACATTCCGCGAGTAAAAGCTGCGATACGGCACGGGGTAGCCCTCCTTGCGGTCCACGCCTTTGCCGAAGACGGCCTTGGAAATAAACGGATCATTTGCCGCGACGCCCTTCGCGTATTGCTCCTTGGGATAATGAAGATCGATGTCCCAAGTCGTCGGCACCGTGCCGTCGGGGAACTGCTTTTTCGATACGATGTCTTCTTGGGTCAAAATCACGTCGCCGAGCAACTGACGGCTCTCGCGTGGTCCGCCGACGTAGGCGACCCACTCCAGTTTTGCGTTCACATGCTTGTCCTTCCCATCGCCATTTTTCATCGCGTTCCACGCTCCGAAGACAGCGCGGAAGTTCCAGTCGCGCATACTCTCAAGTTCATTGATTGGGTGCTTGTCGAAGCCGCTCTCCCAAAACCACTCCGCATGAAAACGCTTCGGATAAGGAAAGTCCTCCATCTTCAAAGGCAATGCCCAAGGCGTTTCCGGGAACTTCGTAGGTGCGGCTTCCTCTTTCCAGCGCCACATATTCGACATGCCGAGATGCCCCTTCTCCAGCATCGTGTAATCCGCGCCAGCGAGATGACCGAGGAATGCGTGCCCCGTCGCATCGCAAAACAGCGTGCCTTCAAAACGTGTGCGAGCACCGGACTTTGTATTGAGCGAAGTCACCGCAGTGATGGCGGTATCTTTCTTCTCCGCGCCGATCATGTGCTCGTTGAAAAAGAGGCTCACGTTTGGCTCTGCACGGACGACTTTTTCCTTCAAATCATCGCCAAATTCCTCCTGCGTGCCCGGCGAGAGTTTCGCCAAGTCTTGGAACTCCTCCACGATTTCGCCCAGCTTCGGATAAAGCCCGGTTCGGATGCCGCCCTTTGCCCACACGCGTACTTCGCTGGAGCCATTGCCGCCGAGGACAGCGCGGTTTTGAATCAGCGCAACTTTGCAGCCCATCCGCGCTGCGGAAATCGCCGCCGCCGTGCCGCCATAACCGCCGCCGACCACCACGAGATCATACTTTCCACCGTCCGCTGGCTTCTCCGGCAGCCCCGCGAGTTTCAGTCTCCACGGCGCGTTGATGTCGTTCGATTCCTTTTCCGATGGCGGCGTGAACGCAGGATCATTACTCAGCAAAATCGCATCGCACCGACCCGCAAAACCCGTGAGATCGCGCAGCGCGATAGTCGTCGCGCCTTTGGATTCAAAACTACCGCCGTCTTGCCAGCTCCAGTTTTCGCCCTTCGTGCCAAACGTCTCCGCAAGCGGCTTGCCATCCACAATCACCTGAAATTTCCCCGGCGCACCCGGCGCCTTCCAGCGACCCACCCAATCCATCGTCCGCACCCACACGCGCCATTTTCCAGATGCAAGCTGCACGGTCGTCGTCGCGTCCTTCACCGGCTCGCCCAGCCCATGCGCCAGCAAGTATGGCGAACCCATGCTCTCGATAAATTGCGTATCGAGCGACCATCCGCCGTGCTCCTTGAAAGACTCCGCCTCGACGAGGACGGTATCAGCTTGGGCGACGATTGCTGTGGCGAGGAAAATGAAGGCTTTTTTCATAGAGCACAGCTTCTTAGCCGCGACAGCGCGAGTGGCACAAGAGCTTTGTCGTGCGCCGAAACAGCCTGTTTCCCGTCACCACTTTCTTATTCAGCGTTTTGCTAAATCCCCAGCAACTCCGCCGCCCTTACCCGCGCCCACTGGTCGGCGGCGAGGATTTCATAGAGCGAAGCGTGGGGAATCGTGGAGTGCTCTTTCATCACGCGCTCCACGGTGCGCCAGATAGCGGGGAAGGCGCAGCGTCTTTCCAAAAATGCAGCCACGGCGATTTCGTTGGCGGCATTGAGGACGGCGGGCAGCGTCCCTCCAGCCTCGCCCGCCCAACGCGCGAGATCGAGCGCGGGGAAATCGGCGCGGCGCGGTTCTTCAAAAGTGAGCTGGCCGAGCGTGGCAAAATTGAGCGGCGGCAGTCGGTTGGGAACGCGCTCCGGCCAGGTGACTGCGTATTGTATTGGGAAGCACATATCCGTCGCCGAGAGCTGGGCGAGGATGGAGTTATCCGCAAACTCGACCATCGAATGCACGATGCTCTGCGGATGCACGATGACATCCACGCGGGACATTTCGACATCGAACAGCCAGCGGGCCTCGATCATTTCCAGCCCTTTGTTGAACAGCGTCGCGGAGTCTATCGTGATCTTCGCGCCCATCGTCCAAGTGGGATGTTTCAGCGCCTGCTCCAGCGTCACTTTTTCTAAATCCGCCGCAGGCCATGTGCGAAACGGGCCGCCGCTTGCGGTGAGGATAATGCGGCGGACCTGTTCGCTGCTGCGCCCTTCGAGGCACTGAAAAATGGCGTTGTGCTCGCTGTCCACGGGCAGCACTTG
>JANMLS010000409.1:0-8866 GCA_031372675.1 Verrucomicrobiaceae bacterium
GCGCCGCTTTTGCCATACCCCAGAGCCCCAGAGCCGGATTTCGATACGTTTTTACCCGGCGGCGACGGCATTTAGCCCTTCAATCGCGGCGTTCGGGTTCAATACGTCCCGCCAGTGATTCAGATGATTGCCGCAGGAGCGCGGGGCTTGCGCTGCCAAGGATGAGAAACTTCGTGGGCGTATCCGCACGATCCGCGAGCACGCGGAGTGTGGAAAACAGCTCCGGGGAGCGCTGGATTTCATCAATCACAACAATCCCACGCAGTTCGGAAAGCGCCGTCATCGGCTCGGCGAGCCGGGCAAGGCTCACTGGGTCTTCAAGGTCGAAATATCCAGCAGCGGAAGGCGGTAGAAATTGCCGGGCCAGCGTTGTTTTTCCAGACTGCCGAGGCCCAACCAGTGCGACGATCCGGCTCCGCGCTAGAGCGGTTTGGATGGAGGAAAATGTCGAAGCACGAGAAATCACAGCCATAAAATACCATGAAAAACGAACATGTCATGTTCGATTTTCATGGTGATTGCCATCCACAGAAATCACATCAGCCGTGCGATGGCTTCGGCGAGGGCGTCTGTTTTTCCTTCGGGGACAATCGTCACGCCGGGCATTTCTTCGATGCCGCAAGCGGGCGTGGCTATGACTGGTATATTTGCGGCGACTGCGGCGAGCAGGCGGCGCGGCTGGTTTTCCACCCACGCGGGGAGGACGACTGCGGCGGCGTTTTCCAGCCAGTCCGGGCCGGCTGGGATTGTGTTGCAGCCTGCCCAAAATTCGCGGCCTTCGACAACGGGGCCGCAGAGGGTGATGGGGAGCAGCGTCTCGCGGGCGATTGCGCGGAGTTCACACGCGCCTTTTCGGGCGAGTGTGGAGGCGGGGAAAACGAAGCGGTTTCCACGTTTGCGCGGCGGGTTTTTGGGGAGATGCCACGCTACGGGTTTTGTGCATTTGGGGGCGAGTTTTGCGATGGCTGCGTGTGGAGTGATCCAGCGTTCTGCGGCGGCGAGTGCTTCGGCTTCGAGCCTCAGCAGTTCGGGGTCTGCGCGGAAATCGGTGAGCATTTTTGCATCTGGCCACGCTTCTGCGGCGCGGTTGAGCTGTGCTTCAATCGAGGCCAGCGGAAGGCGCGTCATGAGCACATCGAAGCTGCGTCCGCCGAGTGCGCCAGAACGCCATAAAAACGGGAGGAGATTCTGGCTTACGACCAGATGAAGCGCGGTGTAGGGGATATGTTTTTCGTAGAGCGCGGCAAGTTGCTCGTCCATTTCCAGCAATGCGTGCTGCCGCTCTGGGCCTTGATTTTCGAGGCTTCGCGAGCGGAAAGAGCGGCGTGCTGTAAAGAGCGGAAAATCCACCACATTGCGAAAGCCGGATGGATTCCAGTGGTATGGGCCGATGCGGTAGCGACGGCTGTTTAGCGGCGTGAGCAGTGCGTCTGTTTCGCTGCGATGCGCGGAGATGTATTCATCGTGCTCCGGCATAAATCCATCCACGAGCCACGCTGTTGCGGGCTTCTTTGGGAGCGAGGTTGCGGCGGGATTGCGGAAGCAACTTGTCACGCCGCAAGTCTCGCAACTTTCTGCTTCGGGCGTCGCAGGAGCGGGAAGGAGATTTGCTTTTTTGACCACCGGAGCGATGGCGATTGGCGCTGGCGAGCGGAATAAAAGTTTGAGCTTCCAACGCGAGAGCCGCGCTTCGATTTGCACATCCATCGGAGCGCGGAAACGCAAGTCCACGTAGTTCCAAAACACCGTGGCATCGCGTCCCGCTTCGGCCATCGAGCCGGGGAGTTTTCGCGAATGCGCGTGGCGCTCGATGATTTCAAAGCCCGCATCCAGCGCCATTGCGTAAAGCGAGTTGCTCAACTGACAAACGCCGCCGCCGATGCTCGGAATGACGCACCCTTCGCGAAGCTCGCGCCCCGGCGCAAATCCCCGCGCAGCAGTGGGGCGCGGGATATTTGCCCAAAAGCTAAACACCTCGCCCGCTGGAATCATGAGTCCGTCGAGCATGGCCGCGATTTTTCGTAAGTTCTGGATTTTTCCCGCTTGAAGCGCGAACTCCGCATCGGATGTGGAGGAAAAAAGCGGCGTCTCGCTGGATGCGATGATTTTTGCGCTCTGGTCCAGACGGGTTTTCTTCAGTTTGCGAGCCGGTGCGCCTTTCACGCGGACACTTCGCGCAACGCGGAAAGCCCACGCTTTTCCCGAAAAAATAAACGCCTGCAAGCGTGTGGGCTGGTCGCGTTCCGGTAAGTTCATGGTCGTATTCATAATCCCTAAACGGAGCCATCTGCTGAATCTTTCACAAAAAATAATCACAGCCCTGTTTGTGAACGGATCGTGACTTGAAATTCTCGCGGCGAGTTACTAAAGTGCAAAGCCGAATGGGAAAAGAAGACGCTATTCAAACAATGGGTGTAGTGAAAGACGTTCTCCCCGGGACCATGTTCCGGGTGCAACTGGCCAATGGGCATGAAGTCTTGGCGCACATTTCTGGCAAGATGCGCAAAAACTTCATCCGCATTGTTCCCGGCGACAAAGTGGAACTTGAACTTTCTCCTTACGACCTGACGAAAGCCCGTATAATCTTCCGCGAAAAATGAGCGAAACATCTTCAAATCCCAGCAATGGTAATTCATCCCACTTCGACGCATCCCGTGAGCATGTCCGCGCTGCGGCGACAGACATGCGCGACGCCGCGACGGAAGCCGCACGCGAAATCCGCGACCGCGCCAACGCATTTGCCGGTGAGTGGAAGGGCCGCTTGAGCGACTTGCAAAAAGAAACAGAGGAATACGTGCGCGCAAACCCGACGAAAAGCGTCCTCGCCGCTGTCGGCGCGGGTTTTGTCATCGGCCTGCTCTGCCGGAAATAAGTCACCATGATGGAGAATGGACAACCGCAGGGAGCGGACCCGGCGGGCATCGTCCGGCAGGTGAAGGATTTTTTCGCAGCGTGTGCGCGATACGCATCTGCGCGGATGCGGCTGGCATCCATTGAGGGGCGCGAAGCTGCGGGTGAGGCGGGGAAGGTTTTGCTGCTCGCGGGAGCGGTGCTTGTGGCGGGCGCATTTGGGTGGCTTTTCTTGTGCCTTGGTGCGGTTTTTTTACTCGCGAAAGCGATGGGTGAATACGGCTGGGTGTGGGCTTCGCTGATTGTCGGGTGTGCGCACATCGTCATCGCAATCCTGCTCGGTCTGGTGCTGCGTGCGCATCGGAGTAAGTCGTTTTTCCCGCTCACGACAGCGGAGTTTCAAAAAGACCGCGAGTGGTTGGAGGAGGAGAAAAAATGAACGATCACGATACGGAAAAAGCCGCGCTCATCGCCGAGATCGAAGCCGCGCGAGCGAGCGTCGCCGCGAGTGGAGCGAGCTTGAGCGAGGCCGGCGAGTCGCTTCGCAAACGCTTCGATATTCCGGGGCGCGCAAAGAAGAGCTTCCAGAAAAACCGCCCCGCGTGGCTGAGTGGCGCTGCGCTCATCGGTCTGTTTCTCTCAAAAATCCCCGCACGCAATAAAACCGTATTTGTGGAAAAAGCCACGGGCACAGTGCTCGGCGCAGCGGGAAAACTCAGCGCGATCTGGACTGCCGCGAAATTTGCCGGGGGACTTGCAAAGCCATTCATCGGCGAAGCCGTCGCAAAATGGGTGGCAAACCGGGCAGCGGAGCGCGAAAGAAAGTAGCCCGCTCCCGACGAGTCAGGATTGAAGGAGGAAAGCGTAAAGGAGCGGCGAATTGATTCGCCGACTTTCAGCACCGCGTAGCGCACGATCTTTCTTCGTACCTCGCTGATGAGATTTGCGCTTCGCGTTTTGGGTATCGGCGAATGAATTCGCCGCTCCTTTACGTCTCCCGCGCTTGGCTGACTCGATTCGCGGCATTGGGGCTAAATGCCGATTCGCGTGTTATTGAAAGCCGCAAAGGAACTCGCGGACTACTTTTTCCGGCTGAAAAAACGGGATTTTACAGAGAAGAGCGAAAAATATCCACAAATACGGAAAAAGTTCTTGCGCGTTCTACGCACACGTATAATCTCGAAATTGTTCTGGGGGGAACAGCGGCCTTCTGATGGCAATCGTCATCGGGGGGCCGCACTTTTTTTGTCTTGAAAGGTCGGTGCTTAAAACTCGAATTGCCCGTCCAGCTCTCTGCGCTCTTTCTTGGTGGGCCGTCCTGTGCCGCGTTCACGCATCATCACGGGGATGAAAACTGGGTCGCGATTTTTTTGGAACTCCGCCGGCGGGGTGAGGTCTTCGACATATTCCGGCACGAACTTCGCGCCAATGCGCGTTTGCGGCGCAGCAATCACTTTCAGCGTGCGCGTGATGCTGGCTGCGCGAGCGACGATTAGATCGCCCGCTTTTACTTCTCTCGCAGGTTTGCAGGGTTGGCCGTTGATTTCCACATGGCCGCCTTTGATTGCATCGGCGGAGTTGCTGCGCGTTTTGTAAATGCGCACGGCCCAGAGCCATTGGTCCAGCCTCATTCCATGCCGAGTTGCTCGCGGCCTGCAGGCGAAATCATGGAGGGATTCCACACGGGTTCCCACACGACTTGGACGTTCGCCGAAGCCACTCCGGGGAGCGTGAGGATGCGCTGTTCGGCGTCTGCGGCAATCGTCGGTCCCATGCCGCAGCCCGGCGCGGTGAGCGTCATTTTTACGGAGATGGCTTTGCCTTTTCCCGCTTCGTCATCCTCCACGGCGACATCGTAAATGAGGCCGAGGTCCACGATATTTACAGGAATCTCCGGGTCGTAGCACTGCCGGAGTTTTGCCCAGACGTGGTCGCTTTCAAAAGGCCCGCTGGCTTCTGTTTGCTGCGGTGCTGTGCGTCCGAGCGCCTCGGCGTCTTTGCCCTGGATGCGAAATAGCCCGCCGTGACTTGGCGCGACGACGGTGAACGTGCCGCCAAGCTCTTGGTGGATTTGGACCTGCGTGCCTTCGGGCAGCGTGCATGGTGTGCCGGATGGGATTTGCACCGCATCCACATCGCGAGTCAGGGAAAGATAGCTGTCATCACTCATGGCTTGAGCGTAGCTGCCGTCGCGCTGGCTGCGAGAGTTTTTCCGGCTGGTCATTGGAAAAGTGACCGCTACACCTTGCGGCGAAATGAAACTCATCCTCGTTGCGAAACTCGCCGCCGTCGCGCTGCTCACTGGTTGTTCTACTTCGGCTCCGTATGAGAGCCGCAATCACACTTTCGCGGTTGCTGATAAAGTGACCAATTCCACCGTCGTTCTGGCACCGCAGAAGGCTGTGGAGTTTTCCACTTTTGCAGCCAAAGAATCCGCAAGCGTGGAGCGGGAAATTCGCGGCAGCTTGATTGATGCGATGAAGCAATTTGGCCGCTTTCAGTCCGGCGCACCGACGGGCGCGACCATCACGATTGATGCCGTGCGCCACGGGGTGACTTCTGCGGGCGATCAACTTTTTGCGCCGATTGTGGAGGCGGAAATTCACGCGACCGGCGCGAAGGGCGAGAAGCTGATGCGCAGGACCCACAGCGCGACATCGGGAGAAATTCACACGCTGGAGCAATTCATCCAAGACCCCGAGCTTTACCGCCGGGCCATCGCCATCGCTGCGCAAAAACTCGCGCTGGAGCTGGCTGCTGATCTTTAGAAGACACCCGCAAACCGCCGCCCTGTGCGCATTATCGCCCTCACTTTATTCGTTATTTTTTCCGGCTGCGCCTCGCCGGAGGAAAAGGCGCGTCGCAAATACGAGCAGCAGGAATACGAGGCTAGAAAAGCATTTACCGAGCAGCGAAAAAAACGGGCCATCGGCAGCGGAGACGCAGCATCCGAGCGCGGTGCAGAGGTGATCGTGCCGGACGAGACGAAGACTTTTAATCCCGCCACTGCGCGGTTTGGCAATCGCGCCGCCGTCGCCGACAAGCAGGCTCGCACGGGCGAGTTTCGCTTTAACAACAGCGTGCGGACAAAGGAGTTTGGCGCGAAGGATTTCGGCACAAAATCCGCGTGGCTGAGTAAGCTGAACTTCGGCACAAAGGACGCGCCGGGCCAGAAGGATGCACGCGAGGCTGGCAAATCTGCGGATACAAAAGACTACGCCGTGAGCGAGGCGCGTGAAGCGGGACGCAGCGCTGCGATACCGACCGTCGTGGACGGCGAACGGAAATTTCTCGGCCCGGAAAACGACCGGATGAAGCGCGGCATCCGGCCCGAAGACCAGGCGAAGTTTGAAAACTCATGGGCGGGCGAACTCAAGCCGCTGACGGTTGAAGACGTAAAAAAGCTGCTCAACAAAAACTGATATGCACGAAGAACCATTCCGCTGGGTGGAAGCCCTCGCCAACCGCCGCGAATACATCGAGGACCAGCTCTCCACGGGCAGCCCCATCGTCGGCCTCAGCTACCGCGATGGCATCCTGCTTTTCACACTCAGCCGTGAGCGGCAAAAGCTGTTTGAAGTCCACGACCGCATCGCACTCGGCGGCCTTGGACACCCCGGCGACATCGAGCGGCTGAGGCTCGCAGCAATCGAAGTCGCAGGCACCGAAGGCTTCGCACGCTCGGCAGACGATGTCTCGCTGCGGCGGCTCGCCAATTTCTCGCTCTCGCCCGCGCTAAAAGCCGCATTCGAGCAAGTCTATGGCGCACCATTTCTAGCACGGCTGCTTTTCGCAGAACTCGGTCGGCGCGGTGCGCCGAATCTTTTCGCCCGCGTGGATTTCGACGGCTCCATCCGCACCAACGGCGGCTCCTTTGGCAAATCCTTCGAGGACTTCGGCGTCATCGCCGGAAAAGCCCTCGCGATGCGCCAAATGGAAGCACTCCTTACCGCGCACCCCACAACCGACGTGCCGCTCGCCCAAGCCCTACGAACCGCCGCCAATGTCTGGGCCACCGGCCACCTCGCCCTCTCCCAAGAGCGCGAATCCGACACCCCGCCCACCGAAGAACTCGCCGAACACCTCCGCACCCAACTAGCCCACGCCAGCATCGAAGCCGCCGTAATGGAGCACAAATCCCCCATCGCCGTAACCTACCGCACCCTCACAGAAAAGGACGTGCGTGCGATGCTGGTGTGACGCGCGTATCATCATCGTAAGGAACATCCCAAGCCCCAGCAACCCTACGCCGCTACCTGATGGACCGCTTACCTTTTCACCCTCGACACCCGTAGGCACAACGATAGATTCCTTTCACAGAATTTTTAAGACCATGAATGCTTATTTACATCTGGACGATGACTTGGCCGCTTACCTCAAAGAACAGGCTCAACAGGAGCGCACGACCTTGGATACTGTTCTGAATCGTCTAGTCCGCCGCTCCGTAGAAAAGAAACTGCCCACGCCAACGCGGGATGACTCGTGGCTTGATGAAGTAAGGATCCTCCGGGAAAAATGCTCCACAGGAAAGCTGGGAACGCCTGTAGAGCAACTGATCGCAGAAATTCGCAGCTAGAACGAATGAGCTATTGGGATACATCCGCGCTCGCAAAGCTCTACGTCAGCGAACCCGATAGCGCCGACTTCGAGCGCCACGCCGCCGCCGCATCCCAAATAGCCGTGAGCGCGATTGGCAGGCTTGAATTACGAGCCGTGCTGCGACGCCGGGAGGCCGAAGGCTCCCCTCAGCGAAGGTTCCACGAGCCTGCTCCATCGCTCTTTCTGCGACCTCATCGCCAGCGGACGGTTTTCAGAACAAACCGTGACTCCCGCCCTTGAATCCGAGTATTTCGCTATCCTCGATTCCTGTCTCGGGCAAACCCCACCAATCTTCCTGAGAACCAACGACGCACTACACCTCGCCGCTGCGAAATGCGCCAAGGAAACAGAAGGCGTAACCACCGACAAAGGGCAGCGAAAAGCCGCTCTTTTCCTCGGATTCACCCTCTTCCCCTTGCCACAGCCAATCCCTTGATTTTCGCCCGATGAAAACTCATTCATTCTGTTCGATTTTATCGCCTGACCCCGATTTCCCCCCTCTGGAAATGTTGGTTACTACGCCATTTGGTGCATCAGTAACATATGACGCTGCTTTTCCACATCCTCCATCACTGACTCCACGCACTGTAATCGAAGCAAAAACAGGTCATGAATGGACAAATAGTCCAAATCCAAATCAAAACTGGTTGAACAGCAGGGCTGTTCAGTTCACGAGACAGAAGCGCATTGCTAAGGTATGCGGCTTAAAATTTTATGTGGCTGTTAATAACCCCCAAGGGGCCCTTGGATTACAAGCTGCATTTCGTTGGCTGGATGTACAATTCATCCCATGATTTATAAAATGATATTTGATAATCTCCTCAAAATGGGAGCAGAACGGAGGCAACTTACATTTAGAGGCAGCGATGCGATACGAACTGTTGATGCAGTAGTTTTATCAAAAATAGAAAATTGTGAGGGCCGTCAATTTCAAAGCAAGCACCTCCCTTTTTCAAGGGAGGATAAAGCACTCCTTGTATTGCACATGCACACAGTTCGAGCTTTCTCAGTAGAGGAATTAGACTCGCTGCCAATGGAACAGATTAGGAAACTTAGTCGTGCATTCGGAGATATTTGGCTTATTGACGACGATTCGCTTGAGTGTCAGTTGCACCTTTTGGAACTCTGCAAGTATTCTGACGGCAGCGCGAAACTCAATGCGAGATTATCTGAGGCGAGTGAGTTGATGCGCGAAATTTTTGCACTGGAACCATTTAGAATACGTATGCTAATGGAAGAATATGTTGGGTTTGATTTCGTATCTGAGCAACCTCTGAGAGGCTGTGAAAAAAAGCCCTAGTGCTAGTAACTTAGCACTTGTACGATGTACAAAGTCCTGCTGCAAAGCTGTGGATGGAAAAACACGAACCTTACACCAGCGACTTAAAAGACCACGAATGGAAACACTTGGAGCGGC
>JANMLS010000421.1:0-22087 GCA_031372675.1 Verrucomicrobiaceae bacterium
GCTGCTCAACATCGCCCACGTCGAAACCAAACAAGCACAAGCTGACAAGCAAGCGCTTCTGGACGATCTGCGGCGCGGGCATAGCATGAAGCTCGCACTGGCAGCAGAGCGGCAGCTTCGCACGGCAAAAATCATGCGCTCCAACGATGGCGAGGTATTTGCAAAGGGAGGGCTTGGCGTGCGCGTGATGACGGTTGACCCGGTGATTTACGCCGAAATGGTGCGCCTTTACGGGCCGGAATGCTGGCGCGACGCGGAGTTTCGTCGCGACATGTGCAAGCACCATCCCGAGATGAAGGTGAACGCCCGGAGCCGTAAAATTATGACGCAAGTGGACGGACTAAAAGCATGAAAATCGTCACGCTCAAATCGCTCCTGATGAGCATCGCGGACCTTGGCGGTGTGCAATACGACCGCCAGCTCTCACCCGCACAAGTCGCAATGCTCACGCGACTGGCGAGCGAGCACCTCACGGCAGCCTGGCAGGAATATCCATGGCCGGAACTGTGCTCTACCGACCGCTATTATCTTTGGCCCGATGAATTCGGTCCGCTCACCGGGCAAAACCCCGGCGACGTAGTGAGACTTACACGCGGCGAAACCACGACTTACTGGCAGCGCGTGAATACCGACTTAGTCGGCAGCACCGCCCTTGGCGCAACAGTCGGCGCATCCGCAGAATGGGGGACGGGGCAGGCTATCCTTCTCCCTACGGCAACCGCGTCAATCGTGCAGGTGAATGACCAGCTCACGCGGGCGGCTTCGATCACATACTATCGAGTCACGCAAGTCATCGCGGGCACGACCAACACGACCATCGTCCTCGAAACGGACGAGACATTTTCCAGCGGAATCAACTTCAGTCTGCCAAGCCCGGCAGCGACGACTTCGACAGCCTTTGAACCAGCAGACATCGAATCATACATCACGCTTACCAGCACCATCGGCGAAGTTCTGGAAGCATGGGATGCAGACCCACTGAAGGGCACTGGCGCATCGCGCATCCCATACCGACTGGAAGGCGACAAAATCCGCATCCCGCACGCCTGCGTAGAGGCATGGCTGGAGACGAAGGACGCGCCGCCGACGCTGAATCCAACCACATGGGCCGCCACCGAATCCGCCACCGTCGGCATGGTGCGCTATTACGAGACTTCGGAAACTGGCAATTGTTACCTTTGCATTAAAGCCAAAACCGGCAACGCAGGCAACGCCGCACCACTCGCAGATGCGGAGACGTGGCAGCTTGTGCAGATACCCGCACTGCTCGCGCCCATCGTCAAATACGCCGCAAGCGCCGACCGGCTCCGCGCCGACGGCAAGGAATCCACCGCCATCGCCCGCGAACGTAACGCCGATGCCGCGCTGGAGCGGGCAATGAATTCCGTCAACTCACACCAACACCAAAACGCGCGCTACAACGTCGCAGCTTAAAATTTATGAACGCAAAAATCAGTCACACTTTTGGACAGCGCATCGGCAACGGCGGTAGTGTCGCAGGCAGCCTGCAAGTCCGCACCGGCCCCGGAGTCGTCCGCTCGCTCCGCTTTTACAACGGCACCGGCGGCGATGTATATCTGCAGATTTTCGACACCGCCACCACGCCCGCCGTGGCATCCGTGCCGGATGTGCTCATTGGGCTGATTCCGAACGACACGGCCTACGAAACCGACACGCCCTTGAGCGTCACCGATGGCTGCTTTGTCGCGGCCAGCGACACGCCTTTCACCTACACGGCCAACGCGGGCAACGTGGCAATCTCCGCAGAAATCCAGTAACATGGGAAGCAGGCTCATTCCAGACACCTTGATTCCGCCACCGGGCGCGACGCGCGTGGGTATCCTCTTCGCGGTCGGCGCGAGCGACATTAGCGCGTGGACCATCGTGGGAGCGACGCCCACGCTTGTCGGCGACAAGGTGTATATCGACACGCCTGCGTGGGTGACTAATATACAGATTTCAGGCGGCGGCGCGACGAGCATCAATGCTGCGATTTGCCCGAATCTTCTGACGCTGGGGTGCGGGGACCAGACTAATATAACTTCCATCGCCACAGCAGAACTCACAAGCCTCATAAGCCTTGGTTGCAACAGCTGCGCGAGTCTGACTGAGCTTCCTGCGCTGCCAAATGTCACGACCCTCAATTGCGGCAGTTGCGCGAGTCTGGCTGAGCTTCCTGCGCTGCCAAATGTCACGAATCTCGATTGCAGCGGCTGCGCGAGTCTGACTGAGCTTCCTGCACTGCCAAATGTCACGATCCTCTATTGCGGCAGTTGCGGATTTTCAGACACCGTAATTGACGCCATCATTACCGACCTCGACACGCAGGGGAACGAGAACGGCACCGCAAACCTCACGAGCAACACCGCGCCGACCGGAGCAAGTGCCACCGCCCTCGCAAACCTCATCACGAAAGGCTGGACCATCACCACCGACTAATCGCCATGCACTACTTCGTTTTCCATCCATCACCAAACGGCACCCACCGCAACGAGAAAGGTGAAGTCGGCATTCTCATCGAGGTGCCCGAAGACACGAAAGTCCACACCAAGCAGCCGATACTCAAGGCTGCGGATGGGATCGAGCAAATCCCCACTGCCGAACTCGCCTCGCGCAGAGCCGCACGCACACAGCCAAAACCATGAATCCGACTGACGTGAAATCCATCATTGACACAGCCAGCTCGCAGTCCGACCGCTGGCTATTTATCGCGCTTTTGGTCATCGGGTTAATTGTGGTTTGGGGGTTATTCAAATACTTCACGGCGCAGATTGCAGCAGTCACCACGCAGCTCAACGAGCTGAACAAATTTGTGCGAGACGAGCAGAACGACGTGATCGGAAAATGCACGGTAGCTCTGGATCAAAACACGCGCACGCTGGAGGAAATCCGTGCCCTCAAACTCTCGCAAAGACCGCTATGATTTTCCTCATCGACAGCGCACACTTTCTCGCAGTGGACGGCAAGCCCGTCCGCCGCGACATCATCACCGGCGGCGAGCCGATGTTGGTGAGGCGTGCGGTGGTGCTGCATTTCACCGGCGGGGCGAGCGGCGATAGCAGCATTGATGCGATGCGCTCGCGCGGAGTGTCTGCGCACCTTGTCATCGAGCGCGATGGGAGCGTGACGCAATGCCGCCCCTTCAACCGCACCGCAGGCCACGCCGGGACATCGCGCTGGCGCGACCCGAAGACGAGGCAGATGCACGCGGGCTACAATCAATTTACCATCGGCATCGAAATCGCCAACGCGGGCGATGATGCAGGCGCGCAATCGTGGGCTAGGAAACAGGGCGCGACATTCAAGGCCGCAGCGCATCGCAATGGCGGCGGACAGAGACTGTGGGAGATGTTTCCTCAAGTGCAAATCGACGCGGTCACCGCGATCTGCAAAGCCCTCGTTTCTAAATACAATTTAGACGACATCACCGGCCACGATTGTATCGCCCCGGAGCGCAAGAACGACCCCGGCCCGCTATTTCCCATGCAGGCCGTGCGCGAAGCGTGTGGATTCAAAGGGCTACCGGAGGTGCATCACACATGAAATCCGAACTGACCGAGGAGGAAGAACAGGATTTCCGCGCGGGCGATTTCAACGGATTCCCGACTCCGGGCGCTCGCACTCAATTCTCCACGCAGCACAGCCGATTGTCCCGCGCAGGTCGGAGCGGGAGCCTTGGCGGTGCCGGTGCGTGGTCGGGTGTCGCGCAATCGGCGCACGCCCGCAATTTCTCTTTCTGCACCCATCCTCGCCAAGGCGAGTTGGACGCCCGCCGGAAACGGGATGGGTGCGGGAGCTAATTTATGGCGACGCGATTTGACCAGCAACTGGCCGACGAGGAAGCCGTAGCCTTGGATGGCGACGCGGGCTTTATCGGCGTGAATACGCGCCTCGCTCCCGAGCTGCTCCCGCCGGGCGTCTGCGCCTGGGCGCAGAATGTGGAGTTTGTGGATGGTGTGGCCACCACTCGCCGGGGCTGCGCTTTGCCGGGATGGTTGCGGCCTGGCGTCACGATGTTTGGAGTCGCGCAAATGCGTCATCCGCGCACACGCAGCGAGGGTGTGATTGTCGCGATTGCGGCAGGTTTTCTATGGTGCGAGGACGGATGCCCGCCGGAGTCGGTGGGAGCACCGGAAGCGATTACAGCGCGGGTGCGATTCACGCAGGAGTTTGATCGTGTGGTGGCGTATCGCGACGGGCTTTCGCCGTGGGTGTGGGATGGCTCCGCAGACTTTGAGATTATCGACAGCACGGCTGCGAGCGATGGGACGCGGACGTGTCCGCTCGCCTCTCATGCGGAAGTGCTGAATGACCGCGTTTTGATTCCTGCGGATTTCAACAACCTCGACATTGGCGACATCGGCGAGCTGAATAAATTTGGCATCCTCAATCGCGTGCGACTCGACACAGGGCGCGCGGATAAAATTGAGCGCGTGTTTCCATTCACGCAGGACGCGGCGCTGGTGTTCAAAGGGCGTTCGGTCTTCATCGTATCGGGCATCTCCGGCAATCTCTCCGCGTTGCGGGCGGACGTAGTGAATGCGGACATGGGTTGCGTCGCGGGCGAGACGGTTTGTTCGACGGGTGGTGATGTGCTCTTTCTATCGGCAACCGGAGTCTATCGCGTACGGCAAATCATCCAGGAGCGCATCGAAACCGCGCCGGTGGCCGTGAGCTACGACATCGAGCCGATGATTCGTAAAACGGTAAACTGGCGTGCCATCGCAGGCGCACAGGCGGAGGTATGGGGCGACCGTTATTTCCTCGCCGTGCCGACGATTCCCGCGACGCAGAACGATACAATTTTCGTGTTCAATCTGGTGACGAATCAATGGGAGGGAGCGCATGTGTTCCCCTTCCCCGTGGACGCGCTATTCCTCGCAACATGGCGCGGAGAGCGTCGGCTGTTTGCGGCAGATTTCACCGCTGGGAAATGCTTCGCGCTTTACGAGGGCGAGGAGGATTTGACGCCCGCAGCGGCGCAAATCACGGGCACGATTCGCACGCGCGGCTACCTCGCAGGGCACGCGACGCGAAAGCGTTTCAGCCTCGCTCAATTTGCAACGAGCGAATGGCATGGCGAGACGAGTGCAAGCGTGAGTGTGGACGGCAATGCGGAGACGCAGACGCTTTACCCCTTGACGCAGACGCGCGCGCGGACGGCGTGCATCATCGCCGGGAAACAATGGACGCCGACGAACGCGAACAATGACCACGGGCAGTCCGGGCGCGAGGACTACGCCGTAGTGCTCACCACGCCGATGGTGCTTGGCGCCGGCATCGTGCTGAACCGCACGCAGGATTTTCAAAACCGTTTCTCCATGCAGGAGACGGGGCGCTATTGCCAGCTCACGCTGACCAGCACGCGCGGAGCCGTAGCGCTTCGCGGCACACAGGTCGAGGGCGCGGCGATTGAGCGGGCGTTCGTCGCGACCACGTAAACTTTCACCCGGAACATCAACAAAAACAAACATACCAAAATACCATGAATCCAAAACCGACCATCACTAAAACCATCATCCAAGCGCTCATGCTATTTGCGCTTTGCATCTTCGCAAACGGCGCGTATGCGAACGACGGAGTGAATACCGCGCCGCCGCCGACGCCCGCCCCAACGCAGCCAGCAGACAGCAATGCTGCAACACTCCCGCTTAACGGGCTGCGCAGGGAGGAGGAAGAGCAGGGCGATGAGGCCCTGGGCGATAACAACAGCGTGCAAGGCGAGACGGGCTTCCTGCCCGTCAAGACAACCCGTGAAGTCATGGATTTACCGACCGGCTTAGTCGTACAGGTGACGGCACAAAGCGGAGATAATGTCTCCGTGTCGCTGGTCTTCGTGCCGGGCGTGAAGTTCACCGACGGCGTGTTCACGCTGATCTAAGCAAATCCAAAACCCAAACGCGGGAGGCAACAGCGTGACAGCCCGGAGAGGACGGGCACCGATTTACTAACCACCTAATTTATGCCCACAACAACACCCGGCCACACTTGGGTTGACGGCGAGACCGTCACCTACGCAAAACTTCGCTCCGCCGCTGCGCCGACCGTTGTGATTTCGGACGCCGATGTTACGGCCATCGCCAAGGAGCTTGGCGCGGCGAGCGCGGGAATCAATTGGCTCAAAAATCCCGACTTCCGCACGAAGTCTTCGCTGGCTTCGAGCGTGGCATTGCCGGAAGCGACTTGGACGGAGCATGTGGACCATTGGAAAGCGTTTGTTCAAAACTTCGTTTCCGCGCCATGTCCGCCTTACGTCATCTATGAGCGCGACGATGATGCAGTGCATGACCATGTGCTCTACTGCCTGAAGTTCACGGGCGCGGAAAACGCCTCTCAGGTGTCCGTCGGGCAGGAGCTTTCCGCGCAGGTGGCGGCGGCGATTCTTGAGGGCAAGGCAACGCTGACTATCGAGCTGGAAAACCGCACCGGCTCTGCGCAGGTGCCACGCGTCATCTTTAAATCGTGCGATACGTTTGAGAATTACAATGCGACCACCGAGCGCCTGAATATCGCGCTCGCCAGCATCGCAAGCAATGCGCGGACGACTTACACGCAGACCATCGACCTCACGGGGCTGGAGTCTTACGTCCGCAATGGCGGGCGGCTTTATGTTCAGATGCCCGGCATCGACAGCGCGGCGAAGGAATGGCTGTTTTACTACTGCCGTCTTGAGCCGGGCGAGACGGCCACGCCCCGCCGCATCGCCCGCGATGAAGTGTCGGCAACGAGCGAAAGCGCGGCGGCAGCAAGCGCGAATTATTTGCAAAACCCCGATTTCTCCGAGTGGATCACGGCATCGCGCACCTGCACGGCAGGCGCGGATAATGTGGCGGCGCTGGCGTGGAATGTCATCCCGACGACGGGCAGCGATGGGATCGCATCGCGCAGTGTGGATTCGCCGGATGTGAACTCGCTTTACTCGCTACTATTCACCGGCAGCGCGGCGACGTTGAACGCTGTGGACTTTGTTCAGGATTTGCCGCGAGAGCAGGCAGGGCCGTTGCGGACACCGCTGGTTTTCTCGGTCGAGATTTACAACGGCACCGGCGCGGCGTTTGAACCAAATTTTATCCTCGATTCGTGCAACGCCGAGAACTCCACAGCGCGCACTTCGCGCATCAACCAGCCGCTCGACACGTGCGCAAATGGGGCGTGGACGCTTTGCACATGGGAGTTTAACGGCGAGGCGATTACCAATTTTGCAAACGGCGCGCGGCTGGGAATCCGCATTCCCACTGGCTCGCTGGATGGCGGAGGCAAGACGGTGAAGCTCGCACAGGCGCGACTGACTATCGGCGAGGAAGCGGTATCGTGGACGCCGCAAATCTCCGACAACGTGCGACCGCTGGCGAGCACGGCGGCGACTACGCCGGGGCTGGCGATTGCGTATGCCTCCGCTACGACCATCACGGTTGCAGCGACATCGGCAATTTGCGAGAAGGCGGACGGCACGGTGAAGCAAGTGCGCAATGTGAGCGTGACGGCGAGTATTTCTTCGACCGGAGCAAACGCACTCGACACGGGCACTGTGGCGATGAACACGTTTTACGCGGTGCGAATCATCGCGAATGGCGAGACGGCAGCGGCCTTGCTCCACGTCGAGGGCGCGACGCCAGTTTTACCAGCGGGCTATCAGTGGATCAGCGGCGTTGTCGGCGTAGTGCGGACGAACGGCAGCTCGCAAGTTCCGGTATTCTACCAGCGCGGACCGCATGCTTCGATTGAGGCGACTGCGATTCGCGATGACTTCCCGTTAGCCGACGACACTTGGGAAATCATCACCATCGCAGGCGGTGCAAACCTCGCCATCCCTGCAACCGCGATTGCCGTGCATGGCAGTATCGGCGTTTCGACCAACACGAACTGCCGCGTTTCCATCGCGCCGACCTCGACAGGCATTGGGCGTCAGACACTCAGTGCAACCGCAGCAGGCACAGCGTATCTCGGCTTCAACGGCGGCGCGGCTCCATTCTCCATGCCGCTTGTCACCGCGCAAACGCTCTACATGCAGGCGGACAATACTTCGCTCAAAACGCGCTGCGAAATCACCGGGTTTGATCTGCCATGACACTCACCGACGCACAGATTATTGACCGCGCGTATGGAGACGGAGCGCCGATTAAAATCCCGTGCGCAAAACACGCGCGGATGCTTTGGGCGCATCCCGAATTTGTTCCGCTCGCAGAGCCGGAGTGCGAGTTTGACGCGGAGCTGAAACCAATCACGCCGGGCTTGCTGGGCTATCTGCGCGGCATCCCGGCCCACTTCAAACCCGTACAGCCATGCTGATTCAATTTGTCACCGAGCATGATTTGCGTTGTCCGTTTCCGCCCGTGGAGATGACGATGAGCGCGCGGGCGTTTGAGCGTCATGCTGTGGCGCTGGCTCATGCGATGCGGGAGGTTTGCG
This sequence comes from Verrucomicrobiaceae bacterium, assembly GCA_031372675.1. Classification (GTDB taxonomy): domain Bacteria; phylum Verrucomicrobiota; class Verrucomicrobiia; order Chthoniobacterales; family Chthoniobacteraceae; genus SXWH01. The sequence continues at coordinate 8,410 of JANMLS010000421.1, forward strand.
AGGAGTCGAGTATGCCGGTGAACCACGAATTTACAGATGGGATTTACACGCGGACCATCTACATGCCAGCGGGGTGCGTTGTGGTGGGGCATTTGCACAAGACGCAGCATCGAAACGTGATTCTTTCCGGCGCGGCGGTGGTGGTGATGAATGGCGAGCGCGTAGCGGTGCAGGCGGGCGATGTGATTACGTCGGATGCAGGTGTGCGGAAGGTGCTGTTTATCGAGGAGGATTGCCGTTGGATGACGATCCACGCGAACCCGGAAAACGTGCGTGACATCGAGGTGCTGGAAGGCTATCTAGTTGATAAGGCGTCCGCTAACCTAAGGGACGAGCGGCTCATTCGTGAGCTTCGTTCGTCTCTGCAACCAGATTCATTAAAATGAGTATTGCAATTATTGGCGGCGTCGTGGCGGTCGGCAGCACCGCGTATTCCATGTCCGAACAGAGCAAGGCGCGGAAACAAGCGGCTTCTATGCAGCGCGGAACAGGCGCGGAGGTGGCGGATACGCTCGGGGTTTCCGGGGATGTTTTGCGGACGCAACGCGAGGGCGATTATTTCCAGGCGTTTCAGCAGATGGACATCAATCGCCGTTCTGCGCAGGATGCCATCCGGCTTTACCCGCAGCTCGCGGATTATGAGCGGCAGGCGACGACGGCGCAGCGCGGACAGGACGTGGCGGATTTGCGGCGGTTTGGTCCGGGCCTCACGAGGACTTTGGAGAAGCTGAATCCCGGCTGGAAACAGGCGGGCGATAGTCTCTCGCAGATGCTCGCGAGTGCGGGCACGCAGACTCCGCTGCTCGCGCAGATGAATACGGATGCGATGGGCGCGGGCCGTTCGGAAATCAATCAACGGCTGAACGATTACGCGCTGGAGCAGCTCGCGCTGGGGGATCAAATCGGCGCGGATGAGCAGCGTCAAATCACGCAGGATGCGCGGGCGGCGGCATCGTCGCGTGGACTGTATGGCGGCGATGCGGCGGCGCTGGATGAGATTATGAATTTGTATGGCTTCCGGCAGAACCGGCAGGCGCAGCGTGCGCAGGTTGCGGGCGGGATTCAGGCGGGGCTTTTGCAGGAGCTGGTGGCGAATCGCGGCTGGCAGCAGGGCGTGGAATCGCTGAATCAATCGGCAGAGGGCGCTGACCGTTCGTTTGTGCTGAATGCAAACTCGGCATCGCAGTCACGGCTGAATCCACTTTTGCAAATGCTCACGGCGCGGACTTCGCTTTCGCCGGTTTCTGGCGGTGCGTTGCTGAATGGTCCGCAGGGGAACAGTGCGCAGCTCCTCTCTCAGCTACTCGGCTATGGTGGCGACGTGGCGAACACGAACTTTAACGCGGGGCAGGCGCAGGCGATTTCGGCGGCGAACAGCGCGGCGGCGATGGGCGCAGCGGGAGTGTCCGCAGGCACGACGATGTACACGGAAGCGATGAAGAACAAACGCGCGGGTTCATCAATGAGTTATTATTAAAATTTATGCCATACGCACCAGGAGTCACCGACCGGAGCGGCGAAATCTTTGCCGCTGGAATCGCAAACGCAGCGCAGCAATTCGCAGACTCGCAGGAGAAGATGCGGCTGACGGATAAGGAAATCTCGCACCTCAAAGCGACGGTGGATTTTGCCGCGCAAAAGGGTGTGCTCACGCCGGAGGAACTCGCGCAGTTTGCATCGGGGAACCTCAACAAAAAGCGGGAACTCGCGAGCAAGGCGGGGATGCTTTATCAGGATCAGCAGGCGAGCATGGACCGTGCGACGCTTTCGCCGGAGATGGCAGAGCAGCTCAAGGCGGCGGGTTATCTCGCCGCGCCCGCCGGGGGCGGGCGGCTGAATTATCTGCCGTTGCCCGAAGCACCGTGGCAGCCGAGCGCGGAGGAGTTGCAGACAGCGACGAGTGCAGGGCTGGTGCCGGTGCCGGTGGCGAAGGGGCGGTTTCAATTTGTGGAGAAACCGCAAAGTGCATGGCAGTTTGACCCGACCAAGGACGTGGTGCCGATTCCGGGGGGCGGCCAGTTTGTGCGGACTTCGCCGGGCGGCGGTGGAAATGTGATGCCAGGGAATACGGCGGCACCATTTGACCCGAAGACTGCGCCGCGCGTGATGCTGGGCGGGCGCGAGGTGATTTTCATGCCGGACGGCAAGGGTGGAATTCGCCCGTATTCGCCATCCGGCGCGGCATCGGGGACGGTGGCAAAGCCGATGGATGCAGCGACGGCTTCGATGTTTGGCGCTTTGACGAAGCAGCTTGGCGACATTGATACGGAGCTGGCGATGCACGCGCAGGAGATTTCCAAAGGCGACGGGCGATTTGGGTTTTTGAATACTTCGAGCCGACCGGAGCGGATTAAGGAATTGCAATCGCAGCGGGCGGGGCTGGATGCGCAGTTGCGGGCGATGCGTCCGGTGGAGACTCCGCGCACGGTGCCGCAATCACCGCCAATCCGGGCGTCCGCACCGCAAGCGGTGAAGGCATCCGCCGGGACTGGCGGGAAGTTTGCAGGGCCGACGATGCCCGCGAGTGATGCGCTGCCCGTGGCGGACCCTTTGCAGGGTGACGACGGGGAGCTTGGATTGCCGCCACTGCCGCCGGATGATGGAGTGCCGACGCTTTCACCCGAGGAGGCGCGGAAGCTGCCAGCGGGCGCGAAGTTTCGCACGCTGGACGGGCGGGTGATGACGAAAGGCTAAACGCTTTATGGATAATCAAGACCCTTACGCTGGCATCGGCACTGTCGATGCTGTGGACCCTTATGCTGGAATCGGCACCATCGATGCACCTGCGGACCCTTATGCCGACGTGGGCGCACAGCCGGAATCGCGTCCGCCGAAACGCCTGGCGAAAGCGGACGCGGATTATCCGCTGGAGAGTGTGGGGATTATTCGCGAGGCGGGAGAGCTGGCGAAGCTGGACGTGGAGCAACTCGCGATTTTTGGAGATCACACAAACAAGACTCTTCGAGCGCTGGAGGACGGCGGAAAGCTCGCGAGCGAGTATTTCAAAAACGGCAGCATCGCGGATGTGAATGATGGGGAGTTGATTTATTTCGAGCCGGGGTTTCGTCCGGGCGACACGAGCAGCAACCAGGAAGTGTCGCGGGCGCTTGCTTTGCAGGCGAAGGGTGCCGAGGTTTTCGGCGCGAAACGGGAACCGGATGCGATGGAGTTTGGCCCGCTGACGGAGGCTTATCGCTTGCGGGCTGGGCGCGTGGAGATTGACCCTTACCGCTACAAGACGGGCGTGAAGCAGGCAGTGGATGCGAAGGTTTTGACGAGTGAGCAGGCGGCGACCTTGAGCGCGGCGGCCGCGCAAGCGGAGAAGGCTGTGAGCGAGCGCGTGAAGCTGCTTGAGGATGCGGGGAAGGACCCGAAGACGAAGGCGCTTTTGCTGGGACTTGGGCGCGGGGCTGTGGTGGTCGCAGGCGCGAAGGGCGGCGCGATGGCGGGGGCGGCGGTGCCTGGCACGGCGCAGACGAAGGCGGTAACGGGATTTATCGGCGGTGTCGCGGGTGCGCTGGTGACGTCGGCAGCGGAGCGGGCGATTGAGGAGCGGATTGCAAAGCACTCCGAGGCGCTGAACTCGCTACGGGCGGCGGGTGCGCTGGAACCTCGCATTGCGCAGGGTGGCGAGCTGGCGGCGTTTGTGGTGACTGCACCGGCGGCGATTGGAAAGCTCGCCGATGCAACGCGGATGGTGGCGGCGGATGCGGGGAAGAAGGCGGCGGCGGGGTTTGTGACAAAGCAAGTGGGCGCGGCGGCGGCGATTGGCGCGGGTGTGGATACTGCGGTGCAGGGCGGGATGATGATGGCTGGCGTGCAGCCGGAATTTTCAACGGAGCAGCTCGGGATTTTGACGGCGATTTCTGCGCTACTTGCGGGGCATGGGGTGAAGTTTCGCAATTACAAACCCGCGCAGGTGGAGGATATCGTGAAGCGGGGAATCGTGATGGACATTGAGAAGGCGCGCATACAGGCAGCCGGCGACGTTTTCACCCCGACCCCACCGCCAGCAAAACCAGACACCCGCCGCAGTCGTTTAATCCCTGAGAATACGCCATCGAAGCCAGAAATCCGTCCCCTTAACAAAGAGGAGGAGATTGTTTATCGTCAGGCGGTGAATGCGCTGGAGGATCTGGCAGCGGCGGGGAAGGTGCCTGCGGAGCTGGAGCTATCGGCGCGGCAGATGTTGAGTTTCTCGCGTCCGATTACGGAGCTGACGACGAGCGCGAAGATGAAGCCAGCGGGCGTTATCGGGGCGGACCCTTACGCAGGCATCGGCACGCCAGTCGCCACACCGCCACCGCCAGCCACGCCAGGGCGTCGAGCAGCGCAGCCACTAGCGACGGTCCCAAATAATTCTGCAAACGCATCCCTAACTGTTGTGCCGAAGGGCGGCGTTGTCGAGGGCGCAGAGACAGTGGTTTTTGGCGCACGGGGAACGCAGTTCCCGGCGCGGTATGTTTGGGCGCGGACGAGTGAGACGGAGACTTCGCACACGGGGGAGATGATGGGCGCGAATCCACGTTATCCGCTGGAGAATACGCGCGATTACGGCCAGCCCGAGGAGCGCGACAAGCAGCTCGATACGCGCAATAATTTCGACCCTCGCAGGCATGTGACGGATGCGCCGGACGCATCGACCGGGCCACGGATGGCGGCTACGATTATCGGCGAAGACGGGGTGCCGGTGCGTACGACGCTGGGAGGGAATAATCGCGGATGGGCAATCACGAATCTACCGCCGGAAAAGCGGGCTGCTTTGCGCGAGCTGGAGAATGCGAAGGCGGCGAATTTCGGACTTGCGCCGACGAACGACCCGGATGCGGAGTTGCAGCGAGACCTTGGCACGTTTGATCTACGACAGCCGGGCGAGCGGGAGCGGTTGCAGGGGATTGTGGACGTGCTGAATCCCTCGCCTGGCATGGTGCAAGCGCACGCGAAACGTGCGGAGATTGACGCGCAGAATATCGCGCCGAGTGCATTAGAAGGGATGGCGATGGACTTGGCACCGGGGGAAGCGCAGGAGTTTGTGCGCGGGCTGATTGCGAGCGGGGCTGTGGATAGGAATCTCGCGGGTTCGCTCGCGGAGAATCCGGGTGCAGCGCAGGATTACACGCAGCGGCTTCTGGCGAATGCGGCATTCCGAACGCCCGCACTGGCGAACACGCGGATGGATGCGCGGAGCGCGGGGACTACGACTCGCGGCCTGCTGGATGCGGCGGTGCCTGCATTGTTGCGGCTTCGCTCGCTGGGCGACGATGGCAACGCGGCGGCGGATGCGGTTGCGAGGACTTTTGTGAATGTGCTGAAATCGGGCGCGGCGACGATCCAATCTGCGCTCGATACGGTTTCGCGGCAGACGGAGTTTGACCCGGCGTCGATTGTCTCGCGAGTCATCGCGCAGGGTTTGCAAGCGGCCGTAGTGCCGGATGCGAAGGGCAGGCCCATCCCGGAGCCGACGATTGCGAATGCGGCGACGCTCTTTCGGCTCATCGACCGCACGGTGCGGAGCTGGCAGGCGGACCAGGCGCAGGCGGGCGACTTGCTGGGCGGACGACAGGAAAGCGCGGGCGACGCGGTGATTCGCGCAGTGACGCATTTTGTGAGTAAGGGGCTGGCGAGTGCGAGCGAGGGCGGAAAATCGAACGCGAAGGCGGCGGCGGAAGTTGCTCCGTATTCAGCGCCGCCGGTCTTAAGCGCGACAAGTGAAATCAACGGACTGGTGAAAGCGAAAGCAGAGGCTCGCATCGAAGGGTATTCGCAGAAATCCATTGCCGACCTAGTGAGCAAATACTACCGCCCGGAAGCATACAGACTGCTCAAAGGAAAGCAGAATGTGTTCATCACCGCGCCCTCAACCACGCGCATCAACCGCCTGCCGGTGGAGTTTGCGGCAAGGTTGCAGCGTGACTTTGGAGGGGCAGTCATCATCGGCGACAATCACGCAGCACCGACGGCCACAAAGGAAGCCAAGGCCCGCAAAGGTTATCTCGCAAAAATGCAGGACCCTTCGGGCTATGTGTGGTTTGAAAAACTGGATATTCCGCAGGATGCGAATGTTGTATTAGTCGATGATATTCTAACAAGCGGGGAGACGCTTGATGGACTCGTGGAGGGACTTCATGCACAGGGAATCGGAGTGAGCCAGATTGCAACACTGGCCGCATCAAAGGGCGGGCAGCCGATGTTGCCGACGCAGGTAAAGCAGCTTGCAACAAAACTGGCAATCGCATCGCGGCGGCCTGTCTCCGATGTTGAGAGCGACATTCGACTTGCGCACGCCGCCAGCCGTGTTAGCTTCATCACCCGAGCAATCCAGGAGGCCAACTCTGAACCCAAGCGCATCCATTCCGTTATCGCCAGCAAAGCAGCAGCTATTCGCGCAGCTTTGGCAGCAGGAACTCGCTCAAAATCTGGACGAGAAACTCCAGAGCGGCTTTCGCCCGCCGGACCTGAAGGAGGAGCCGGAATTTCTGGCTTATCGCCAGTGGTCCGCCCGACAGTTCGCGGAGAAAATGCGACGCGAGTATCCGACAGCAGTGAAATAGCGAACGACTCGCCGCTGGTCATGGCCGTGAGCGGGAGTGCGTATGCGAAGGTGCCGCTCGCGGGGTTGCCGGACATTAAGCCGGTGGAGATGCCGGAGCTTGTCGAGCTTTACAAGGAACTCACGGGCAATGAGGTTTTCATTAAATCCATGCCGAAGGCGCTGGGGCAGTTTGTGGGGCTTGGTAAGGGAATGGTGCGGCTGAATCCGCGCATCTTCCAGGACGCGGAACTCGCGACGAAAGTGATGGCTCACGAAATCGGGCACCTCATTGACTACCTACCACAGCACACGCTGAAGCGCGGCAATTTGTGGGGCCGGATTCATTCGCTGCGCAACTTCATGAAAGAGCGTTGGACTTCGATGGGGCCGACGAACAAGGAGTTTCGCGCGGAGCTGATTGCGCTGTCGGAACATTGGAAGCCGATTGATCGGATGACGGCACCGGCGAGCTATATCAAATATCGCGAGTCGGGCGTGGAGTTGTATGCGGATTTTATTTCGGTGCTGTTCAATTCGCCCGCGACGGCAAAGCAAATCGCGCCGAAATTCTTCCGCAATTTCTTCGCAGGGCTAAACTCTAAGCCGGAAATAAAGGCGGCTTTGTTTGAGCTGCAAAACTGGCTGAACCGTCCTTTTATGACGCGGCAGGCGGACCGGCGGTTGCGCATCGATGAGATGATTGCGCTGGGCGAGGAGGCTTTCCTGCGGAAGTTTGAGGAACGCAAGCAGCGGTTTGCGGGATTCCGAGGACGCATGGCGATGCTGAAGCAGGGGTTCTTTGACCAGTATGCGCCGATTCGCGACCGTGCGAGCGACGCAGGACCGACACCGGCGGCGTTGCTGGTGGAGACGCTCTTTGATGCGCATCCGATGGCGCGGAATGAGCATTGGCGCTGGCTTGAGCGGATGGATAGGACGGTTTTGAAGCCGTTGCAGGAGGCGGGATTTTCGCCGGATGATTTGGGGGCGCATTTGTTCTTTGACCGGATTGCAAACGAGTCTTACGCGCTGAGTGAGCGGCAGGCGAAGGAGCTTGGGTTTGCTACTGCGGGGCGCTCGGTGATTGCGAATCCGGGCGGTCATACGCAGGTGACGGCACGACAGGCTTTGCTCGCGGAGCGACTGCGCAATGGGCTGAAAAAGCAGACGCTATTGGAGGCGGCGGTGCAGAAGTTTCACGACGAAGTTTTCGCGGAGATGCGCGAGGCTCACAAGGCGGGGCTGTTCACGGATGAGCAGATGGCGCTGATTGCTGCGAACCGCGACCAATACGCGGCGTTCATTCCACTCGAATACATTGATACTTATGTGCCAGCGGGAATCGCGCAGCAGACGGGGACGATGAAGGACATTGCATCGCCGTTTTTGGCTACGACGCTGAAGGTGCTCACGCTGCAAAGGGCGATCCAATTCCAGCGACTGAAGACGGCGACGGTGGATTTAATGAAGCAGAGTTTCAGCGCGGAAATCCGGCTGGCAGATACGCGCATGAGTGCGGACGGGCGCACTTCGCCGGTGCCGCCGAGGGAGCAAGGATGGTCGCAAATCTCGCTGCGGGAGAGCGGGAAAATGGTGTGGTATAATGTGCCGCGCGAGGTGGCGCTGATGTTTGAGCATGTGCCGTTGCCGTTGCTGGACTCGGCTGTGGAGCTTTTGTCGGTGCCGTTTCGCAAGGTGTTTTATCCGATGTTCATCACGTTCAATCCCGTCTTTCAGTTGGTGACGAATCCGATTCGTGACATCCGGCGCACCTTGCTGACGAGGCCGATGGGGATTGGCTGGGGCGCGGTATTGCGTCAGCTCCCCATCGTGAAGCAAATCGGCGAGAATCCCGCGCTCGATGCGGTGCGGGCGCTGGTGAAGCGTGGCGAGCAAATGCCGATCATTGCGGAGATGCTCGACAATCTCGCTATCACGCCAGGCGAGGCGACTTTCAGCGCGACTGCGGGTGTGGTGGATACGGCGTTTGACAAAATTTTGCAGTCGCATGGATTGCTTCCCGCTGATGAGCAGAGCCGGTGGATGCCGACGCAATGGCCGGTGCTTGGCAAGGTTTTGAAGTCGGTGCAGATGGCGGGGCGAATCAACGAGCTGCTTGGTAAAGTGGATACTTACGGGCGCCTGAGGTTGCTTGGCTGGAATCCTGCGGACTCGGCAGCATTTGTGCGCAACGCGGTCGGCACTCCGAATTTTGGACGGAAGGGAAAGCATGCGAACATCCCCGGCGCTGTGCTGCCGTTCTTTAATATCTGGACGAAGGCTTGGGCGACGGACGCAAAGCTGGCAAGCAAAGGCTGGAAACGCACTTCTCAGCCCGGCAAGGCAGGGACCAGCGCGGCGGCGTGGTGGATGCGCTGGGCGGTGGTTTCCGGCGTACCTCGCCTTGTGACTATAGCGGGCGGGATGGGGCTGCTTGGTGTGGGCATTAAGAAGCTGCTGGACGGCATCGGCGACCACGACAAGAAAAACTATGATGTGATTCCAGTCGGCTACGCGGGCGCGAGCGAGGTGAATCCCGAGGGTAAGGTGACATACATCCGCATCCCAAAAGACCCGACCGACCGGCTTATCACGGGGATTTTTGATAACCTGCTCACCAGCTCCGCGACCGCGCTGGCAAAGCAGGGTGCTTTCGGCAAGGAAATCGCCGATTTGAACGCCAACGCAAAGACATCGCTGACGGGCACGCTCGCGGGGAATCTCGGGATCGTGGATGCTGATGTGCCGGGACTGAATCCGCTGCTTAAAATCGGCGGAGGATGGAAAACTTATCTCTCCGGGGAGAATCCATTCGACAGCTTCCGCGACCGCCATGTTTTGAGCGAGGACGAACATCTCGCCGGTGGCATGGAAGCAAACAAAACGATGCTCGCGTGGACGCTTGGGCAAATGGGGACGCAGAGTTTCTTCCGCTATAATCCACGATCTGAAACAACTACGGAAATTGCCATCGACAATACGCCGTTGGTCAACGGCTTTCTCAAAGTCACCGACTACGGCTATCGCCAGCAGCAGGAGGCCGCGCAGCTCGCAGACAAAATGCCGAAGGCCGAAGAGCGCCTCGCGCTGCCGTCCGACGTGCGCAAGATAAGGCAGGAATTCACCTACTTGCAGAGCCTCTCAAAATTCCGCACGCCTGAGCAGACACAGCGCTACCTTTTGCTGAAAGGATGGGACCAAGCCGTGTATCAAAGGGGTATGGAGGATATCCTAAACAGCGACGACGCCACGCGCAAAAACGAAATACGCAACGAGATGAAGAAAGGCACCGCACCCTTCGCTAGGTAGCAAGTGGTGTAGCACGAGGGTTTTCAAAACCCTCCACAAAACCCTCTTTTGAAAGAGGGAGCCAGCAGTCGGATTTGAACCGACGACCTGATGATTACAAATCAACTGCTCTGCCAACTGAGCTATGCTGGCGTTTTTTTCACGGAAGCGATGGCCTTCGCTTCATTCCAGAATCGGGACAGTATTCGAGCCGACTTGGTTTTGACAAAGAAATTCTCGCTGGAAATTTGGAGGGCGCTTTTCATTCCAGTTTTTACCTGAAAGCGGAGCAAAACGACATTCGAGTCGCGAGCTTACAGCGCCCGCTTCGCTTCGCTGCGCGGGACGGCTTTCATCACCTTCGCGATGATTTCATCCACGCTCACGCCTTCGGCTTCCGCGTTGAAAGTCGGGACGATGCGGTGGCGCAGCACGGGCATCGCGAGAGCTTCGATGTCGTCTATGGTGACGTGAAAACGGCCTTGCAGCACGGCACGGACTTTTCCGGTGAGGATGAGATTTTGGCAGGCTCGTGGACCTGCGCCCCACGCGATGAGTTCCTTGATGAAAGCGGGCGCGTCTTTTTCATCCGGGCGCGTGAAGCGGACGAGGTCGAGCACGAAGTCCGTGACGTGATCGGGCACGGGGACTTTGCGGACGACTTTTTGCAGTTCGAGAATCTGCGCTCCGCTGAGGACGGGCTGGATGTCGGCGGTGAAGCTGCCAGTGGTGCGTGCGATGATCTGGCGCTCTTCCTCGCGAGTGGGGTAATCGACTTTGACGAGGAAGACGAAGCGGTCGCGCTGGGCTTCGGGCAGGGGATAAGTGCCTTCCTGCTCGATGGGATTTTGCGTCGCGAGGACGAAGATCTGCTGGTCGAGTTTGAGCGTGTTGCCGCCCACGGTCACGCAGCGTTCCTGCATCGCTTCCAGCAGCGCGGCTTGCGTCTTGGGCGGCGTGCGATTGATTTCATCCGCGAGGAGCATCTGGGTAAAAAGCGGGCCTTTTTGAAAAACGAAATTGCGGCGTCCTGTCGCTGGGTCTTCCTGGATGATGTCGGTGCCGGTGATGTCGCTCGGCATGAGGTCGGGCGTGAACTGGATGCGGCGGAAGCCCATGTTCAGAGTCTTGGCGAGCGTGCTGACCATCGCAGTCTTTGCGAGGCCGGGAACGCCTTCCAGCAGGCAGTGACCGCCAGCGAGCACGGCGATGAGTAGCTCCTCGATGACGGCAGCTTGTCCGACGATAAACTTGCCCATCTCGGCGGTGATTTTGGCGTAGGAACTTTTCAGCAGTTCGGCGGCGGCTTTGTCGTCGAGTTGAGAAATATGGGATGCGTCGGTGCTGCTCATGGATATGCTTGGTGCGCTGACTTTATCGGATGGCGCGGGCTTTCTTAGGGAGAAGGAAAATGTGCGGCTTTGTGGATTGCAAAGCATTCGCGCTGGCGGCTTTCATCGTGTCGCTCGCCAGTGCGGCGGTGCAAAGCCCATGAACCTCGGAACTGTCTCCATCACGTTGCACCCAGATTCGCTGCATATCGCTTTTCACTCCCCACAAATTGCAGACGATGGCCACACACTTTTCATCGCGCTGGATACCGATGCACTCGATGGCTGCGCGGTGATTCCCTACGCGGTGAACGCTGAGGGTTCAACGGTCTTTCTGCCATTCCGTGCGAATGTGATGTTTGCAATTCGCTGCGAATCGGACGGCAAAACTCGCGCATGGACGCGACGCTGGTTGCGCATGAAATGGAGCGAGCCAGCGGAGAACGCAGTTTTCGCCACGCGAAAAAATGGCGCACTTTCCGTTTCGATTCCGCCGCCTTCACTGCCAGAAAATATCTCGGTGTGGGCGAAGGACATGACCGCGCACGGTGGCTGGGGCGACATGCTCGCGACGGCAGACGGCCTGTGCGAAAGCGGCGGCGGCGACCGGACCATCGGCGCATACACTGTGGGAAAAGACGGCGTCTTTTTTCCAAAGCGGGCAGGGGAGCGAGCGCGGATTTATCAACTACTGCCGCGCCTTTTCGGAAATACAAACGAGACGCGAAAACCAAACGGCACGCTCGCTGAGAACGGCGTTGGAAAGTTTGCCGACATCAATGCGCGTGCGCTTTCCGCGCTCCGCGATGAGCTGGAAATCACACATCTCTGGCTCACGGGCGTGCTCGCGCAGGCGACTTCGGTGGATTACTCCGCGATTGGGAAACCGGCGGACGATCCCGATTTACTCAAGGGTCGCGCGGGTTCGCCGTATGCCATTAAAGACATCGCCGATGTATGCCCGGATTACGCGCTGGACCCGGTGAAGCGGCTCGAAGAATTCAAACAACTCATCGCCAGAGTTCACGCGGCGCACCTGAAGGTGGTGATCGATTTTGTGCCGAATCACGTTGCGCGAAGTCATGCGTCGAAGGTCGTTGCGTTTGGCGCGAGCGATGATCGGAGCCGCTTTTTCTCGCCGGAGAATAATTTTTTCTGGCTGCAAAATGACTCGCCCGGTGGCGGCTCTCCGCTGCGTCTGCCGACGGTTCGCGATGGAGAATATCTTTCGCCGACGTGTCGCGTGCTCGGCGCGGGCGACGGGCTTTTTACGCAAGAGAGCGAGAGCGCTCGTGTGACGGGGAACAACGTCGCGTCTTGGTCACCGGGTCAGCATGATTGGTATGAAACGGTGAAGCTCAACTACGGGTACGACTTCACGACTGGCCGCCGCGCTTATCCCCACGCTGCGCAGCCCGATATTCCCGTGCCCGATACGTGGCTGAAAATGGATGCGGTGCTCGCGCATTGGCAGTCGCTGGGCGTGGATGGTTTTCGCTGCGACATGGCGCACATGGTCCCGCCGGAGTTCTGGCAGTGGGCCGTGGCGCGTGCGCGTGTGCGGCAGCCGGGCGTGATGTTTATTGCGGAGGCTTACAACAACGACCCGATGAAAGTCGAAGGCGGCGACACGCTCATTGCGGGATTCAAAAACGTGATGCTGGATTTGCTGAATGCGGGCTTCGACGCGGTGTATGACGATCCGTCTTACAAGGCGCTCAAACGCATCTACGACGGCTCCGGCTGGGCAAATGATCTCGATGGTGCGCTCGGCGTGCGCAATGGCGTCGTGCAGCAGGATTACGTCTTTCGCTCCAGCCTGCGCTACGCCGAAAATCACGACGAAGTGCGGCTCGCCAGCCGCGCAAACTGGGGTTCGCATGGCGCAAAAATCGGTCCCGCAGTCAGCGCGATTCTGTGGGGAATTTCGCGCGGCCCGATGCTGATTTATTGCGGCCAGGAAGTCGGTGAGCCTGCCGATGGCAGCGAGGGATTTGGCGGCGATGATGGCAGGACGAGCATCTTCGATTTCTGGTCGATGCCGGAGTTCACGAAGTGGGTAAATCATCACCGCTACGACGGTGCCCGACTTTCTCCCGAACAAAAAGCACTGCGCGAACGCTATGGTCGCCTGCTCAAACTCTACGGCGAACCAGCTTTTCGCGACGGGCAATTTTTTGCGCTAAACGCCTTGAACATTACCAGCGAACGCTTTGGCCGTCTGGACGGTGAAACAGCAGGTGGCCACTGGCTGTATGCGTTTGCCCGTGTGGATTCGCGCAGCGGGCAGCGATTCGTCATCATCGTGAATCTGCATCCCACAGAATTCATGCGCGGCGTCCGAATCTACATCATTGGTGCTGCGGCGTGGGCACTGGATTTAGAAAATTCAAAGGCCACTGATCGTTTCGGAAATGCTTCTGCAAATGTGGACACATCGGCGATAGAAATTTCCGTGATTCCTCCAGCCACTCCCGTCATTCTCGAACTCCAACCATCCACCAATCCATGAAAACGCTCATTCCCA
>JANMLS010000420.1:0-1549 GCA_031372675.1 Verrucomicrobiaceae bacterium
TCTTTTCGTAACCTTTTCGTCTTACAAACGACACCTTTCGTTCTCTAAATCGTCACCTTTCAGCCCTCGTCCTGTCACAACGAAACCGTTTTCTTCCACCGCACGATGACTTTTCTGTCTGCAAATACATCCACCGCAATAGCCCTGATTCGCTCATCGCGACTTGCGGCTCTATCGTGCTTTGCGGCTTCGGCATTTGCAGCATCGCCGCCTACACCAGAAGTCCCGCGTATTTTTATCCGCGAATTCCGCGTTCTCGGCGCGAAGGATATGCCGAAAATTGATGTCGAAAGCGCAGTGTATCCTTTCCTCGGTCCGGGGCGCACTTTCGACGATGTGGAAGGCGCGAGGTCCGCTCTGGAGAAAGCCTATCGCGAGAAAGGCTTTAGCGTCGCTCAAGTCATCATCCCGGACCAGACGGGCGCGGGCGGGATCATCAGCTTGCAAGTCATGCCCGGAAAAGTGGGCGAGCTTGCCGTGAAAGGCGCACGCTTTTTTATGCCCAGCCATGTGCGCAAACAGGCGCAATCGCTCGCGGAAGGAAAGGTGATCAATTTCAACGACGTGACGCGCGATGTTGTCGGCCTGAACAAGCTCTCCGAGCGCCGCGTGCAGCCCAAAATCGAGCCGGGATTTGAGCCGGGGCTTTGGAACATTGACCTCATCGTGGAAGACGAATCCCCGCTCCACGGCAGCATCGAGCTAAACAATCGCAACAGCGCAAATACCACGGACCTGCGGCTCAACGCTTCGTTGAGCTACTCAAATCTCTGGCAACTCGGACACAGCATCGGCTTTAGCTTCCAGACTTCGCCGCAGGACACTGCGGAGGTGAAAGTGCTCTCCGGCTATTACATCGCACGCTTCGCCGGACTGGATGATTTCAGCCTCATGCTCACGGGCACAAAGCAGGATAGCAATGTCTCCACGCTCGGCGGAGTCGCAGTCGCGGGCAAAGGAAACATCCTCGGAGTGCGCGGCATTTTCACGCTGCCGAGTCAGGAAGGATTTTTCCACTCGCTCAGTGTGGGCCTTGATTACAAGGCGTTCGACCAGCTCGTGCAGGTCGGCACGACGACCGAGCTGACGCCGATTTACTACTACCCTTTCAGCACGACTTGGGACGGCACTTGGCTCCACACGCGGGAAGTGGATGGGAAAAAACAGGAAGCTGGCGAAACCACGCTCACCGCCGGGCTGACGTTCGGGCTGCGCGGCTCAGGAAGTCAGCGCTCTGGACTCGATAAAAACCGCTTCGGCGCGGACAGTAATTTCATCTACCTGCGCGGCGACTTATCGCATCTCCACAAGCTCCCGCGCGATTGGGAGCTTTACGGAAAAGTGCAGGGCCAGGCTTCCGATCAGCCGCTCGTGAACAGCGAGCAGTTCGGCGGCGGCGGCATGGGCACCGTGCGCGGCTACCTCGAAGCGGAGTCACTCGGCGACAACGCAATCATCGGCACGCTCGAACTCCGCACGCCGTCGCTTTTGAAAATGAAGCGCACGGTGAAAAAGAAAAACGACTCCGGCGTGGAGGAGGAAATCGAGG
>JANMLS010000431.1:0-4521 GCA_031372675.1 Verrucomicrobiaceae bacterium
ACCCCGCCGCGAGAGCGCGGCGCGGGGCGAAACCGCCCCGCAAACCGACTGCAACAGCCTACCCAAACACGAAAAACCGACAATTTTGACTCCAACGGACCAATGACCTCAAAAAACACCCCGCTTTTCAGCAACCTGCTATATACGGCGAAACATCTGTTTATAGGAAAATGGCAGCAGGTTTCCCCGCGGGTTTGAGCCGCTGATTCCAGTTCGGGGCGCACGCATCGCGGGGTAGGAACAGAATATCCGCAACCAGAGAGAACGGCATGTCGATCATCGCCAGCACTGGATGGTATCGCGATGCGGGATCGATGCTCTGGCGGTTGCCGATCATTGCCGCGTCGCCGCGAACTCCTGAAAAATAGGGGCTGGGATAGCTACCCACAATCCGCGTGCCGATTGCTGCGCAGCCGGAGCAAAGCAAGACGCCTGCGAGACTGAACGCGGGAAATAGCCTCACGGAATTGCGATGGGGCGCTTTGTGTATGGGCACTCGATTTCCGTTCCCGGCGGCAGTCCGCGAACGTCAATCAGCTTTCCCGCCGCGTAGGGGCTGACCACAAAACCCGGCTTCCCCTCGGCTTTTGTTGCGAATGGGATGGGCACATTTGCGGGCGGCGGTGGCACTGGATTCGATGGGGGCGTCACTGGCGGCTGCGGGGTATCGGTGATGTCGCCCGGCTCGTCACCGTCGGGCGTTTCGGTATCCGTGTTGTCCGCAGGTTCAGGCTGCGAATTGCGGTCTTCATCGGCGAACGCTGTCCGGCCAAGCGCCGGATCGTAGGCATAGTCGCGGCGGCAGCCGGACGCCATGATGCTGATTGCTGCGAGGAAAAGGACGGCGGATTTCGTCTTCATGGGGCCGCACTTTATGCAGGAAAAATAGAGGCGCAAGAATAAAGTGCTAGTTTTTCAGCACTTGCCGGACCTCATCAAATCAATCCGCGCCGTTTCCACTCGCCTACATTTCCCGCAGCGGAGCGCTGAATCATGTCGGTGGCGAATTTCAGCAGGCTCACTTCCCAGCCTTCATCCACGCCTTGAATCACCGCACTCAGCGGGTCTTCCTCGCGGTCCACAAGCTCGCGCAACTCCCGCAACACTGTATCCACGGGCTGGCGCACGACGCGCTCTTTCACGTCCACTTTTTTGAACTGAAAGCCGTATCGCAGCACGGCAAAATCCGCCGCATTATCGCGCAGCCAATCCACAAACTCGGCGGCTTTTTCGCCGAAGCCCTCGTCGAGCATCCGGTGGTAGTGCGACGGCGCGATGATGCTGGGCCGCTCCGCGTGAAGATGCCCGTCGCGAATGCGAATTTGCTCCACGGAATCCATCAGCTCCGTGACGAGGTGAAAGCGGAAAACCGTGGTGCCAAACGTCTGGATGAGGTTCTGCGGCATCACGACGATCTGCGTGTTGTCTATCGCGTATTGGATGCTGTCTTCGCTGAGCATGGCTGGATTTTTTCTACGAAAACCTACGCCACGCTGCGGCCTGCGGATGGCTTTGTCTCCAGCTCGGCGAGCACTTTGGCGACGAGGTTTTCCGCCGTGAGTCCGTGCTTCTTGCGCAAAATATCCGGCGCTCCGTGCTCGATAAATTGATCCGGCCAGCCGATGCGGATGACGGGCGTTTTGATGCGCTGTTCGGAAAGATGCTCCATCACCGCGCAGCCAAATCCGTTGTGCAAAACGTGGTCCTCCATCGTGCAGACTACATCCACACTGCGGGCGAAAAACTCGATGGTCGCCGTGTCGAGCGGCTTGATCCAGCGAGGGTTGATCACCGCCGTAGAAATCCCCTTCCCTTCCAGCGTCGCTGCCGCTTGCTCGGCGAGCTGACACATTCCGCCCAAGCCGAAAATCGCCACGCGCACGGGCTGCGTGCTGCCGTGTTTCACCACTTCCGCTTTGCCGATTTCGAGGAGCTTCGGCTGCGCTTTTGGCTGAATGCCGGTGCCGCTTCCGCGTGGATAGCGGATTGCAGTCGGGCCGGCGTTGTAGTTCGCCATCGTCCACAGCATATCCACAAATTCGTCTTCATCCTTCGGCTGCATGTGGATGAGATTCGGGACGTGCCGCAGATAGCCGATGTCGAATAAACCGTGATGCGTCGGGCCGTCGTCGCCGCTGAGTCCGCCGCGATCCATGCACAGACGCACCGGCAGATTTTGCAGCGCGATGTCGTGCAAAATCATGTCGTAAGCCCGCTGCATAAACGTGGAGTAAATCGCTAGAAACGGCGCGAATCCCTCGCACGCCAGCCCCGCCGCAAACAGCGCCGCGTGTTCCTCCGCGATGCCCACGTCGTAGTAACGCTTCGGGTGCGCCTTTGCAAAAGAGATCAGCCCCGTGCCGCTCGGCATCGCGCCGGTGATGCCCACGATTTTGTTATTCGTATCCGCAAACTTCGAGAGCGTCTGCCCCAGCAACTCGCTGTAAGTCGGCGCAGGCGCGCTTTTCGTCGCGCCCGTCTTTGGCTCAAAACGGCCCAGCCCGTGAAACTTCAGCGGCTGCTCCAGCGCGGGCGCGTAGCCTTTTCCCTTCGTAGTGAGGACGTGCAAAATCACCGGCTCGTCCTGACCTTTGAGAAACTCCAGCGTGCGGACGAGCAACTGCACATCGTGCCCGTCAATCGGCCCGTAGTAGCGAATCCCCAAATCCTCAAACAACACGCTCGGCGCAATCAGCCCCTTCACACCCGTCTCCACGCGATGCGCAAAATCTTTCACCCGTTTGCCCAGCACTTTCTCCACGAGCTTCGCCGCTTTATCGTGCAAGCCGGAATACATCGGGCTGGTCGTGATTTTATTAAAGTAACGCGCAATCGCGCCTACGTTGCGGTCAATACTCCACTCGTTATCGTTCAGGATAATGATGAGCTTTTTCGTCTGCTCCGAGATGTTGTTCAGCGCCTCATAAGTCACGCCGCAGGTAAAAGCCGCATCACCCGCGACGCACACCACATGCTCATCCGAGCCGCGCATATCGCGCCCGACCGCCATGCCCAGCGCAGCCGAAAGCGCCGTGCCCGCGTGCCCCGCGCCGTAGCAATCATGCTCGCTCTCCGTGCGCAGCAGAAAACCATTCAGCCCCTCGTATTGCCGAATCGTATCGAACCGCTCGCGGCGTCCCGTGAAAATCTTATGCACGTAGCCCTGATGCGAAACGTCGAACACAAACTTATCCTTCGGCGTGGAGAAAACACGGTGCATCGCAATCGTCAGCTCCACGACGCCGAGATTCGGCCCAAGATGCCCGCCGACCGACGTCGGATTTTCCTCCGAGAGCACGCGGATTAACTCCGCACGCACCTCCTCGGCCAAAACCGGCAGGTCTTTCTCAGCTACGGCTTTTACGTCATCGGGCGAATTGATGGTCTTTAGAATGGATGTCATCGAATGGTGAAAAAGTATTTAGCGCGGTTCCCCGCAGTGAAATCAAAACAAGTTCGCGTCCCTTGCCGAAGACCTCGCTGCCTCCGGCTTCGCGGCAGATGCCGGGTCAAAAGGCTTCGTCTCCAGCTCCTTCGCCGCGTTTTGCTGGATAATCTCCAATCGCTGCTGCGCATTAGCCAGCCGCGCCTGACAAGCCTTCACAAGCTGGATGCCCTCTTCATACGAAGTGAGCAGCGACTCCAGCGGCATTTCGTCGGACTCCATATCCTGCACGATAGTATTCAGCCGCTTCATCGCAGCTTCAAAAGTTAGTTCTGTCTCGGATTTCGGCATTTCTCATCGTTCTGTAACCCTACGACCAAACCGCCGCAACACCGAATCTATGCAGAAAAGCAGCCCGTGAACTGAAAGTAGACTGTTAGGCAATCCCGTCGCCGGTTTTAGGATAATGAGATGGACTGCCATCCGCATCCGCCTCCAAGCTGGGGCGAAATGAAACAGAGCGTCCGCCAAAGATTAGTGCTTTTCCTGCTCGGAGCAGTGGTCAACTACCTGCTCATCGCGCTGCCTTTCCAATACCTCAGCAAACACACAGCGCTCCCCGTTTGGGCAAGGGCTGCTTGCAGCGTAGGAGCCGGCACGGCCTTCTTTTTCATGTGGAATTACTTCGTGAATTTCCGCACCAGCTCCCGCAAGCGCGACGCCTTCCTGCGCTATATCACCGTGGTCATCGTCATGTGGGGGATTTCCTCTCTCCTCCTCACAATCTTCAAGCACTACAACATCGGCATTGCGCGGCATTTTGGCGACAGCAAGCTCGATTTCGACGTTATCACCACCCAACTCTGTATGGGCTGGGTAAAATTTCTCATCTACCACAAATGGGCATTCCCCGTCGCGTCCGAGCCAAACGAAAACACCCCTTCGTAGCCCTATTTGTCCCCGGCAACGCTTGCGAAAGTAGTCCACGGCTTCAGCCGTAAAAACTCGTGATTCGGGAGAGGAACGCTTCGCAAAAAAAACCCGTCTTCGCGAAGCTCCATATTACCGCCAAAGCCACGCGGCGACGGCTGAAGCCGCTGACTACTTTCGCAAGCGGCGGGGAGGGCGGCGTTCGG
>JANMLS010000433.1:0-12107 GCA_031372675.1 Verrucomicrobiaceae bacterium
CTTTACGCGAAGCGCAAATCAAAAAGTGTGCTTCGCGTAATAAGATTCATGCAGGGGGCTGCGTGAGCCGCGACGCGCTACGCGGCGTTCGGGTTTAGGAGAAATTAAACACAGCTAATCTCGGCAGCATTATTGCCGAAATCCTGAAAATTTCCTGCGTGACGGAGCGACGATGTGCGCGGCGCATTTTTTCCCAGCTAAATCACTTGCGGCGATGCGCGGCGGCGGGGATAGTCCGCGCCTTTTTCTGGGACTTATGAGCTTTCAAAGCCTGCACGACCGGGGCGTTATTGCCCGCTGGAGGGAATACCTGCCTGTTAGTGAGAAGACGCCTGTCATCTCGCTCAATGAAGGCTCCACTCCGCTTATCCACTCGCCTCGGTTGAGTGCGCTGGTGGGGCGTGATTGCGAAGTTTACATAAAGTATGAGGGGCTGAATCCCACAGGTTCGTTCAAGGATCGCGGGATGACGATGGCTATCTCGAAGGCTGCGGAGCAGGGTGCAAAAGCGGTGATTTGCGCCAGCACGGGGAACACTTCGGCTGCCGCTGCTGCTTATGCCGCACGCGGCGGGATGACGAGTATCGTGCTGCTGCCTGCGGGAAAAATCGCGCTGGGAAAACTGGCGCAGGCTTTCATGTATGGCTCGAAGGTCGTGGCGATTGAGGGGAATTTTGATGATGCACTGCGGCTTGTGCGCGAGATTGGCGAGACGGAGCCGATTGCGATTGTGAACTCGATCAATCCTTACCGTCTCGAAGGCCAGAAGACTGCGGCGTTTGAAATTGTGGAGACGCTCGGCGACGCGCCGGATGTTCATATTATGCCCGTGGGAAATGCTGGAAACATCTCGGCGTATTGGATGGGCTATAACGAGTTTTTGAATCACAAACGCTCGACGCATCTGCCGAAGATGATCGGTTTTCAAGCCGCTGGAAGTGCGCCGATTTATCACGGTCGCGTGATCGAAAAGCCGGAGACTATCGCTACGGCGATTCGCATCGGAAATCCTGCAAGCTGGGACAAAGCCTCAGCCGCGATCAAGGACAGCGGCGGTGCGGTGGACATCGTGACCGACGAGCAAATCCTTGCCGCGCAATACTGGCTCGCGAGCAGCGAGGGTATCTTCGTGGAACCCGCCAGCGCAGCCAGCATCGCGGGGCTGATGAAGTGCCTTGGCAAAGATTCGTGCGGCACCTGCCCGATGACGAAAATCGCGGACGGCTCGCGCATTGTCTGCACCGTCACGGGGCACGGACTGAAGGACCCCGATGTTGCCGCGAAGCACATTTCCGGGATCACGACTGTGCGTGCCGACAAGTCAGCAATTTTGTCGCTGATTGCGTAACGTCAGACCATTTGGAGCCGGGTGCGCAGGACGAGTAAAAGCCCGCGCAATCCCAGCTCGGTAACATTGAACGGCTTGCTGAGGAAATCGTCGCCGCCTTGCCGCATCGCTTCGTTGCGGTTCTCGGCGGAGTCATCGCCGGTGAGGTAAATGATGGGAGTTTCCGCGTTTGCATCCATCTCCCGAATTTGTGCGCCGAGTTCAAATCCATCCAGCTCCGGCAGACCGACATCGAGCAAAATGAGATCAAACGCGGTGGTGACCAGTTCGCTGATCGCCTCGCCGGGAAATTGTGTGGTGGTCGCCGTGACGCCGACTGTATCGAACGCGGTGGAAATGACCTCACCGCACGAAGCATCATCGTCCACGACAAAGACGCGGATGTTTGCGATGGCGGCGTTTGATTCAGCGGGCGCTTGGTCGGGGATTTCCACGAGGAAATCGAGTGCCTGATTGAGCGTCCGCACGAGTGAGTGAGTAATCGCGCCCGGCGTGGATTGCGTCTGGCAGAGCAAGCCTGCGACAGCAGTCGCCACGCGAATCATGGCTCCGCCGCCGTGTTTCTCTGCGGCTTCCACGAGCAGTAGGGAACGCTCGAATAAGTCGGACCAAGCTGTTTCGTTGGCGAAGTTTTCGATCAATCCCTGCGCGGCTTTGCGCATGGCGGCGAGATTCTTTTTTCCGTCGCCCATTTTGGCGCGGGTGCGCCCGGAAGCCCTGGAAATAAAAGGCTTCCCGGCTTTTAATAACAAGCGCGCCTCTGCGAGATTTGCGGACATATCGCGGACATCGCGCTGTGCATTTTCCAGCGTGGCTGAAATCTCGATGGTATCGAGACGCTGCTTTTCAAATCGCTGCTTCATAATCGCGATCTCCGCTCTTAGCTTCGCGGTATCAGAGTCGCTGCCGCTGACGGTTGCCGACTTATTTTCAGTAAGTTCGGCCCGCAATTTTTCCACCGCCGTCTCGTGTTGTAAAATCGCTGCCTGATGATTTTCGGAGAGGATTTCGAGTTCGCGACGCAGGACTTCGACTTCATCGGATTGCGCCTGCGGCTTTGGCCGCGAAGGAGCTTCGGGAGCTTGTCTCTCGGCAGCTTCGCAGCGGTCGTTTAGCTCGGCAATTTTGTCCTCCATCTCTGCCACTTTGGATTTCAGGTCCGTGAGATTATTTGCAGCCGTGTCTCTCGCCTGTTTGATCGCGGAAACTTGTTTTTTTGCACTGGCCAGTTCGGTTTTTAGTTCCGCGACGCTTTTCTTCAAATCAGCGGCTTCTTTCACAGCTCCCGCAGAGCCAGTCATCAACTCGTCGAACTGCTTTTTCACGCGCAGCAGTTCTTTTTTGAAATTCTCACTGGCAGCGATGGCGGCGTCTTTCTGCTTCAGCAAATCCTCCTGTCTTCGGTTTGCGGCGTGCAATTTCTCATCCGCAGCATCGCGGTATTCAGTGGCTTCATTCGACACCCGTCGCGTGAATGCGTTGAGGCGCTTGTTCTCATCGCGCAGCCTTGCGACTTCATCGGGGTCGCCATTGCTCTGTTCGAGCTGCGCTTGCAATTTTGCGATGGTTTCCTTGTTCCGCAGACTCTGCAACCGATGCTGTTCGCGCTCGCTGGCAAGCTCCGCCGCGTATCGCTCCCGCTCATCCTCGGCAATCCGCAACTGAGCCTGAGCCTCCTTGGTAGTTTCCTGGAGTTGCAAAATGAGCGCGTTGATTTCCTTCACCGGATCATCTTTGCGAGACGAGATGCCAGAGATTTCCAAGACACTCTGGCTGTCGTCCGGCATTCCCGGAAATGAAGTCACTTTGTTTGATGCGGTTGCCATACGAAATTGAGCCGCCCGTTTTTGGACAGACTGCGTATGAACCACTTAGAGCAAGCGGTATGCCCTGATAAAAACTTTTTCCACTAAAGAACCGCCGGGTTTCCGTAGAGGCTGAATCCCGTGGTCCGCTCGACTTGCACTTCAAACACCTCGCCGATGTGGCGCTCCCCGCCCTCGAAAATGACGATCTTATTTCCCGGTGTCCGGCCCATGAGCCGCTCGGTATTCGATTTACTCACGCCCTCGCAGAGAATCTCCACGCGCTTGCCGACGAGTGCCTCGTTTTTTTCGAGGGCGATTTGATTTACCACTCCGAGCAGGTCTTGATTACGCGCATCCTTCACGTCCTCGGATAGCTGCCCTTCGAGCGCCGCCGCAGGAGTATCGCGCCGCTGGCTGTATCGGAAAATGAACGCATTATCGAACCGCACACGCTCCATCAGCCCGCGCGTCGCCGCGTAGTCTTCCTCGGTTTCGCCGGGGAAGCCGACGATGACATCCGTAGTCACCGCGATGTCTGGCCGCACGTTGCGCACTTTTTCCACGAGCACCTCGTATTTCGCCGCCGTGTAAGTGCGGTGCATGGCCTTGAGGATGCGGTCGCTCCCGCTTTGCAGCGGCATGTGCAGGTGCGCCATGAGCTTCGGAAGCCGCGCGTAGGCTTCGATCAAATCATCGCGAAACCCAATCGGATGCGGCGAAGTGAAGCGCAAACGGCGCAGCCCATCCACCGCGTGAACGGCTTCTAGGAGCTGCACGAAAGGGGATTTGCCGTCCGCTTTTTCAAACTCATGTCGTCCGTAAAGATTCACGATTTGGCCGAGAAGCGTGACTTCGCGCACGCCTTTCTCCACCAGCCCGCGAACCTCCTCGACGATGCTGCCAATCGTCCGCGAGCGCTCGCTGCCGCGTGTGCTGGGGACGATGCAAAACGTGCAGTGCATATTGCAGCCCTGCATGATGCTCACAAACGCCGTCGCCTGCCGCTCCTTCAGCGTGTGCTCGCGGATCGTCTCCTGCGAACCCGGCTCTTCCTCCACGTCCACGATGCTCAGTCGCTCGTCGTCCATCAGCCGCTCGCCGAGTTCCACGCGGCGCTTGTAGAGATGGTCCACGTAGTCGGCGACTTTGTGAAATTTCTGAGTCCCCACGACGAGGTCCACATGCCCGATGTCGCGCACCAACTCGCCGCCGCGGGATTGCGCCATGCAGCCGAGAAAACCGAAAACCATCTCCGGCTTTTGCGCACGCAGCCGCCCAAGTAACCCCATTTTTCCGAGTGCCTTCTGCTCGGCCATATCGCGCACGCTGCAAGTGTTGATGAGCACGACATCGGCCTGCTTTTCATTCTCCGTAAGCACATAGCCACGCGCAACGAGGTCGCGTGCAACCTGCTCGGAATCGCGCTCGTTCATCTGGCAGCCGTATGTTTTGAGAAAGACCTTCGGCATTTTTGGAAAAGACGCGCACCGTGACGCGCCTCGGCGGAAGTTTCAACACACAAGGCGATGCGGATGGATCGTTTCGTAGTTGGAACTCGTGCAGTGTGGGGCTAAAGACACCGCCATGACAGCACGCGGAAAACTCATCTTCACCATCATCTTTCTCGCCATCGTAGGCTTCGGAGTCTCGAAGTGGTGGCCGCAGATCAAGCCCAGCACTGAATCCAAAACCGCTGACAGCAAGAGCAGCAGTGCGGCTTCGGATTTCATCGTCGAGACGCATACCGAGGTGCCGCGACTCGGACCGGCGGGCGTTTATCAGAGCAAGGATAACATCGTGGACTTGGAGTTGAGCGTTTACGCAGGCTATGCGGGCATCGTCGCTGCAAACGGCGGGCTGGAGCCAAACGACAATTCCATTTTTGCGAAAAAATACGGCTTCAAAGTGCGTATCAAACTCAGCGAGGAAGAAAGCTGGAACGCGCTGAACGCTGGCAAAATGGCTGCCAGCGCGACGACGGTGGATGTGCTCGCGGTGTATGGTCGCCAGTTTAACGCAGTCGTGCCCGTGCAGATCGGGTTCTCGCGTGGCGCGGACGGCGTGGTCGTGCAGACGGGCATCAAGCGCATCAACGATCTGAAAGGCAAAGTGCTCGCGAGCGCGCAATTCACCGAGGCGGATTTCTTCATCCGCTATCTCGCGCAGGAAGCCGGGATGCCGGTAAAAATGCTCTCGTCACTCGACGAGGACGCCGACCCAAATGCAGTGAATCTCGTCTATGCCGAAGACGCGATGCTCGCCTGCGACGCATTTACCACAGACGAAACCGGCAAGATTGTCGGCTGCGTGACGTGGGCACCGAAGACCACGGACACCGTGAAAGAAAGCGCCGGGAAAGCGCACCTGCTCACGACGAACCGCAACCTGCTCATCGTCGCCGACGTGCTCGTGGTGAACAAAGGCTTCGCCGCCGCCGAGCCGGATAAAGTGAAAGGACTCGTCGCCGGAATCCTCGAAGGCAACCAGATGGTGCGCAACAACCCCGAAGCGAATCTCGACGTAATCGCGAAGGCATTTTCCACCAAAGAAGAGCCGTGGGACAAATCCCGCGCGAAGCTGGAGCTGCAAAAAATTCACTTCTCCAACGGCCCGGAAAATCTTTCGTTTTTCAGCGGAGCGATGGACGCCGCAGGCAGCTTCTCCGGCATCTACCAGAGTGCGATTTACTCGTACGGCAGCGAGCTTGTGAAAGACCCCGTGGACAGCGAGCGCTTCCTCGACCTCAAGCACCTCAAAGCACTGGAAACCGCAGGCGCATTTGCCGGGCAGACGGTGAGCATCGCACCCATCAAAACGCAAGGCGGCGGGCCGGTGGAAAGCGATCCGCTCCTCAGCAAAAACATCCGCTTTCTTTTCCAGCCCAACAGCGCCGTCCTCGACATGTCGAACGCCGATAATTTGAAAAGCCTCGGCTCACTCAAGCGGATGCTGCAAATCAGCCCCGGCTCCACGATTTTGCTGCGCGGCCATGTGGACAACTCGAAGGTCGCGGATTTCAAAAAGCAGGGCAACGACTTCCTCCGCACGATGTCTATCAAAGCGACCGACTTCAGCAAACAACGCGCTGCCGAGATCAAAAAGCAGCTCGTCGAGCGCGAGAAAATCGAAACCGCCCGCATCGAAGTCGTAGGCCGTGGCTGGGACGAACCACTCGCCACCACGGACGAAAGCCGCCGCGTGGAAGCACAGTGGTTCACGCTGGAGTAAGGCGGCCAATTTGACAGAAACGGCGATGTCTGGCATCAATGTCAGACATGAGCACGGTGACTACATTTACGCTTCGCGATCTGAACCGCCAGCCCGCGAAGATTCTCGCAGCCGTGCGCAAGTTTGGCAGCGTGGAAGTGCGCACGCGGAACGGCGAGATTTTCACCATCGCGCCGAAGGAAGAGCGAAGGAAAAAGAGTTTCAGCAAACACTTTCAGGCACTTTGGGCCAAACAACGTGCGCTTGGATTGGTGCCTCCGACAGAAGATGAAAACGAGCGGATCAATCGAATTATCGCGGGCGAGGAATGAAAACTTACGTGGATGCCAATCTCTTGGTGCGCCTTTATCTACAACTGCCGGGCCACCTTGAGGCACTCGAACAAATTGGAGATAAATCCAAGGACTTGACCACACCACTGCCAATGACGGACCTGCTGAGGTTCGAGGTTTTGAATGCGATTCACCGAATGGTTTTTGAAAGCCGTTCAGGCGGACAATGGCGAGTGACACCAGAGGCTGCGGCTATCGGTCTTGCTGATCTGGAAGATCAAATCGTGCGCGGCGTCCGGCTGCGTTGCGTTCCGCTGTCTCTTGCCGACATTGAGCCAGAGTTTGCCTCGCTGACTGCGCGTTTCACGGCGAAGCACGGCTTTCGGACTTACGACATTATTCACGTCGCGTCGGCTATCACGCTGCGATGCCGCCGGTTTTTGAGTTTTGATGCGAAGGCGAACAAACTCGCAAAGCTCGCCGGGCTGCTGACGAACTAACGCTGGAGTTTTGCGCTCACTTTCGGCCACGGTGCAAGCATGGCAGAAATCATCGTCGGAATTGACCTCGGCACTACCAACTCGCTCGTCGGCGCGATGGAGGCTGGCTTTCCCATTTTGCTCGCGGATTCCGATGGCGAGCGGCTCGTGCCGTCGGTCGTTCACTTTCCAAATAGCGGTGCGCCCATCGTGGGCCGTGCGGCGCAGCGGATGCGTGCGGTGGAGCCGGAGAATACGATTTACTCGGCGAAGCGTTTCATCGGCGGGCGCGTTGGCGATGAGCTTTCGGATGTCGCGTATCGCCTTGCGGGACGGCGCGGGGAGCCGGTGCGCGTCGTGGCTCGTGGTGCGGAACTCGCGCCGGAGGAAGTCTCCGCGCTGATTCTCGCGCAGCTCAAGGCCACGGCAGAAAAGGCATTCGGCGCGGCGATCACGCGAGCGGTCATCACGGTGCCTGCGTACTTTAACGATGCGCAGCGCAACGCCACAAAACGCGCGGGCGAACTCGCTGGCCTCACCGTCGAGCGCATCGTGAATGAACCCACCGCCGCCGCGCTTGCATACGGGCTGGAGCGGCTGAAGGACCGCAGCAAAATCGCTGTGTATGATTTCGGCGGCGGGACGTTTGATATTTCGTTCCTAGAGCTGAATGAAGGCGTCTTTCAGGTGCTCTCCACAAACGGAAACACGCACCTCGGCGGCGATGACATTGACGCTGCGATCATCGCGCACATCGCGGAGCTGGCGGGCATCTCGCTGGAGCAGCACAGCGGGACTGCGGCGCGAATTCGCGAAGCCGCAATCGCAGCGAAGCACGCGCTTTCCACGGCGGACGAAGCGCGAATCGAGCTGCCGTTTCTCCACGAAGGCCGCAGTTTTTCACACACGCTCACGCGCACGGAACTCGAATCGCTTGCGCGTCCGGTCGTCGAGCGCACGCGGCAGCACTGCATCCGTGCGCTTTCGGATGCAAAACTCGTGGCGACTGATCTTGACGACGTAATCCTTGTTGGCGGTCAGACGCGGATGCCGCTCATCCGCGAATTTGTCCGCAGTGTTTTTTCCCACGAGCCAAACGTCTCGCAAAATCCCGACGAAGCCGTAGCGCTCGGCGCGACGATTCAGGCCGGCATCCTCAGCGGCGCGGTGCAAAATGTGGTGCTGCTCGACGTCACGCCGCTCTCGCTCGGCATCGAGACATTTGGCGGCCTGATGAACGTCATCATCCCGCGCAACTCCACCATTCCCATCAAGCGCGGCGAGCTTTTTACAAACGCCGTGAGCGGCCAGCAGTCCATGCTCATCCGCGTGCTGCAAGGCGAGCGCGAGATGGCGAAGGATAATTGGGAGCTGGGGAAATTCGACATCCCGTTTCAGCCCGCGCCAAAAGGCCAGGCGCGCGTCGGCGTGCAGTTCGAGATTGATGCCAACGGCATTCTCCACGTCCTCGCCCGCGACACGAAGACCGGCGCGGAGAAGATCATCAATGTGACCAGCGCCGTGGACGTGAGCGATGAAGCCGTGGAAAAAATGCTCGAAGACTCGCTGGAGCACGCATTCGAGGACATGAACGACCGCGTCTTCACCGAGGCCAGCCTCAAGGCCAAGGAACTACTCCCCGCCGTCCGCATCGCGCTTGCGCAAGTCGGCCACGATCTCCCCGCAGCGGACCGCGCCGCAATCACTGCCAGCGCCGCCGATGTGGAGGCCGCGCTCGCTGCGGGAGGTGCGCCCGCTTTGAAAAAAGCAGTCGCCGTGCTCGACACCGCCACGCAACACCTCGCCGCTATCCTCGTGGAAAATGCGATGCGCGAAGCGGGGGACCGCAGTATTTAGAATAGCGACGCGACCCACGCGAAGAAGCCCGTGCGCATGAGCGCGGCGACTGCGGCGAAGACGAGAATCAGCCCGTCGAAAAGTCGCTGCGGCACATGCGCGAGCAGCCAGCGGCCCAGGAAAATGCCGACGATAATTGCGGGGACGAGCGCGGCGTTGAACATGAGCGTCTGCGCGTGGATGAGGCCCAGTCCTGCGCTGAAGGGGATTTTGAAAAGATTGATGATGAGAAAAAACCACGCGCTCGTGCCGGTGAGCTGATATTTTGGAAGGCCGACGGCGAGGAAGTAGAGGCCCATCACGGGACCGGCGGCGTTGGCCATCATCGTCGTGATTCCAGCCATCAAGCCCATCACGGCGGCAAACGGCCACGAGTGCGGCACGGTCTCAAACATCGCGGGCTTCCACATTCGCCAGACTTGCAGGACGACGAGCGTGAGGACTGTCCAGCCGATGAAGGGCTTGTAGGCGGTTTCGGGCAGGAGCGTCATCAGCCACGTACCGATGCCCACGCCGATGCACGCGATGGGCAGCGTGCGTGCGACGTGTTTCCAAATCGCGTGCCGTTTGAACGCAACGACGGCGCAGATGTCTCCCGCAATCAGCATAGGCAGCACGACACCCGTGGAAAGGCGGTCGCCAAAAATGTGCGCCATAACGAGCACATGCACCAGACTCACGCCCGCAAAGCCGCTCTTTGAAACGCCTATGCCCAGCGCCGCGACGACAGCGAGCACCCACTGAAACGTCGTCAGCTCCGGCATCTAGCTCGCGGAAAGATTGCCGCGATAGAGCTTCGCAAGCCGTGTTTCTGGAAGCGTCGCGATGCCGTCTTTCGTGATCAGTTTTACGATGGGAAAAATTTTTCCCGTGCGGTCCACGCCGCCCGTCGCGGAGTCGGCTTCGGCAGCAGTGTCGAGAGCGCGGAGTGCGAGCAGCGTGGCATCGCTGGCGCGGAGTTTTTTCAGCGGGCGCTTGCCGTAAGTGTTCTCGTAGTGAAGCACGGCGCGGACTGCGGGGCTGCCGCTTCCCGTGGCGGAAAACTCCGCTGCTTCAAAGCCCGCACCCATCGCATCGTAGAAATACACACGCGGCACATCGGCCACGGCGTCGTAGGTCGCGAAGATGGGCACGACCACGCCGACGCCCTGCATTACGAAGCCGAGATTGTCGCGGAGCAGCTTCGAGAGTGCGCGCACTTTTCCCTCGATGCTCATATCCGCGAGCTGGCTGCGCCGGAAAAACTGAAAGCTGTGCTCCAATACCCGCGCCATTTCCCAAGCGGTCGCCGGGACGCCCGCGATGGCCATGAGCGAATGGCGATCAATTTCCAGCACCTTGTCCGCGCGGTCATACATGATCGTGTTTCCCGCAGTCGCCCGGCGGTCGCCCGCCACGAGCACGCCGTCTGCAAATTTGAACGCAAGAATCGTCGTCGCGTGCGTCGGCTGGAGCGGCGTGGTTGTGTGGAAATCCGTGGGCGCTTTTGGATAAAGCCCGGAGCGCTGGAGCAGCGACGCGAAATCCGGCGCGGCGGCGTCTGTGAGGGAAATCGGGGTACCTTGGGAGTGCATCACTTTACTCGCCAGTGCGTTGTTTGTAGCGGCGGGCTTGGTCGGGATCGACCTTCCGCATCCGCTCCAGGATGCTTTTAGTGTCGGGTTTCTTTACGTCCGGCGACTTGGGGCCGTCGCCATCTCCCTGCTTCGGCTCCCATGGCGCGGGAGCGGTTGGTTTTTGAATCCGTTCTGGCATGGCGCAAACCCTACGCCCCAGCCGGTTGTTTGCAAACAGGGATTCCGACGAATCTTGCCGCACGCAGTGGAATGAGATAGTGCAGCGCCGCATGAAAAAAATTCTCGGTGAACTACTCGGCACATTCGCACTCGTTTTCGCAGGCACCGGCGCGATTGTTATCAATGGCGCAAGCAACGGAGCAATCGGCCACGCCGGAATCGCGCTCACTTTCGGCCTCATTGTGGTGGCGATGATCTACGCGCTCGGCGACGTGAGCGGTGCGCACTTGAATCCCGCCGTGACCATCGCCTTCGCGGCGTCGCGCAGGTTTTCGTGGAGCGAAGTCCCAGCGTATCTCACTGCGCAAATCGCCGGAGCTTTTGCCGCGAGCGGCACGCTGCGACTGCTCTTCCCTGCGGATGCAAAACTCGGCGCCACACTGCCTGCGGGACTTCCGATGCAGAGCTTCGTTTTGGAAGTCATCCTCACTGCGCTGCTCATGTTCGTCATCCTCAGCGTGAGCACCGGCGCGAAGGAAAAAGGCATCACCGCAGGCATCGCCATCGGTTCCGTGATCGCGCTGGAAGCCATGTTTGCAGGCCCCATCTGCGGCGCATCCATGAACCCCGCCCGCTCGCTCGCTCCCGCCGTCGTGAGTGGAAATTTGCAGCATCTTTGGATTTACCTCACCGCTCCCGTGCTCGGCGCACTCATCGCAGTCCCGCTCTGCTGCGGCATCCGCGAACCCGGCTGCTGCTGCGCAAGAGCGACGGCTTGAGATGCAGGGGTGGATTTTTGAAAGCCGGAAAGATTTTTTGACTAAATCGCCTGCTCTGTCGTCTATGCTCCTAACAAACGCGCAGCCTTCCGGGTCGGTGCGTTTGCAACTCAAACAAACACACAACAAACTAATCCAGATGAAACTCAAACACCTACTCACCGCCGCGCTCGTGCTCGCAATCACCATCCCTGCTTTTGCAGAAGATGATACGCCGCTCGGCAAAGAAATGGACAAGGCCAACAAGGCTCTCAAAGCAATCGGTCGCGCTCAAAAAGAAGGCAAAGTGACCAAGGACATGGTCGCGAAAGTTGATGAAGTGAAAGCCGCTTTTGAAGCCGCTGCGAAGCTCGAACCTGCGAAGACCAAGGACGTGCCAGCCGCTGAAAAGGCGAAGTTCCTCGCCGACTACAAGACGGCGATGGAAGCCGCAATCAAGGATATCGACGCGCTGAAAGTCGCAGTCGAATCCGAGAAGGCCGATGAAGTCGGCAAGGCGCTCGAAAAGCTGAACGCCGGAAAGAAGGAAGGCCACAAGGCTTACAAGGCTGAGTAAATAGCAGCACTGAAATTTGCAAAAGGGCGGCGCACGAAAAGTGC
>JANMLS010000032.1:0-3068 GCA_031372675.1 Verrucomicrobiaceae bacterium
GCCGATGAGGATCGCGCACAGCCCGACGGTGATCATATTGAGCGATCCAAAAAACAACACACCGCACGCCACCGCAAGAATGCAGGTCACGGCGAGCGTCTCGATGATCGCACGCAGCGGACGCCAGCGGCGGAATCCCCCAAAAAATGTGAGCGCGACGAGCAGGATGCTGCTGTTCACCGTGCTAAAAATATCGCCCTTCAGCTTGCCCGCCATTTCCGAGACGTAGGGCGTCCTGCCGGTGCAGAGCATTTGCGGAGCGGGGCCGTTTTCTTGCGGCCACGATGCGATGATGCGCTTTTTGAAGTCCTCGTATTTCCGCATCGTCTCGTTGCACGCGGCTTCGCTGAGATCGCTCTGTTTGCAATGGATGAGCATCAGCCGGAAACGCGAATCTTCTGCCGAGCCGGATTTCAGCGGGCGCACAGCTTTCAGCGCGGGGAAGACGATGCCGAGTGGATCGTATTCCAGTTCTGCCTGTGAGACGCCGATGCCGGATTCGATTTTCGCCCGCAGCCTCGCGAGCCGTGCGGTGATCGCGTCCGGCTGCAAAGCAGATGCGAGAGGCGTCACGTCTTCCTGATTCAGCATCAGCGGGAGCGCGACAGCGCGGAGTTCCTCCAGCCCGCCGGGTGCTTCGAGCGGCGAGCGCTCCATCACGCGGACGACCCACGGCTCCTTCGCCGCAGCAGCGGCGACGTGCGCAGCAAAGCCGTCCATATCCACCTCGTCGCTCTCCGCAAGCAGCCCCACGACCAGATCGCGTGCGGAGCTAAACTCGCGGTCTGCGAGCTTGTAAATGCCCACGCTCTCGAAGTGCCCCGGCAGCATGTCGAGGATGTCGCTCTTGATTTCCGCTCTCAGCAAAATCAGCGCAAGAGCAAAGGCAATGAGCACGCCGAGCAGTGCCCAAACGCGGCGAGGACGGTGAACGATGAAATGCGCGACGCGCTCAGGAAGTGGCATCAGCGCAGGGTGGTGAGGCGAAAATTCAGGCTCTCTCCGCTGTGCGAGAGTTTGCCGTTGGAGGTGGATGCGGGGCGCATCGCAAGCTGGCTCCAAATGACAAGGTGGTCTGGCAAAGTAGCCGCGCGCGGAATGTCACGCGCACCTCGCGCAAGCAGCCCCTCGAAGCGCCAATGAGTAGCATCCGAAAGCACGCGAATCAGCGGAAGGCCCGCGCCTTTTGCAAACTCCAGCCGCGAGCTGTTTGCGCTTTGAGAAAGCACGAGATCGCCGATCACGCTGCGCCCATGTCCCTCGTATCGTGCCTGCCCGGTTGCTGTGCGTGCATTGTTTGGAAGCGGCGCAAACTGGTGCGCGGATGTGGCGCAACCGGCGAAGCAAACTGCGGCAAGGAGTGAAATCATTCGTATCATACAACAGCAGATGCCTGATGACTCCACGCCGCGCAATTTTCTTCTAACGGTGGCGAATGCTAAACCGCCACGCTTGCGCCCGTACGATGCGACTCCAGCGCGGCGGCAAAAATCTCGTGCGAGGCAACAGCTTCCTCCGGCGTCGCGCAGCCGAAACGTCCACCAAGCTCCCCTGCCCTCTCCGCGAGATACGCAGCCCACATTTGCTGAATCACATCCGGGAAGCCCGTCTCGAAAATACCGCCGGTCACGGTCTTGAATGCCGCGCTGAAGCCGAGTTCCGTGCGCTTCCACCATTGTTCTGCGCCGCGCTCAAAGAGCCAGAGCGTCTTTGGTTCCGCAGTGGAAAAACGCACGCCGCCCTCCGTGCCGAGCACTTCGATAAACCAAGTATTCGTCGCGCCGGGAGCGAGGCGTTTCATTTCCAGACGCAGCGGCACATCCTCGCCGTTGATGGTCGTCCAGCCGTGGACCATCGCATTATCCCAAGTATCGCAAACCACGCTTCCGCCTTTGCCGTCGGGCCGTTGCGCGTAGCCGCGCTGCAGTTGCGCGAAGACGCGAGTCGGCTTCCAGCCAAGCCGCAGCGGGAGATGACATGCGTGCATTCCGAGATCGTTCAGCACGCCGCCCTCGCCACATGTGGCGCTGAGGCGCTTCCAGTTTGCGGGCTTGCTCGCATCGAGGTCGCTGCTGTGGTGAAAGCCGGAAACCACTTCGAGCACGCGCCCAATTTTCCCGCTGCCTGCGATTGCGAAAGCACGCTGCCCGCCGGGGAAAAACGGCATCTCCGAGCTGCATCGCACAAAGCGCCTGCTCGCGTTCACCGCAGCGAGGATTCGCTGTGCGGATGCGAGATCCATTCCGAAAGGCTTCTCGGCAAACAAGTCCTTCCCCGCCGCGAGCACATCGCAATAAATCTTCTCGTGCAAATGGTGCGGCACCGCCACGTACACGACATCAATCTTTGGGTTGGCGAGCAACTCGCGATAGTCGCTGACACGCTGCTCGCACGACGGAATCCCCTCAAACCAAGCAAGCGTGGCGGGATTCAAATCGGCGACTGCGCTGAGAACTGGGCGCACGGAGATTTCCGTCATCGCGCACCATCGCGCAAACGCGCTGGCCATTTCGCGGCCCATGAGTCCGCCGCCGATGATTCCTACGTTGATGATTTTTTGAGTCATAGAGGTTTGATGATGGAAGTGGAAACGAGTCACGTCGTCACGCCGCCCTTTTACTTTTCCTTAACAATATGCCGCGCGACTCCGCGAGAATCGGGCTGTTTTACATCGCGTGCTGCGGGCATCCCGTCTGCGGCCAAAACAAAAAACAAAAACATGAAAACACTACTCACAACAATCGGCGCGTTGGCTTTGGCCACCGCGCTCGCAATCGCAAAAGACAAACCTCCGGGCGACGGCCCCGGTCGCCCTCCCGGTGGCCCCGGCGGACCCGGCGGCGATGGCAAACGCCCAAACCCGGAAATGATATTCAAGAAGCTGGATGCAAACGGCGACTCCGCAATCAGCCTCGATGAATTCAAGGCCGGCCCGATGGCGCAACACAATCCTGAAAAGGCTGCGGAGCACTTCAAGAAGATCGACAAGGACGGCAACGGCTCGGTGAGCCTCGATGAATTCAAGTCCGGTCGTCCTCCACGCCCGCCGGGCGGCCCCGGTGGCGGCG
>JANMLS010000044.1:0-4907 GCA_031372675.1 Verrucomicrobiaceae bacterium
CTCTTGGCGTTTCATTTTTCACTTTCACCCAGATCGCATTTCTCGTGGATGCCTATCGCCGCTCCACCGCGCACTATCCGGGCGTGGGATATGGGCTTTTTGTGCTGTTCTTTCCTCACCTCATTGCGGGTCCTATCGTACACCATAATCAACTGATTCCCCAGCTTCAGGACCGCTCGATCTTTCGATTTCAGTCCGGGCCGTTCGCAGCCGGGCTTACGCTTTTCACCATCGGCCTGGCTAAAAAAGTCATCCTCGCCGATACGCTCTCCGCTTGGGTGCGTCCGATTTTTGAATCCGCAGCGACGGGCACCGTGCCCGGCTTGGTAACGGCTTGGGTCGCGGCGCTAGGATACACTCTACAATTGTATTTTGATTTTAGCGGCTACTCAGACATGGCGCTCGGACTTGCGCGGATGTTCAACATCAAGTTTCCCGCCAATTTCAACAGCCCCTACAAAGCGCAAAGCATCGTTGATTTCTGGCGTCGGTGGCACATCACGCTCTCTGCCTTTCTGCGCGACTATCTTTACTTCCCACTCGGAGGTTCGCGCTGCGGAACGGTGCGCCGCTATCTGAATCTTTTTCTCACCATGCTGCTGGGCGGAATATGGCATGGGGCGGGTTGGACTTTTGTCATTTGGGGTGCATGGCACGGTGCGCTGCTGTGCATCAACCATGTGTGGCGTCAAATACGGGGCGAGTGCTCGCATGGCCGTATCGGAAAACTAACCGCAGGCGCTCTTACGTTTCTCTGCGTGGTTGTCGGCTGGGTATTCTTCCGTGCAT
The DNA here is from genome assembly GCA_031372675.1 of Verrucomicrobiaceae bacterium. Lineage (GTDB taxonomy): Bacteria > Verrucomicrobiota > Verrucomicrobiia > Chthoniobacterales > Chthoniobacteraceae > SXWH01. The sequence goes on from JANMLS010000044.1 coordinate 790, forward strand.
CGAGCGTGGATGCCGCACTCCGCATTCTACAAGGAATGGCGGGAGATTTTTCAACCAGCGACATTTCCAAATCCTTGCTGCCGCTGGTCTGGATTAGCACACTGCTTTGCATCGTCTGGATCGCTCCAAATTCCCAGGAACTTCTAGCCCGCCATGAACCCGCGTTGCATGAGGTGAAGCCGACGCGCTTTTCGTGGAAGCCATCGCTCACTTGGTCGCTTGCAATAGCCGTGCTTTTTGTTCTTTCGGTCCTGCACCTTTCCCGCGTCAGCGAATTTATTTACTTCCAATTTTGACTCCCTATTCCCGCTACCTCCGAATTTCCATAGCGCTGATTGCACTGCTGCTGATTGGCATCGCCGCAGTGAATTATCGACTGGACCCGCTCCAGCATTTTCGCCCCTCAAAATATCCAGCGATGCTTGTTGAGCAAGGCCGCTACAGGCTACCCGGCCTGGCGCGTCACACCGATGCCGAGATGATCATAGCGGGCACCAGCGTTTCCAAAATGCAGCACCCAAGGGATGTCGCTGCAAAGTTTGGCATGCGGAGTCTGAACCTCGCGATGGATGGTGCCAGTGCTCATGAACAATATCTCATCGTTCGCCTCGCGCTGGAGACGGGGCGCGTGCGCGAGGTCATCTGGGATGTCAATTTCGAGTATTTGAGAGGAAGCCCGGACTGGGTAAGCGACTACGACGGCGTCTTCCCCGCTTATCTTTACGACGATTCCACCCTGAACGACATTCCCAACTACCTGCTCAATCTCGACACTACAAAAAGTAGCATAAAAATTCTCGCCGCTAAAGCCGGACGGAGCGCTTATCCGATTTTAAAACCCGAAAGCTTTCAAGAGTTCCCAAAGTCATTCAAAGCGGGGCCGGACATAGTGGCTACTTCAATGAAACGCCGCAAAGAGCGGACTGAGCGATTTCGGAAACTCATACCCGAATTCACCGATGAAAATCTGGCCAAAAGCTTCCGGCTCAATGTTGCAGCCCTGATTCGCAAATACCCAAATGTGAAGTTCCGGCTCTATTTCCCTCCATTTTCAAAGACATACTTCGAGTATTTGCGCGATGAAGCCCCCGAACTGATCGCCCCACTGATTTCCAACCGTAAAATGGTCTTCAGCGAAGTCTCCCAACTTCCGAACATTGAATTGCACGACATCCAGAGCGACATCGCATTCATCAGCGACCTCACGCACTACGCTGATCCCATACACTTTGATCGCGATTATCACATCAAAGTGCTCGATGCCATCCACTCGGGGAAAAACCGTGCGAGCCTCGATACTCTGGAGAGCTTCCATAGCTTCCTGAAAAATCTGTGACGACCTGCGCCAAGAAAAGCCGAACTCGCCCTTGACGCACTGCGGCGGCTCAACGACAACTTCGCGCCCCATTTAACCAAACATGAAACTTGTCCCTTTTATCGTATCCACAGTCGCTGCGGCGGCAGTCCTAGTTTTGGGCGTGAAGTCGAGCCTCGACCAAGGCTCGCTGGCGACCATCGCGGCTGAAAATCTGGAACACCAGAAGAAGCTCCTCGCCTTGCAGCGCGAGATGACCACGCTGGAGCAGCAAGCTCAGGCGCTCAATCAAGCAGTCCAACTCAAGCAGACCGAAGCGCAGACACAGCAGCGCGAAATTGACGCAGGCGCATCTGTGGCGCAGAAATTTGGCCCGCCCATTCTGCGCGACATCGGCTTGCTCGCCGTGAAGAACAAAAACGAGAAGCTGAAAAACATCCTCGTCCGCCAGAAGCTCGATTCCTTTATTCCAACCCCCGAAATGATGAAGCAATACGAAGAACAGCTCGAAAAAAACAAAGCCCAACAGGCAGCCGGAGCCAATCCAGCGCCACTCCGCTAAACCATCATGTCCACGGAATACGTCTATCCACACGAACAGGAAAACACTCCAGTGAAACCAGAAAATCCATTTATCAGCGTCCACCTTCCCGTCACATTCCTAGCACTGGGCCTCGCGCTCTTCCTTGCTGGGGAGGGCAAATCCGCAAGCCAGAAAATTGCCGAGGCAAACCTCGAAAAAGAAGGGCGAGTCTGGGCGCAGAGCAATTTAGTGTGGCGCAAAGAAACCACCGAAAAGCAAATCAAGGAATTGCAGGATGCGAAAGACCGCCTCGACAAAGCTGTGGAAGAGCGGAAGACGCTCGTAGCTCAATCGGCTTCTACGCAAGCGCAGTTCTCCTCAATGATGAAGGAACTCGATGAACTCTCTAAAGCCGGTGACAAAGATGCCACGCAGATCATCAGCAGCTACGGCATCAAAGTGAACGACCCAGCCGCGCCCGCTGAAACCAAGCCAGCGGAGAAAGCTCCAGAAGCCGCGACTCCGAAGTAACACAAAGACTACAACGATTTCAGAAACCGGCTTGGATTTTCCCATCCAAGCCGGTTTTCTTTTATAGCCCATGACCGAACTCGAACCCATCGCTCGAAGCATCGTGCGCCGCCTGCGGGATGCTGGATTTTCCGCGCTTTATGCGGGCGGTTGCGTGCGCGACACGCTGCTTGGACACCAGCCAAAAGACTACGATGTGGCGACGAATGCGCGGCCAGAGCAAGTGCAGGCGCTTTTCCCGAATACCTACGCCGTGGGCGCGCACTTCGGCGTGGTGGTCGTGCATGAAAGTGATGAGAATTTCGAAGTCGCCACCTTCCGCAGCGATGGCGCGTATGTGGATGGCCGCAGGCCCGCCGAAGTCGTCTTCAGCTCGCCACAACTTGATGCCGAGCGGCGCGATTTCACTATCAACGGAATGTTCCTCGATCCGTTTGCGGAGCCAGCGGAGGCAATCATTGATTACGTGAACGGGCGGCGCGATCTGGACGCGAAGATCATCCGCGCAATCGGCGATCCGGTGGCGCGTTTTCGCGAGGACAAGCTGCGGCTGCTGCGAGCCGTGCGTTTTAGCGCGAGCTTGGGATTTGAAATCGAGCCTGCGACGTGGAGCGCGATTCGTGAGCACGCGGCGGATATTCACCATGTAAGCGCCGAGCGCATCCGCGAGGAGCTTGTGCGAATCTTCACGGGCGCTGGCCGGCTGCGTGGATTTGATCTGCTCGTGGAGAGCGGACTCATGGCGCAAGTGCTGCCAGAAATCATCGCGCTGCAAGGCTGCGAGCAGCCGCCGCAATTTCACCCGGAGGGCGACGTGTTCATCCACACAAGAGCGATGCTCGCGCTGCTGCCGCAAAAGCCGTTGAGCCTCGCGCTCGTCTTCGGCGTGCTCTTTCACGACATCGGCAAACCCGGCACGCAGACCGTGGATGAAACGGGACGCATCCGCTTTAATGGTCACGACAAACTCGGCGCGGAAATGACTACGCGGATTCTGGAGCGGCTGCGTTTCAGCAATGCGGACTCGGAGGCAATCATCAGCGCCGTCGCGAATCACATGGTCTTCAAAGATGTGAAAGAAATGCGCGTCGCGAAGCTGAAGCGATTCATGGCCCGCGACGGCTTCGATGACGAACTGGAGTTGCACCGCGTGGATTGCCTGAGCGCAAGTGGGATGCTGGATAACTTCGACTTTCTGCGCGAGCGGATGGAGGCGTTTGCAAATGAGCCGCTCGTCCCGCCGCCGCTGATCACGGGCAACGATCTAAAAGCGCTCGGCCTAAAGCCGGGGCCGCACTTCAAGGAAATCCTCGAAGCCGCCGCCAATCTCCAACTCGAAGGAACGCTGCCAAACCGTGAAGCCGCCTTGGATTGGGCACGGCAACACATCGCGCAATAACCCCGAACGCCGCGATTGAATTCAGCGAAGCACGGGAGACGTAAAGGAGTCCCGATATATCGGGACTCCTTTACGCTTTCCGCCTTAAACCCGAACGCCGCGATTGAAGGGCTAAATGCCGTCGCCGCCGGGTAAAAACGTATCGAAATCCGGCTCTGGGGCTCTGGGGTATGGCAAAAGCGGCGCGATTGGGATTTTCGCATCCAGAGCGTTGTCGATGAGCGCTTTGTTCTTTTCGAGACCGCCTCCGTTTTGCGAGAGCCGGAGGGCCAGTTTGCGCCCGGCACGACCGAGCAGTGCTCCGCACACGAAGACGGCGGCTCGGAGCGTCGAGGGCTTGCGCCAGCCTG
>JANMLS010000066.1:0-3082 GCA_031372675.1 Verrucomicrobiaceae bacterium
GATTTCCAGCGCACGTAGTGTGAGCGGTCCTAGTCCCGCAGGAAGCGTGATTTCACCGAGCTTGAGCGTGCGAAATTCTTTCATCCGGCTCTCGCCGACTGGACGCAGAAGCGTGTCTTGATTTGTGTAAAGCGGCGGGTCCCAAGCAGGTGCGACCTTTGCCGTGACGCGCACGTCGCGAAAGCTGACTTCGACCGTGGAACCCGCATCGGCGGCCTTGCAAGTGTAGTCGGCAGTGACTTCGTAGCGGCCTGCGGTGTGGACATCGAGCAGCCAGACCATGCTGTCCTCCGTGCTCGTCCAGTTCACAAAATACGAGCTATTCGGCGCATTGCCGCTGCGCTTCACACCGCCGCGTGGTTCGCCGTCGCGAGCCGGTAGCATCGTGATGGGAAAATCGCGGTAGCCCGTCGGAATCGGGCGGGCGTCCATTTGATTGCTGCCTGCGACGGTAATCTCGTCAGCCATCCCGGTGCGCCAAGTTTTCAGCGCAGCAGCGAGTCTTGCGGCGACTTCGGGTTCCTTTTCGTTGATGGGCGTTTTTTGGTCGGGGTCGGCGATCATGTCGTAGAGCTTGCCTGAATTATCCAGCCGATGCGTTTGCGTGCGCACGCTGGCGTTGTTGCTCCACATTGAAAAAATCATGCGCTCCGGCCACGCGGCTTCCTGTTTCAGCAAAAGCGGAGTGAGGTCGCGGCCATCGAGCGGCTTGTCGCCGACGCGCTTCACGCCTGCAAGTGATGTGAGCGTGGGCAGCAAATCAATTGCACCGGCGATCTGAGTTACGATGCGGCCTGCGGGCAATTTTGCAGGCCAACGCAGATAACACACCGAGCGCACGCCTCCTTCATCCGTCGTGCCTTTTTTGCCCTTCATGCCGCCGTTCCAGCGCATCGAATTCGGGCCATTGTCCGAGAAGTAGAGGACTATCGTGTTCTCATCGAGCTTGTGCTCGCGCAGCTTCGCAAGCACGCGACCTACGTTCATGTCCTGATTCTCCATCATCGCCAGTGCGCACCGCGTTTCATCGGCATTCTCTTTGCGGGAGTCCGTCGCGGGTTGCGTGATCGGCATGTCTTTGAATCGCTCCCAATCCTTTGCAGGAACGGCCCATGGCGAATGCGGTGTGGTGAGCGGCACGTAGCAAAAAAACGGTTTCGCTTTGTGCTTCTCGATGAATGCGAGTGCGCGGTCGGTGCAGACATCAACGATGTAGCCCTGCGTGCGAATCATGCGGCCATTTTCCTCCAGCGGCGCATCGAAGTATTCGCCCCAGTGCCCCGAAGTGTAGCCGAAGTATTCGTCGAAACCGCGTGCCATCGGATGATACGGCCACTGGCTGCCGTTGTGCCATTTTCCGAAGCATCCCGTCGAATAACTCGCGGCCTTGAACGCCTCTGTAATCGTTTTCTCGTTGAGATTGAGCCGCTCCTGGCCGGTGGAAACGCCGCGCACACCGCCGCGCGGATGATAGCGGCCCGTGAGAAATTCCGCCCTAGTCGGCGAGCACACAGGTTGCACAAAAAAGCGGTCCAGCGACACACCGCCCTCCGCGATGGAGTCTATGTTTGGCGTGCTCACTTGCTTGTTCCCCGAATGGCTGAAGTCGCCCCAGCCCGCATCGTCTGCAAGGAAGATGACGATGTTTGGCTGCGTGGCGTGAGTTGCGCAAACGAGCACGAAGAGAAGACTGAGGACGAAGCGCATGAGAAAAATAAAAACCCACAGCGAGGTTGTTCATTTGTCGAAATCGCCCGCATTACTTTGAAATCCTAAGTGACGCGGGCACTGGCGGTGTTCTACGGTCTGCATTCTTCCGCATGTCATCCATCATCGAACACACCGATCCCGTAAACACACAGATTCTCTCGGTCTCCGAGGACAATATTCAGGGCTTTGTCCGCGAGCCTTTCGCGGAGATCGCGGAGAAAAGCGGGGTGCCGCTGGAGACGGTGCTGGAGCGGATCAAAGCGATGCTTTCCGCAGGGACCATCCGCCGCGTGCGGCAGACGCTCGTCGCGAGCAATCTCGCCGAGGGCGCGCTGGTGGCGTGGCAGGTGCCGGAGGAAAAGCTCAACGATGCGTTTGACTTCATGTTCAAAAACGATCCGTTCAGCGGGCATGTCGTTGTTCGCAGCACGGACCAGCAGACGACGGGAAGTGTGTTCCGGCTTTGGACCACGCTGAAAACGCCCGTCGGCGTGGATATGGCGACGCACTGCGAAGTGCTGATGCGGCACACGGGTTGCACGAAGTTCAAGCTCATGCCGGCGAAGGGAATCTTCGCGCTGGGCGTCGGGCACGTCCGCCGCAAGAGCATCGAGCCGGGCGATAAATCCGAGGAGCTTGCAAAAATGATCCGCGTCGGAATCGTGAATCTCACGGAGCAGGAATGGGATGTTTTGCTCGCGCTGAAACGGGAACTGACGCTCGACGAAATCAAGCTCTGCTTGTGGACAGATCGCGCTGCGGAAGCGGGCGTAGATTTGGAGACGTTCTGCCGGATCGCGGAGGACTTGAACAGCCGTCAGGTCATCGGACGCTTCAGCACTTTCCTCGAACACGTAAAGCCGAGCGCGACGGGACAGCGCGTGACGAAATTTAACGCGCTCTTCCACTGGCGCGTCCCGAAAGGCCGCGAGGTTGAGGCCGGTGGAGAAGCCGGGCGGCATCCGATTTTGACCCACTGCTACTGGCGCGAGGGCGGCGAGGATTTTGCGAACGTGAACATCATGGCCGTCTGCCACGGCACGGAGAAGGAGCGCGTGCTCGCGCACAAAGCGGCAATTGATGCGCATCTCGCGAGCGTGGGAATCCAGGTGGATTACACGAATGTGTTTTGGGGCGGGCGCAGTGAGATCAAGCCGAGCGAGATTTCGCCAAAGTTGCACCGCGAGTGGATGGCGCAATACGGGGCGTAGAGGCTGTAAGGAACTTCTCAAAGGCAGCAAAAGCACGGAGCGAAAGGGAGCGCGGGCTTCTAGCCCGCAGTGTCCGGCATCCTGCCGGACACATGCAGCGGGAAGTAGCTTCCTTGTTCGGTAAAGCTTCCCCGTGGATTCCGGCAGGATGCCGGAACCTG
>JANMLS010000082.1:0-14598 GCA_031372675.1 Verrucomicrobiaceae bacterium
CCCGCAGTCCACGGCTTCGCACGCTCGGACACTAAATCTCGCCTGCCTGCGTTCTTGACGAATGGACTCACGGGCATAGGCTCCGCGCCCTTTTCCAACACACATTTTTACTATGAATACTGCCGCTTTACTCCGTGCCGCCAATGAAGCCCGTGGACTCGCCATGGATGCTGTTCACGCCTGTTCTTCCGGGCATCTTGGGCTTCCGCTCGGCTGCGCGGAAATCGGCGCGGTGCTTTTCGGCGAGGCGCTTTCGCACAATCCTGCGGATGCAAAATGGCTGAACCGCGACCGCTTTGTTTTGAGCGCAGGGCACGGCTCGATGTTCCTCTACGGCTGGCTGCATTTGAGCGGCTATGCCAGCGTGGACCATGAGCAGGTAAAGAAGTTCCGCGTCCTCGGTTCGCACACGCCGGGGCATCCCGAATTTCATGAGACGGCGGGCGTCGAAGCGACGACGGGGCCGCTCGGACAGGGCATCAGCAACGCAGTGGGCTACGCGGTTTCGCAGAAAATGGCGGCGGCAAAATACAACACGGCGGCGCACACGATTTTCGATAATCATATCGTCTGTCTCGCGGGCGACGGCTGTATGCAGGAAGGCGTGGCGATGGAGGCGGCGGCGTTCGCCGGGCACTTCAAGCTGGATAACTTGATCCTCTTTTATGATGCGAACGATGTGACGCTCGATGCGATGGCAGCAGCCTCGCAATCCGAGGATGCGGCGAAGCGCTTCGATTCAATCGGCTGGGGCGTGCAGACGGTAGACGGGCACGACGTGGCGGCGGTGCTTGCTGCTTACGACAAAGCGAAGGCAGCGACCGGCAAGCCACAACTCATCATTGCGAAGACGCTCATCGGCAAAGGAATCCCCGAAGTTGCCGGGACTGCAAAAGCCCACGGCGAAGGCGGCGCGAAGTTCATTGATGCAGCGCGCAAGGGCCTCGGTCTGCCGGAGGAGCATTTCTTCGTCAGCGCAGAAAGCCGCGCATATTTCGCCGAGCACGCAGCCGTGCTGGCGAAAAAATATGACGCTTGGAAAGCGACGTTTGCCGCGTGGCAGCAGGCGAATCCCGCGCTCGCAGCACAGCTCGCTTCTGCGTTGAGCGGCGAAGTCCCGGCGGATTTGCTGGCGAAGATTCCAGCGTTTGCAGCGGACTCGAAGATCGCGACGCGCAAAGCGGGCAGCGATGTGCTCCAGCCCATCGCCGATGCGGTGCCAAATCTCATCGGCGGAAGCGCGGACCTCTACGGCTCGACGCTGAACTACATCAATTCCAGCAAGGATTTCACGCCCGAAAACGGCACGGGCCGCAACATCCGCTTCGGCATCCGTGAGCACGGCATGGCGGGCATCATGAACGGCATCGCCTACGACGGAATCTTCCGCGCAAGTGGCGCTACGTTCCTCGTCTTCGCAGACTACTGCCGTGGAAGCATCCGCCTCGCAGCACTCAGCGGGCTGGCTCCGATTTACATCTTCACGCACGACAGCGTGGGCGTGGGCGAAGACGGCCCGACACATCAGCCTGTGGAGACGGTGAGCGGCCTGCGTGTCATCCCAAATCTCGACGTCATCCGCCCCGCCGACCCGGAGGAAACCGCAGGCGCATTTGTCGCTGCGATGCAGCGCACAAGCGGCCCGACGCTCCTCGCGCTCTCGCGTCAAGCCGTGCCGATGCTCAACGAAGCCAGCGTGCAAACCCGCCGCGGAGGTGTGACTCGCGGAGCCTACGTGCTGGTGAAAGAGACAGGCGCTTTAAAAACCATCCTGCTCTCCGCAGGTAGCGAAGTGCAGCACGCAGTCGCCGCCGCGAAACAGCTCGGCGAAGGCGTCCGCGTCGTCAGCGTGCCGTCGTTCTACCGCTTCGACCAGCAGCCCGCAGCCTACCGTGAAGAAGTGCTCCCTTCATCCTGCCGCCGCCGCGTGGCAATCGAGGCAGGCGTCTCCGGCCTCTGGTGGAAATACGTCGGCCTCGACGGCAAAGTAATCGCTATTGATCGCTTCGGCATCAGCGCACCGGGAAACAAAGTCATGGAAGTCCTCGGTATCACCGCCCAAGCCGTGGTGGATGCCGCGAAGTCGCTGGCGTAATGCGATAGCCACTTTGCGAAAGCGCAGTTGCTTCGCAAGTGCGACGCCGATAATGGTGGCTCATGAAATTCGATCTGAAGTTCGACACCGTGGAGGTGCTTCGTGAGACGGTTCACGCCGCTCCATTTCTGCCGTTTTACATCCGACTGCATTCGGGTGAAAAACTCCGCATGCAGCACCCGGATTTTCTCACGGTGACTCGCTCGAATCGTATCATTTTCGATGCGGGAAAAGGGATGCGGATTTTGAATCCTGCGCTGATTTCGTCGGTGAATGTCCCGAACGAAAAGTAGCATGAAGCCGCTTCGTCGCCGTGAATTTGTCCAAAATGTTACCGCTGGGCTTGGCTCTGCGGCGTTCTCGCAGGCGTTTTCGCAGAATGTAAAAAACACCCCAAAGCCAGACGGAAAGCCGACGACTTGGTTTGGCTCGGTGACGGATTCTTCGGCCATCGTGAAGGCGAAGCTGCCTGCGGGCGGCGACTATCGGCTGGCGGTGCGCAAGGCGGGCGGAAGTGCGATTTATTTCAAGGGCGAATCCTACCTGGCTCCGGCGCAGGTGACGCGCTTTCGCGTTACGGGTCTGGAGGCGCTCACGGAGTATCAATACGCGGTCGAGATTGGCGGGAAGCCGTCCACGTTTCCGCCGGGGACGATTCGCACGATGCCGCGCCTTGGTGCGCCAGCTTCGTTTGCGTTCGCGTTTTCATCGTGTTGTAAAACAGGGTCGCAGCATCCCGTTTTCACCAGCATTCTGGATCGCAAGCCGACGGTGTTTTTGCATCTCGGCGATTTTCATTACGCAAATATCCCGAAGGGCGACCCGGCGCTTTATCGCGCTGCGTGGGACACGGTGCTTTCTTCCACCACACAAGCCGCGCTGTATCGCTCCGTGCCGCTCGAATACGTGTGGGACGATCACGATTTTGGACCAAATGGAAGCCACGGCGGCTACGTGGGGCGCCCCGCTGCGTGCGCGGTTTATCGCGAGTATGCGCCGGTGGATGCGCTGCCGGAAAACCGGCCCGACGGCGCGGTTTACCACGCTTTTTCCATCGGGCGTGCGCGTTTCATCATGACGGACCTGCGCAGTATGCGCTCGCCGGACAAAGACCCCGACGGCCCCGCGAAGACGATGATGGGCGCGGAGCAAAAGGCGTGGTTCAAAAATGAACTCCGCACTGCGGCAAAAAGTGCGGCCATAGTTTTCTGGGCATCCAGCGTGCCGTGGATCGGTGCAGGCAAAGGCGACTCGTGGGCGACTTACGGCACGGAACGCACCGAGCTGGCAAAATTTATGGCGGAGATCGGCATTAAAAATCTCTGCATCCTCTGCGGCGACGCGCATATGGTCGCGGCGGACGATGGACGCAATAGCGATTACTCCGGCACCGGCAAGCTGCGCATCCCCGTCCTCCACGGTTCTGCGCTGGACCAAAAAGGCAGCATGAAAGGCGGTCCATACAGCGAGGGTTCGCACATCTCCGATCCCGGCGAAGGTTGTTTCGGATGGGTGCAGGTGACGGACCAAGGCGGTCGCATCACGGTGGATTTCACCGGGCAAAACCACCTCGGCAAAGTGCATGTAAAACACCGCTTTGAGGTGTGATGGTTCATCCTGAGAACGGCAGTTGAGTGTCGCGCTTGGCTGAGTTCAATCGCGACGTTCGGGTTGAACTGTGGTTTTCAACTTGTACTTTTTCGATAACAATTAAACTGCACAAAACACTCGTCTTAGCATAGTGGCTGCTCAACCGTAGCAGCCGTATTTCACCCAGTTGCGCCTCTGGCATCCTCCCGGCCTCAATCTATCAACCTTCAATCCTTATCTTAATGCACACTCCCCGGACGACCTCGCTCCCTTTAGCTAAAGCCCTGTTTTCCACCTCCTTTTGGCGGTGCTTTGCTTGGGTTTTTTTAATGGTGCTCGCTTTACCCGGCTTTGCGGTGCCGCCGGATTTGACGGCGGGTGGCGTGCCTTCGAGCGCGATCAATATCAACCTCGGTCCTACGGGGCTGCGCGGGTGGGTTTATCATCAAAGTGTGAACACTGGCGAGAGTCGGCAGATTCAGGTGCAGGCGGTGGATGTCGGGTCGCCGGGTGCGGCTGGGTTTGCGGTGGGCGATGTGATTCTCGGCGCAGACGGGACAGGCGCGGAGCCGGTGAATTTTTCCGCCGATGCCCGCAGGAGCCTCGCAAATGCAATCAACGACGCGGAGGCACTGAATCCCGCGACTTTGAAACTGCTGCGCTGGCGGGCGGGAGTGACGACGACGGTGACGCTCACGCTGCGGACGATGGGCGCTTACACCGCGACTGCGCCATACACTTGCCCAAAGTCGGCGCAGATTCTTGAGGAAGGTCTGCAAGCAATCATGGTCGGCGAAACTGCGGGGTCTTATTCGTTTGGCACGCTGTCTCTGCTGGCGGGAAATAATCCGGGGAATCCATTGAATGCAGCACGGCAGACGCGGGCGCAGACGGAGGCGCGGGCTTTGATTCCCAACGCGGCGACGCTTGCAGCGCTGGCGGCGGGCGACCCGTTTTCAAACGGCTCCTCGTCGTGGCATCGCGGGCATGAACTCGTCGTCCTTACCGAATACTATCTGCAAACCGGCGACGCGCTGGTGCTGCCCGCGATTGACGCCATCAGCAAGTGCATCATCGGCGGGAGCAATGTCTTCGGCACCACGGGCCACGGGTATGCCCCGAAGTGGCGCGATGGCTCGCCCAACGGCCCGCTGCGGCAGGGCTATGGCGCGGTGAACTCCGCCTCAATGCCCGGTTTTCTCGGCCTGCTGCTCACGAAGGAATGCGGCGTGGTGAATGCGAATCTGGACCCGGCGATTGCGAGGTCGAGTCGCTTTTTTGCCTACTACGCGGGAAAAGGCGCGGTGCCGTACGGCGAGCACGAGGCGTATTGGCAGGGGCACTCAGGCAATGGCAAATGCGGGCTGGCGGCACTGAGTTTCGAGCTTCAACCGGGCCGTGCAGCCGAGCAGAAATTTTACGCCCGCATGTCCACCGCAAGCACTTCAGAGCGGGAACTCGGGCACACGGGCGCGTTTTTTAACTACCTATGGGAACCACTCGGCGCGGCGGCGGGCGGCGAAGCGGCGGCGGCTTCGTTTTTCAGCCGCACGCGCTGGATGTTTGATTTGTGCAGACGCTGGGACGGCTCGTTTGTGTATGACAATCTGAACGGCGAAGGGCCGGACAGCGGGGCGACTTACCACGACTTCAAAATGTCCACCGCCGCGCTGCTCGTCTATTCGCTGCCACTGCGACAAATCCACATCACGGGGCGCGGGCATGACCCGCTGCGCTGGATGACGCCTGCGGAGCTTGCAGACTCGGTGGCGGTGGATGGCTACAAAGCCGCGACGCGCACAACGGGCGAGCTGGTCGCCGACCTCGGAAGCTGGTCGCCTTTGGTCCAAAGAAGGGCGGCGGAAGAGCTGGGCGAACGCCCCACCGAGACTACGGCACTGCTTCCCGCGCTGCACGCGATGGCGAATGATCTGCCGGGCACTTCGCGTGTCGGCGCGTGTTTTGCGCTTGGCTACATCGGCCATGCGAGCAGCGGGCCGGTGATCGCGGCGCTGCTCACAGACTCAGTGAACCACGTCCGTTTTGCCGCCGCTGAAGCGATGCGCTACCTGCCAAACAATGTGAGGTTGGCGCACTTGAGCACCATCCTCTCCGCCACGGCCAGCACCGCCACGCCGCTGCTACCATTCAATGAAGAAGACCCTTTGCACTTTGCGCACGGGCGACTTGGCACGCTGCTTTTTTACAACGGCAGCGCCTACGGACCTTCTGGCGTTCTGGCGAGTAGCATCGCCGGTGTGGACCGCAGCCTCCTCTACCCTGCCATCCGAGCAGTGGCAGCGAATCCAGTCGGCTTCACCCGAAGCACGCTGGGCTACACTTACAATAATCTCACACCCGGAGATTTTCTCGCGCTCGCAGACACGGTCGTGCAATCCGCTTACGATCTCACCCCGGCGGACAAAATGTTTAGCGGCGGCGACCGCAAAGCCGCGCTCAACATTCTGGAAATCTACAACGCCGCCGAGGGCGTGCCGCTGAGTGTGCTCACCATTCAGGACGCAGTGGGCTTCAATGCGGAAGCACTCGCCGTCCTCACAAACTACGCGGGCAGTTCGTTGACGGTGCGGCCCGACGCTGGCGTGGAAGCGGCGATGAACTTCCTCATTCAGACCAACACCAACGTAGCGGAAGCGCAGGCCATGCTCGCCGCAATCGCGGGCGATCCAAACCCCGCGACGCTCGTGCCTTTGAAAAACATCCAGTCGGCAATTGCGGATTCTTCCAGCCTCAATCTCCCCTCGCAGTGGACGACGCTGCGCGTGACTTCGCACGACTATGCGAAAGGCGACAGCGTCTATACTTGGCGGAAAATCCACGGCGCGGGGAATGTGAGCTTTGCGCCGAACGGCACGAGCGCGGCGAAGACCACGACGGTATTTTTCGACGGCACGCCGGGGCAGTATTTGTTCGAGGTAAAAATGGCTGACTCAAAAAATCTGACGGAAGTTTTCTCCACGGTCACCGTCACGCTTTACAACTCCGGCGGCACTTTGCCGCCAAATAATCCGCCGACTGCAAACGCGCAGTCGCCCACGATTCCGCAAGCCACGCCCACGCCCATCGTCCTCACGGGCAGTGACTCGGAGGGCTACGCGCTGAATTTCAGCGTCACCAGCCAGCCCGCGCACGGTGCGCTGACGGGCACTGCGCCGTTTCTCACTTACACGCCGGATTTCGGCTACACGGGCGCGGACAGTTTTAACTTCCAAGTGCAGGACAGCGAAGGCCAGACGGCCAGCGCGGCGGTGAGCATCAACGTCGCCGCTGGCTCCGGCGTGCCTGTCGCGATTTACGAGCCTTTCGACTACACCACGGGAATTCTGAACGGAAAAACCGGCAGCACGGAAGTCGGCTTTGGCGGTGCTTGGTTCGGGACGAGTGCGAATGCGCTCATCATGAGCAGCTCGCTCGCACACGGCTCGCTGCCGGTGGCGGGCAATTCGTTTGGGTGCAATTCTGCGGTGAATCACTTCGGCGGCTCGCGCACAGTCAGCGCGTCGGCGCTGGCGGCAAACGGCCTGCTCAATAACGGCGCGACGCTGTGGTTTAGCGCAGTCGTGGGCTACGGCAGCGGGGCGAATCTCACGAATTCACGCCTCGGTTTCGCTTTGGCAAATCACCGCTTTAGTACGAACAACTACGCTTATTATATCTCGAACGACGGCCCGCAACTCGGCTCCGGGCTGGGCCTCACGCTGGGCCGCTTTGATAGTGCAAATGGGTATGTCGTCGCCACGCAGTTTCGCGATTCGACCTTTGGTGCGAGCGGCTTTGCCGGTAACGTCTTTGGCAATGTGCCGCCATCCTTTATCGGCGACGTGGAGCACCGCCTCGTCGTCGGCAAAATCACTTGGGGCGCGGCGAGCGACACCATCGAGCTTTACGAACCGGATGAAGATTTGAACCTCGGTGCGCCGACTTCCACGCTCACGGTGAACGTCGATCAGTCCACCTACGACACGATCACTTTTGCGATGGGCGAGCGCGTCACGCTGGATGAAATCCGCTTTGGCGAAAACTACACCAGCGTCCTCGCGGGAAACATTGCGATGGTTGCCGACACCACGCCGCCCACGCCGAATCCGACAAGCTTCGCGACTGCGCCGACGGTGATTCCCGGCAACGCAATCACCATGACTGCCGCGACCGCCTACGACTCAAACGGCGTGGAGTATTTCTTCACCTGCACCGCTGGCGGTGGCGACGACAGCGGCTGGCAAAGCAGCGCGACCTACACCGACAGCGGCCTCACTCCCGGCGTGCTCTACGGCTACACGGTGAAAACGCGCGACCTCAGCCCTGCACGCAATGAAAGCAGTCCATCCACCGCTGCGTCGGCGACGATTTTCACAGTCGTCACCGTGCCCGTCGCACAAGGAATGATGCAGACTTCCGCGCAGCAAATTCTCGCCGACTTTGGGCTTACAGTCGGGACCGTGCAAACGATGTTGAGCGATACCGTGCCTGTCGGCCATCTCATCAGCCAGTCGCCTTCCGGCGGGCAAAGTGTCGCGCTGGGCAGCGTGGTGAATTTGGTCGTATCGGCTGGAGAAACCACGCCGCCCGCGCCGAACCCCGCCGCATTTTCATCCGCGCCCGTGGTTGTTGGAAATAACTCTATCACCATGACTGCCGCGCTCGCCACAGACCTCAACGGCGTCGAATACTACTTCACTTGCACCGCTGGCGGCGGCCACGACAGCGGCTGGCAGACGAGCCGCACTTACACCGACACCGGCCTCACGCCCGGCGCACTTTACAGCTACACGGTGACAGTGCGCGATCTCGCGCCGCAGCAAAATACGACCGCGCCCTCCGCGCCCGCATCCGTGAACGCGCCCGGCCTCGGCTATTTTTGGGATGGCGGCAGCGCGGACATCCTCACCGCTGGCAACGGCGCGAGCGGCGGCACCGCTGGCACTTGGAATACCGCTTTGCTGAATTGGGACATCGGCACCGCGCCGCACCGCACTTGGAATAACGCCAGCAACGAAACCGCTGTCTTCGGCGGCACAGCGGGCACGGTCACACTCGGCGAAAATATCGCCAGCGGCGGACTGCGGTTCAGCACCACGGGCTACACGATTGATGCTGGCGCAAACACGCTGTCGTTCGGCGCAGGCAGTGGTTCCGTGGTTCTCAACGGCTCCAGTTTTTCGACCACGATCACGGGAGCTGTTGCTGGCGCGGGCAATGTCACTTTCACATCCGGCGCGGCAAACGGTCCCAGCGCGATGAATACGCTCAATCTCGGCGGCACTTCGACTGGCGGATGGTCCGGCGCGAGCACCGTCGGCAGGGGCATTATCCTCAGCCTATCGGGAACGAATCAGGCGCTCCTGAGCACCAGCGGCATCACGCTCAACGGCGGGCAAATTACTTTAACGAACACCTCGCCCACCGCTGTGAGCAACAACCGCATCAGCGGCACGGTTCCATTCAATTCCAACGGCGGAACCCTCACCATCCTGAACACTGCCGGAGCGGGAAATATCTACTCCGAGACGATTGGCGACGTGAACATCAACGCGGGCTTCACCTCGATTTTTGCGCCCACTTCGCAAAGCGGCGTCTCGGGCAACAAGCAGACCATCGTAATGAATAGTCTCAACCACAGCGGCTACGGCGTCGTCGCGTTTGGCGCTGGCGGGACGCTCAACAGCAACACGTTTTTCCAAATCACCACCGGCTCCGCAGCCACAGCCGCAAACAAGATCATCGGGCCGTGGGCAATCATCGGCAATACAGCCACTCAGGGCGACTGGGCGATTTACAATGGTAGCGGCGCGATTTCGGCCCGAGGCTCCGCAAACACTGCGGAGACAAGCTGGACCGCTGCGTGGGCCGACACGGCAAATTATGTTTCCAATATCAACGTAACGCTCAGCGCAAACCGTGAGGTAAATACGCTCCGCTACACATCCGGCACTATCCTCGATGTCGGCGATAAAACGCTCGCGACTTACGGCGTGATGAACGGCTCATCAGGCACCGTCACCATCCAAGCTGTGACAAGCGGAGGGACTGGCTACCTCACCATCCCGGATGATAACGGCAGCCAGCCTCTCTACCTTCAGGGAAGCAACAGATCATTGGTCGTATCTGCGCCCATCAAAGACAACGGCGCAAACGTCCTGACGCTTGTGGCTGTGCCCGGCCACAACGGAAACACGCTCACGCTTTCCGGCAACAACACGCACACGGGCGGCACCGTCATCAGCGCACCCGGCACACGGAATGCCGCCAGCACTGACCCCGGCGCGGTCTTGATCGGCAATGTGAATGCGCTGGGTGCAAATACCAATTTCCTGCAAGCGGACTCCGGCACGCTCAACCTCCAGGGTAACGCCATCACCATCGGAAAACTGGATGGCTTGAATGGCACGATCACGGGCACCGCCACGCTCACGCTCGGCAATGGCGACGCCACAGGCGGCAACTTCCAGGGCAACCTCACCGGCACGCTCGAACTCACCAAACTCGGCACCGGGACGCAGACGCTTTCCGGCATCAATACTTACTCCGGCGTCACCATGCTCAACAACGGCACGCTTTGGATCAACGGCTCGCTCACCAACGCGGCCAACGACGTTGCGGTAAATGGCGGCGCACTCGGCGGCACGGGCAGCATCGCTGGCAGCGTCACCCTCGCAGCCGCTGGCAGCATCGCGCCCGGCGCTGCGGGCGCAGGCACAATCAGCATCGGCGAGAGCCTCGACGTTACCGCGCCTGCAAGCGGCGGCAGTGGAAAGCTCCGCTTTGACCTCGCAGCGCTCGCCGCCAGCGACAAGATCGCTATCACCGGAAACCTCACCATCGGCAGCGACGTGCTCGGATTCAGTGACTTCGTTTTCACCAATCTCGGCGGTTTGCAAAATGGAAAATATACGCTCATCACGAGCGGCAGCATCAGCATCGGCGACTACCTTGATGCGGCGGATTTGAGCGGTGCGATTGGCGGCGGCGGCTTTGGTGCCTTGCAGATCAGCGGCAACAATATCGAGCTGGTCGTGAGTGGAATAATCGGCCCGCTCGATCACTTCGCGATTACCGCGATTTCCTCGCCGCGCACCGTGGGAGTGCCGATTACCGGAATCACAATCATCGCGCAGGATGTCGCAAATCAGACCGTCCCCGGCTTCATCGGCACCGTCACTTTCGGCGGGACGGGCGGTTTTTCCGGCACCTCGGCGAGCTTCACGGCGGGCATCCTCAGCAATGTGAGCGTGACGCCCACCGTCGTTGGCAGCGGCCTCACATTCACGGTGACTGATGGAGTTTCGGGCAAAGTCGGCACGACCACCATCGCCACGATCCAGACACAGTTTCAGTCATGGTCCGGCGGTGCGGCTTTCGATGCAGACAGCGATGGCGATGGCGTTGCAAATGGGCTGGCATGGGTTTTGGGAACAGCCAACCCATCGCAAAACGCGAGCGGAATCCTGCCAGCTATTAATAACTCGGATCCCGACTACTTTATCTACACCTACCGTCGAAGAGACGACGCAAACAACTCCGCCAACATCACCATCGCCGCGCAATACACGGCTACCCTGACCGGCTGGACCGCCGCCGTGCATGATGGAAACAATGTCATCATCACGACGACAAACGACTTCTACGGCGCAAGCCCCGGCGTGGATAAAGTGGAGGTGAAACTGAAACGCTCAACACTTGCTCCCAGCGGCCAGATTTTCGTCCGCCTCAGAGCGCAGCTCTCGCCTTGAGCACCAAAAATATCGCGCAACTGAATCCGCTCCAGTAAGGCTGAAGCCACACATTCATGCCGCAAACCATCACACTCCATCGCATCCTGCGCTGCCCGCCCGCCCGCGTGTTCAACGCCTTCGCCAACGCCGCTGCGCTTGCAAAATGGCTGCCGCCTTTCGGCTTCACCTGCACGGTGCATGTGATGGATTTTCGCGTCGGCGGGAAGTTCCGCATGTCGTTCACGAATCACACGAACGGTGGCAGCCACAGCTTCGGCGGCGAGTATTTGGAAATCACGCCGGACGAACGCATCCGCTACACCGATGTCTTCGATGACCCAAATTTGCCGGGCACAATGACCTGCACCATCGAGCTAAAATCCGTCCTCTGCGGCACCGAACTGCGCGTGACGCAGGAAGGCGTGCCCGACGTGATTCCAGCGGAAATGTGCTACCTCGGTTGGCAGGAAAGCCTCATCCAACTCGCGCAACTCGCCGAGCCGGAAATCAACCAGTAAGAACGAAATTTCTGCGTCTGCCATTGCAGGTGCTCACTCACAACAACAACAAACACACCCTTATCATTACTATGGAAACACAACGTCATCCCGTCGGCTGGTTCGAGATTTATGTTCACGACATGTCCCGCGCCAAAGCATTCTACGAAAGCGTCTTTCAGTTCAAACTGGAGCATCTCCCCTCGCCAACGCCTGAAGGCGAGGACTCTGGTCTCGAAATGTGGATGTTCCCAGGAGCTATGAATCCCGGACTTCCCGGCTGCACCGGAGCACTCTGCAAAATGAAGGGCTGCGAGGCGGGCGGCAGCGGCACGGTCATCTACTTTTCCTGCGAGGATTGCGCGGTGGAGGCAGCTCGCGTGAAGACCAGCGGCGGCTCGATTTACAAAGAGAAGATGTCCATCGGGCAATACGGCTTCATCGCCATCGCGTGCGATTCCGAGGGCAATACCATCGGGCTGCACTCAATGAAGTAACCGTGAGCCAGACTTACACAGCCGCCAGTAAGAAGTTTGCGCGACCTGCAACGAAGTAGTCTGCGTCATGCCCGTTCAATCCGAGCCATTGTTCCAAGTCATCGGCCTGCTCGGACCGAATGGCGCGGCGACCGCTGGACGCTCGTAGTCATCCGCGACCTCTTGCTGGAGCACGACATCGTAGAGCAAACCCCCGTTGGCGAGGGCGCGAAGCATTTCGCATATCAACTCACTGCGAAAGGCACCGCACTGCGGCCCGTGCTGAAAGCGATCCGCGATTGGGGTCTTGCGTGGCAGCCGGGCACTTCGGCTTCGCTGGATGCGCGATAAGCCAGCCGCGCAGACCTAAAACACGCGCCCTCACTTTTTCCGCAGCGTGTCGTTTTTCTCCATCACGCTGCGCGGGCCATCGCCTTCGAGCCATGCTTTTGCTTGCGCGTCGCTGCGGAGGTGGGCGTCGAAAAATGCGGTGCTCAACGCAAGGATGACACGGTGATGGTTCGCATTGCGCGGCTCTTTGTCGGCAGGCAGCGAGCGTTCGGTAAAAGCGGAATGCTCGGCGTTGTGGAGGACCAGTTCGTATTTTCCACCGGGCGGCAGCGCGTCGAAAACCTTCGCGCGATCCGCAGGCGAAAAGTCGGCGATGATAGAATCGTCTTTTGTGCCCGTCATCAGCATCCACGGGATTTTCACCGCGCCAAACGCCGCTGCCACATCACCCCGGCGCGGCGGGCTGTGACTCATCGCCACCGCAGCGCGGATGCGCGTGTCGGCAAACTTTGCACCGACGAGCGGGAGCGATTGCCCGCCTACGGCCTGCGTCGTCACCGCGCCAAACGAATGCCCGCTCATCCCCACGCGCTCCACGTCGAGTCGGCCCGCGAGCGCATGGCCGCTCTCTTTTTGCCAAAGCGAGAGATGGTCCAACACCGCAACGACATCCTGCGAACGAAGCGTGAAGTTTTCCGCCGACGCCGCAGCCTTCAGCTTCGCCATGCGCCCGGCGGCGGGCGCGTCTTTCCACACGCCATCATCACTGCCTGGATGCTGGAGAAAAACCGCAGCATATCCACGCGCCGACCAGTGCTTGCCGAGAAACGCGCTCCCGCTGCGCGCCCCGCCAAGCCCGTGACTGAACAACACCACCGGCGCAGCCTTCGCCGCACCGGCGGGCAAATAGACGAGCACAGGGAGTTCGCGCCCGCGCTTCGCATCGGTGAATTTTAACTCGACCGCACTACCCGCAGCGCCCGCTCGCAGCGGGTCGTAGCTAGGCTCTGCGGCGATGAGCAACGCAGGGAAAATGACGGCAGCAAATGCAATAAACTGATGAAGTTTCATACGTGCTGCGAGACGCCGTGTGGAGCGATTTGGTTTCAAGTGTTTTCATGTTTCTTACGGCACTTCTATTCCCGGAAATCCAAATAAACCGTCTGCGCTAGAGTCTGGATTGCTCCTTTTCGCGGGCATTTCTTCACCGTGTCTAAGTATTTGTATGGGTGCTTGCTACGCTTATGGAAAACGCTGATAAGGCCGCCAAGCAGTCGCAAAGAATTCATCGCGCGGCTGCGGTTGAAAAGGGACGCCATTATGAAAACTCATCGCTTATCCAGACTCACCCGTAACCGCCGCTCGGCTGCCGTCGAACCGCTCGAAGCCCGCATCGTGCCAGCAGCGATATTTTGGGACGGCGGCGGCGATGGCGTGAACTGGAACTCGGCAAACAACTGGAGTAACAACGCCGTCCCGACAGCAGCGGACGATGTGACCATCAGCCCCGCCGGGGCGATCACCGTCTCGCTCACCTCCGGCGCACAGTCGGTGCTCTCGCTCGCGATACCCGGCGACGACACGCTCTCCATCACCGGCGGCTCGCTCACGCTTGCGGCTTCGTCGGCTGTTGAAACTCTCGTGCTTGGCGGCAGCGGTGCGCTTTTTGCAAATGCGCCGCTCTCGCTGACGGGCACAGTTTCTTTCGGCGGCAATGCAACGCTGGGCGGATCGGCGACGGTGACTGTTGAGGTTGGAACGACACTCAACGTCACCGACAACGAGCCGAACCTCGCGACGGAGTTGGTAAATGCGGGCACCGTCCGCGTAGGCAATGCGTACCTCGATTTGGACGGCACGGCAGCGAAAGTCCGCGTGATTTCCGGCGGCGTTTTTGAAACCGCAAACACTGCGAG
>JANMLS010000152.1:0-12167 GCA_031372675.1 Verrucomicrobiaceae bacterium
ATGACGGGCGGCCATCCGGTGACAGGATTTGCGCCGCCCTGCATCCGGTTGAGGAGCATCGAAAGCCCCTGCGACATGACGTTTGCCGGGAGTAAAGTGCGGATCGATCTTGCGAGCGCATCCATCTCGGCTTACACAAAAACATAGGGGTCCGCACCCTCGGTGGCGAGGTTTGCGAGGCGGGCGATGCCGTCGCTGCCAATGCGGATGGATGTAGCGTCGAACAACCCATGCGAGATGTTGTGGCTCCAAAGATAGTTCAGCCCCTCCGCCGCGACTTTCATCACATGGAGCGCTGTCTTTTCATCGAGGCTGCGGCGCTGCCGTGCCATCTCGGAGAGCGTCGCGCCATCGAGAAACTCGTGCGTGAAAAATACCACGCCCTCGCGCTCATCCGCCTCAAACACCGAGACAATGAAAGGATGTGAGACTGCGGCTTTTGCGCGGGCATCAGCCAGGAAATGCGTGCGTTCATCGGGGTTCTCCGAGCGGGCTGGATCGAGTGCGTTTAATCCCACCAGCCGATTCACGCTCGTCTGCGTAGCTGCGTAGGCTTTCCCCCAAGCGTTTGTGCCGATCACGCGCTCAATGCGGTAATCGCCTAGCGAGACGCCGACCAGCGAATCCTGCTCCGCTACAACGGCTGCAACACGCGGCGCGGAAGCCTGCGTCGCGATGGGCGAAGGAATCACCTGCGCGGGAGTCACCCGGACACCAGAAACTGGGATGCCCTGAATCGGCTGGCTTTTCACGGGCGAAGCCTGCGCAACCGCTGGCGCCCTCACTCCCGAAGCCACGGGCTGCGGTGCGGCGGCAGTTTTTTGGGTGGCAAATTCCAACACCACCGACTGCACCATCGTGCGCAAGGCATCCGAAGCTACCGGCTTTGCCAGCACTTTTGCTCCATCGAGCTGCGCCGCGTAGTCGCTCAAATCATACTGGCTGGCAAATACCGTCTTCATCGCCGGATACACCGCTTGAAGCTCGGCGCGGAGCGTGAATCCATCCGTCGGCTCCATCACCACATCCGTGATCAGTAAATCCACGCCGCCAAGCGCAGCCGCATGTTCATGCGCTTTCTGCGAGTTCATTGCCACGCGAAGCTCGTGTCCGGGCATGGATTTCAAAGTGGCGAGCATTTCTGGAAGGACGCTCGATTCGTCGTCAACAAGGATGATTCTCATCAGTCGTAGTAGGAGTTATTTTTCGGTTGCGGGAAATTTTTGGGCAAGCGTTGCAGGCTCGGAAAAAGATGCCTGCAAAGTGCCTTTGTGAAACACGCGGACGATGTAGCCGTAGTAGCGGCGGCCCTCTCCGGCGGGGTCATCGCGGCCTGTCTGCGCAAGCTCGTAGTCCACCTCCAGCGTCTCCAGACCGGCCTCCGTCCAGTCTGCCGGTGGCGACGCAAAACGGTAGGCGACATTCGCCGTCGTAGGCACGATTTCCTTGCTGTTGATTAAATCATAAAAGCGGACATGCGTGACCACTTCCTTGCGCGGATTCACAATCGCGCCTTCCTTCGCATAAATCGGGATCGCCAGCGAAAAACGTCTGCCGCTCCCGCTGGATGCACTTTCGAGCATCCGCACACCGCCCAGCGCCATGACGCGACCCTCCGCGAAAACCGCCGTTCCACCCGCCTCCGGTGCGCCGCTCCCAACCGTCGCGACCGACCTTGCCGCGCCCATCGCAATATCGAGCTTCGATTTCGCCGCAGAGTAATAAAGACCGGCTCGCTCGCCCATTTGCAAAATCCGCTTCCACTCCACCGCCGCCTTGTCGGGCAGCGACATTTTTTCGTAAGTATAAGCAGTCTCCGCGATGGGCAGCGGGTTGCCTGGCTCCATCCCAGCGGCCTCGCGCAGCTTCACCAAAGCACCGGCAGTGTCGCCTTTGTTGCGCAGGAGTTTTGCCTGCTCGACCAGCTCCGTGAGTTGCGGATTCAGCTTCGGCGTAAATGCGCTGAGTGGGACCGGCGTAGGACGCGGCGGCGCGGCGGCGATTACCGGCTCTTTTTTCCCCGGTTGGGCATCGGGCTGCGGCGGCGTGGGTTCCACAGGCGGAGTCGCAATCGCAGGTTCATCCGCAGGCAAATCATCCAGCGGATTGATAGTGGAAAGCTCCTCCGTCGGCGGTGGCGGGCTTTCTGCAATCAGCCTGCTTACATCAATATGCTGAGGCACATGCCGCTCACCACTTTCGCCTTTTATAGAGCGGAAAAAAGCCACGCCCACTGCGGAAAACTGCACCACTCCGACCACGGCAAGCACACCCGCAGAGACAAGGAAAGTCCTGCCCATGGATTGCCGGGTGAATGGAGAAGTAGAAGGCATTAGGAAAACGCGGCGCAGCATTACGGATGCGCTTCCGAAGTGTCAAAACCCAAACCGCCCGCGATTCACAGATTGATGTGAGCCGCAGAAACACGCATGGAATGCCCCATGACACCCACAATCGAATACCCCTACCAAGTCATGTTTTTCGACACCGACTGCGCGGCGGTAGTCCACAATCTCGCCTACCTCCGCATCATCGAGACTGCCCGTACACTACTCGCAGACCAGATCGGCCTCGACATGCTGGAACTTGCCAAAACCAACGTCTATCCCGTGCTCCTGCGCACCGAAGTGGACTACCGCAAGCCCGCAAAACTCATGGATAAACTACTCGTTTGCGGTCGCCTCGATAGCGTGGAGCGCGTCCGCTTCTGGTTCGCCTTCGAGGTCGTCAGCGCTGAGGACGCGACCATCTTCGCGACCTGCCGCCAAAGCCTCGCGCTCATCCAAATGCCCCCCGGAAAACCGCTCCGGCTCCCCGAAGACTGGGCAAAAAAATTCGCCCACCTCCGCAAATAAGCCTCCCCAGAAAATCGTTTTGAAGGGACAGAAAGGACTCCGTCCCTCATGTCCCTCTGGTCGCTTCCGTCCCTTCTAACAACCTACCGGCTTTCCGCACCATCCGCCTCCAGCGGCAAAGCCGGAACTGCCAAATCGAAAATCTCGAAATCCCCCGCACCGCCGACGATCTGCGACTCCCGCCAGCCCTGCGAATCGCCGCCATACGCATCGCGTTCCGCTTTTCCCCAAAATAAATAGTGCGCACCAAGCTCCGCAGCGAGGATGCGCCATTCCTCCGTTCCCTGCATAATCGCTGCGATGTAGCTTTGATGCTCCGTCGGGTCCATCCCGTGACTCGCGATGTGTCCGGGATAGCCCAGCACCACACGACGCCCGACGAGCAGCAACGGATGATCGTGCGAAGGATGCGAAAGAATCGGCTCGGTAATCGGGATGTCGCGAACCGCGCGCTCGACCAGTTCCAGCTCCGTTTTTGAAGCGATGACGCGGTAAGGCATATCCGGGCGTAGCGCACCAAACAACGTGATGAAGCCGGAGAAAAACAGCACTTCGCAGACAATCATCCGCATCCAAAAACGCAGCCTCGCGACCACAAACTCCCACGCAAACGGAAGCACGATGAGATACGCCCACATCATCACCTTCGTATTATCCCACTCCCACGGCGCAAACTTCACATTGCAGCAAAGGAAGAATAAATAGACCGACGGCAGGACAAAAACCGCAGGCCATAATTGCTGATGCCACCCGCTCGCGATCCGCAGCAGCAGACAGAAAATCAAGACCGTCGCCACAATGAGCGGCAGTGAGTTTGCGGGATTCCATCCGTCCAAAACTGCGGAGAGAAACACCGCAGCAGCACACCACAAAAACGCATGGGAAAAACTCACCCGCTTGCGAAAGACGAGTCGCAGCATCCACACGACCAGCGCGATAATCAGAAACGGCAGCGCACCAAAATTGAGCAGCCAAAAATACGCAAACCTCGCCACGCGCCCGCTTGTCGTCGGCACGGATGGATCGCCGCCGAGCTGCGAAAATCCTCGCAGCGTAGCCTCGTCATCACTCATCCAGCCGGGCTTCCACCCAAGCACTTTCGAGGCAGGACGCGGCGGTGGATTTTCTATTTCCTCCATGTCGTACACACGCGGCGGTGGGGATGATTGCAGCATCCCCATCGCCAGCCAGACCAGCAACGTCGCAGGCAAAAATGCGATGCCGACAAAGCGCAACACGGGCTTTCGGATAACTGGACAGGCCAGGAAAAAAGCCAGCAGCATCAGCGAAAGCGCGATGAATGTGTGGACGTGAAAAATCGGTAGCGACGCATAAAGCAGCAACTCGCCCCACACCGGCATCCGCCATTCATCGCTGCCTTGCCCCGCAAAAAAACGCGCACGCCACGAGCACAGCAGCAGCAACCCGGCGGGCAGCGCGAACAGGAATCCGCGCTGCGTGATGAGCATGGAAATCGGGATGCTTTTCCACGCCAGCGCACCCTGCAAATCCAGCGCCGCAGGCCAGCCGTCCGCCTCCGGGAAACCCACCGGCGAGCCACTCACCGCCTGCGCCACGGAGTGCGGCAGAAACAGCACCAGCGCGACCAGCCCGCCATTGCAAAGGAAGCCCGCCATCGTGAACGCGCGTCCCCACCGCCACAGCGCCACGCCGGTGAGCGCGCAGCAAATCAGCCCCACAATCACCAGCCCGCGATAGACGTCCATACCGGCGAGCAGGAGCAGGCTGTTGAACAAATCCGCGCCGACAGCGTAAGTCATTTTTCCGCCCGCAAAAATCGGGCTTTCCGGCCAGAATGGTGCGCCGTTTGCGAGATAGCGGATGAATCCGAGGTGCAGCGAAAGATCTCCGCCATTATTCCAGACTACCGTTTTAATTTCATCGCCCTCCACCGTCACCAGCCACAAAAATGCCCGCACAGTGAACCACGCAAACAGGAGAACCGCGCACCATTCCCAACCACGCGGCCCGCGCATTTTTGCAAAAGTCGGACGGCGCAGGAGCGAGAAAACTGCCACACAAAAACCACAGCCCAGCGCGGTGAGCGCCGAGTGCGAGTCCAGCCCGCTAAACAAAAATCCGAGCAGGATCGCAGCGAGCGTCGAGGTGCTCATCGCGTAAAGAAAAGCAGCAGCGAGATTCATCATTCCGCAGAGTCCTCCAGTCGGATGCGGCGGCGAAACTCCGGCACGCGCCCCGGCTCCACTGCTTCAGCAAAGACCGATGCACGCAGGTAAAGACGGTGATCATCATCCTCGAAAAAAAAGCGAAACCGGCTGCGGAAATATACGTCGAGCAACACAGCCTCCACTTCCTCAACACGCGATTCGTGGACGAGTAAGAAATCTGCATCAGCGACGTGGAGTTCCTTTTCATGGCTCCACACCGCGACATTCGGAAGGTCCGGCAAGACCCACGGAAGCGGCTGCGGAGTCGCGTGGATAATAATTCCTGTCATCAACCGCCGCGATGGGTCCGCCGCAATCACGCGCTCCACGGGCTTCGTGAGCATTTCCAAATCGCGGAGCTGCTGCACGTAAATGTAAGGCTCTTTTGGCGATGTCGGGTTGATGAAATTGATGCGCCAGGAATCCATGAGCGGCGCAGCGGAAAGCGTCGCACCAAGCAGCAGGACCACGCTCGCGTGACTGAACTGCACAAGCCGCGAGAAGCAGTGGCCGAGCACGAAATAAAACGGCCACAGCAAATTGATCACACACCACGGCGTTTTGTAGGAAACAAACGAATACGCCGCGACCGACGCCAAGCCGTAGAGCGCGAGAAAGCGCATCAGCGGGCATTTCAGCGGTTTCGCAACCATCCAGCAGACGCCGACCAGCACGAGACACACGCCGAGCGAAAACGTATTGCTCCACGGGATGCCTGCGATTTGAAGAAGCAGCCCCGCGACCACCGCGCAAGCTCCAGCCAGTCGCGACCGCTTCAATGCCAGCACCGGCGCAATCGCCAGACCGATGAGCGCGGGCCACTCGTAATAACCGAGCAGTTTTGGGTAGTAGAGCATCTCTTTGTGATGCCCTTCCTCGCTGCTCGACCAACCTTTCGCCGCCATGTCCCGGAACGTCTCAAAAATCCCGGCAACTCCCGGCCAGTAATAAAACATCCCGGAATACAGCGTGACTAAAACAGCCAGACAAACTCCCGCGACTTGAAGGATTTCCTGCCGCGAAAACTGCGGCTCCGCTTTCACCCGCTCGCTTTTCTCCCGCCCGAAAAGCCACGCGAGAAACGCAGCAGCGAAGTGCAAAATATACGTCTCCTTCGTGAGCACCATGCCGGTAATTCCGATGCCGATTGCCCACAAATCCTGTCGCCGCCTATCTCCCCGCGCCACGCCAAACGCGCCGTAGATCGCCAGCATCGCGAAGAACGGCAGCCACATTTCGTGAATCGCGTATCGAGCGTAAAAAATCATTGCCGGAGAAATTGCGAACGCCACCGCCGCGACAAACACGACCCACGCGGAAAAAAACCTGCGAAATGCCAGCACCAGCGCGACGCACGCCACGCCCACCAAGACCGTCGGCAGACGCAGCGACCACACTCCGCGCCCAAAGATTTGCCCCGATGCAAACATCGCGTAGAAATGCAGAGGGCCGTGGAAATTCGCCGGATTGTAGCGGTAAGCTGGGTCGTGGCGCATGGCATCCACAAAGCCGCCGTTGACGCCTTCATCGAAATGCGGCGGTTTCCAATCGAGCGCCCAGATGCGCACCAGCAGCGCCAGCAAAACCACGACAGCGGCGAGGAATCGCTGCGGTGTCGTCATGGCTTCAACGCGAGCAAGTCTGCGTTTGCGCTGTGTGTTCTGGCATTCATCTTTTTTGACCAATTTGCCGCGAGACTGCTACGCTCACGGCCTCTGAATCCCAACACAACCACCGCCGGACTGCCAACCCTATCGCTGGTGATTCCCGCTTTCAACGAAGCGCACCGCATCGGCGAGTGCATCGCTGCGCTGAAAAACTTCTGCGTCCCTCAAACACGCGAGATCATTTTGGTCGTGGAAAAAAGCAGCGACGACACGCTGGAACGTGCACGGCATTCGACCGCTGGACTAGAATCGTTCCGCGTCATCGGCAATCCCGACCAGCGCGGAAAAGGCCACGCCGTCCGCACCGGGATGCTCGCTGCGACTGGCGACATCGCCTTTTTCATGGACGCCGATCTCTCCACTCCGCTGCCGGAAATCGCGCGCTTCCTCGCCCACTTCGAGCGCAGGCCGGAGATAGATATTCTCATCGCCAACCGCCAGCACTCGGAAAGCGCCATCCTCCAACGCCAAAGTCTCCTCCGCCAAAAGCTCGGCCAGACCTTCAACGCCGTGCTCCGCATCATCGCTGGCATCCGCGTGAAAGATACGCAGTGCGGATTCAAAGCATTTCGTCGCCGCGCCAGAGAGACGATTTTTCCACTGCAAACGATGGACGGTTTTGCGTTCGACGTAGAGCTGCTCCTGCTCGCCGAGCGACTCGGCTTCATCGTGGAAGACCGTCCCGTGGAATGGCGCAACGCCGAGGGTAGCAAAGTCCGCATCATCCGCGACTCCTGGCGAATGCTGCGCGATGCCATCCGAGTGCGCAGTGCCGTGGAGCGCACGATGGCGCGGAAAGATGATTCCAGTTCAGGCGATTAGAGCCTTTACGGAACATCCATCCGAGATGCTGGCCATCTGAGTAGCGGAGAGGAAAAGGGAGCGCGGGCTTCTCCCGACGAGTCGGGACAGATTCCGGCATCCTGCCGGAATCCACGGGGAAGCACCGTTGAACGAGGAAGCTACTTCCCACTGCATGTGCCCGGCAGGATGCCGGACACTGCGGGCTGGAAGCCCGCGATCCCTTTCGCTCCGTGCTTTTGCTGCCTTTGCGAAGTTCCGTATAGACTCTAGTCGTTTTGTTTCTGCGGCTCGAAACTCTTTACCATCCGCACCACGGGAAGCGCGAGGCCACCGGAAAGCGGCACTTCATACCGCTCGACGACGGAGTAGCCAAACGATGTGTAAAGCGGCTCGCCTGCAAGCGTGGCGACAAGCACAGCGTCGCGAAAACCAGCCGCGCGAATCGCGGACTCGCAGGCGGAAAGGATGCCGCGACCAATGCCGCGACGCGCCCAATCGGGATGAACAAAGAAAGCGCGGATGCGAGCTGGTTCATGTGCCGGATCGAGAGCGGCGTCCTCCACGAGCCGCGCACGGTCGCCACCAAAGACTGCGCGGCGGCGACTCCATCCACCACAGCCGACAATTTGGCCGGAGTGCTCGACGACGAAGTAAGTGCCGTCGCTGATAAGCTGGCGGTCCACTCCGAAGACCGGACCAAGCGCCGCTTCCATCTGCGCAGAAGAATAAAATGAAGACTGCAAGCCCCGCACGGAAAGCGGAATAAGCACCTCCAGAGCATCAATGTCTCCAGCTCGCGCGAGTCGTATTAAAAATTCCTTATTCATCGGATGACGGGCAGTAGCAAATGGTGATAGCTCGGCAAAAGCAAAACCTCGAATGTCTGAAGCGGGGTAGCACTGTGTCCCAAAACAACCACCAAGAATTCACCAATTCGATACTTCACCAAAGGGATGCTTTTGAAACTCACTACGCTTGCAGTCGCGCTTACGCTGCCGTGCTTTGCGGAGCCTGCTTCCGGCTATGCGGCATTGAAGCGTGAGGTCGCTGCGCTCGAATCGCGGCTCTCCACGATGCTTGAGCACGACATTCACGAATGGGAGGCAGACCTCCACAAGCCGGTGAAATGGCAACCGCTCCAAATCCAAAGCGCCACTGCCCGTAATGCGAAAATCGAAATCGCTGCGGATGGGAGTCTTCGCGCTTCGGGTGCGGGTGAGGCGGCATTCATCATTCAGGCGGTTTTGCCGCAGCAAGGCGCGACGGCTTTTCGGATCGAATTTCTGCCCAATGCCGACGGGCAAAAGGTTTCCGCAGGAATCGGCGAACTCGAAATCCGCCCTGCCAAAGATTCTCCCGCACTCACAGTCATCACAGCCAGCGCGAGCGTGGAAAATCCCGGTAGTGAAATTGCGAAGGTCGTGGATGGAAATCCGGCGACAGGATGGAGCGTTTCGCCCGACGGCAAAATCAGCATCGCCTCAGCCTTCCAGCTTTCTAAACCGCTGGAGCGAGCCGAAGTCGTGACTTTTTTCCTCCGCAATAAAGCTCCCGCACATGGCCCGCGCAGTTTTCGGATTTACGCAACAAGCCACCGTCCGCCCGTTCTGGAGCTACCCGATTCCATCCGCGACACACTCGCCCTAGAGCCGAGCGAGCGGACCGAAAAGCAGCGACGGGAGCTTGAGCGCTACTACCGCACCCACTCGCCCGACTGCGTGAAAACCGAACAGCAGCTTGCTGCAAAACGCGCCGCGCTTTTGCGGAAATGACGCTCCGGAGCGGGGATTTCTTAATCCCCGACGTTTGCGCCCAGAAGCTCAGTTATAGTTCGCCGCGCAGCGCGTGACGGGGATTTGGAGCCGTAAGACAGCCAAAGGCAAATCCCCGCTCCGGAGCAACTCGGCACAACAGCCCCGCTCCTATTTTTCACGATTGCCCTGCGTGATCGATGGGATCGGCCTAAATGACTCGCGCATGAATTTCAAATGATCTTCTACCTGCTCAATTTCCTCCCGAAATGCGGATTGCAGGCCGTTCACCTGATCGGGCGAAAGAAAGGTAGTGGCATCCCGGATTACCCGCGCCTGAATAATCTCTCTGCTTCTGCTGCTCTTGGCGATAGCTGCTTCCGAAAGATCACCGCCATCAAATGCCGAGAAGCCGACCCCGCTGTTTTCCTTGCGAATTAAATCCACGAGTTGTGTGCGTTGCTGCGGGTTTAGAGAGGAGCCTGCAATGTCGAGTTGCTCGGCGTATCGCGACACCACATACTCACGCTCCACTTCATCGTCGTAAGCAGCAAGTTCTTTCATTCGCTCTGCTCCGAGCACGGTTTCGAGCTTTTCGTCGGCAACGGCTCTTTCTTTTGCAAACGACTCCACGATTGGAGCGATACTCGTGTTATCACTCACTGCATACGGCAGCGTAGAAATGTCTGTCGAAAAACCGCTCGTATCGCGATCTATGAGCGCTCTCAGAACTGCTTCGGTTTCCTCGTTTGAAAGATTCCAGCGTTTGAAAAGTTCACCGTATGTCTTCCTTGATGCCGCTAGGAGCTGAGCGCGCATGATGGCTTTCACCTCCGGCGCAATCATCAGTTTTGCTGATTGCTCAATGAGTTCGCTCGCAGAACTCGCACCGCTTGCTTCCGCATCTGTTGGAGCCGCAGCCTCCGGCGCTTCTCCCCTTACAGCATCTCGCTCCTTGCGCAGACGCTCCACATTTTCTAACAACGCTGTATTTTCGGCTTTCCCCTGCCTCCCGGCTTCGAGCGCGGCGGCGCGTGCTTTGCGAAGCTCGGTCAGCTCTTTTTCCTTAAAGACGAGTTTGCCCTGAAGCTCCAGCGCCCACCACGCGAGGGCGGTGCAGAGGACTACGAATGTGATGGTGAGAGCGCGATACATACCGGAGGACAGCGCGGATGGCCCGCGAGCTTGCTTACTTCGGCATCAGAAACGCGCGGCTAAATGTGCGGCCCATCGCTTTCATGTCGTTCTGACGCTTCTGGCTCTCAACCAAGGTATTTACTTGGTCCGGCGAAAGTCCGGCTTCGGAGGCGCGGCCTGCGACGCGCTGCTGCATCGCTTCTTCCTGCTGCTGTTTTGCCTTTGCCTCCGTGTCGGACATCAGCATTTGCATTCCCGGACCGCCGCCGAGATCGGGAATTTCGTTGGAGGGCGATTTCATCCGCTCCTCGACCATGATGGCCGTGAGCTTCTCCCGCTGAGAATCATCGAGCGGCTGGCCTTTGCGCTCAAAGGAGCGGGCGAGACCATCCACTGCGCGCCGGTCGCCGATGGTTTGCTCGTAGGTGCTCAGCTCGCGAAACTTTTCCTCGCCCATGACTGCACGCACTTTGCCGTCATACTCCGTCTTCGTTGCTTCGATTTCCTTGCGGATTTGCGCAATCGAAGCCTCGTCTGTTTTGCCCGCGAGGATTGCCCGGCCTTTATCCATCGCCATAAAATTGCGCTCACCGAGAATCTCCGCCACCAGCTTGCTGTCCGCCTCGCTGAGTCCCATTTGCTGGAGCCTTTTGTCGTAAAAGGAGCCGACCATCTGCTGAATCCCCGACTTCATCACCTTGCGCTGCTCCGGGTCGTCGAAGCCCTTGGCCAAATTGCCGAGCATATTGCGCATATCAAACTGCGGCTGCTGTCCGGCGGCGGGCTTCGCTCCTTCCTCGCCATTGCCAGCCGCGACAGACTTTGACTCGCCTTGCGCCTCATCGCGTTCCTTTTTCAGTCGCGCCACATTTGCCTGCTCCGAAGCGAGATCGTCCTTCGCCTTGTTGGCAGCATCCAGCGCATCGCGGGCACTTTTTTCCAGGCTCGCAATTCGCCGGTCGCGCTCTGCGGCATCGGCCTGCGCCGTCGAGCGTGCATTCATCTGGAGGATTCCAAAAACAGCGCCGCCAACTGCGACCACTGCAAGAACGGGAGTAAGGGCTTTATTCATAGCGGCTTGTTTACTCCGTGAGAAAATGCTGTCGAGGGGAAGTTTGCCGCGAGCGCTTGCGAAAGTAGTCAGCGGCTTCAGCCGTAGCGAATGTGGTAAGCAGAGAATGCTGCGCACTCGTGGGCGATGTCATTTTGCGGAGCGTTCGCCTGTTGTCTTTTCGGCGATCCTACGGCTGAAGCCGTTGACTACTTTACGATACGAAAAAACCGCCGGTTTGCGGCGGTTTTTTGTGAAAGAGTCATTTCAGCGGAGATGAATCCGCTTACTTATTTAGGACATCTGGAAACGGCTTTTTTTAGCTTTGGCGCGCTTTGCGTTGATCTTCGCTTTGCGGCGCGACTTTTCTGTGGGCGTCTCGAAGGCGCGCAGACGGCGCACTTCGTCCATGATTCCCTCGGTTTCGAGCTTGCTCTTGAGGCGCTTTAGGGCGCGGTCAATAGGCTCTCCTTTACGAACTTGTACTTCTGGCATGTGGTGATTTCCCTCCTTTCAATGGCTGGTTGCAGTAAAAATGGAGCGGGAACGTATGAGCTACGATTACCGGCGTCAATGAACCATTTTCCTCTAATTTGCGTATGTGCTTCTGACTTTTTTCACAGCCATCAACCGCAGTGTTCGTGTTCAAGGAAGCAGTGTCAGAGTCACTCGGCGGAGGTCCATGACGGATTTTCCGGGGATTTCCAGCGCAC
>JANMLS010000042.1:0-9798 GCA_031372675.1 Verrucomicrobiaceae bacterium
TGTCCTCCGGGTCGGATGGATGCGCGGGCACTTTGATTGCAGTGCCCGCTTTTTGGATGAGCTTCAGGATTTCTGGGAACGACATTTTCGCCTCCGTGATCGTAGCGAACCGCTGGTTGCTCGTGCGGTATCCGCCGCCCATACCGTTCAGACCGAGATTGGAATTTGCGTGGTCCGTCGTGATGACGACTAGCGTATCGGGATTACGTTTTTGAAAATCCACGATGACATCCAGCGCCTCATCCAGCGCGATTTGATCATGGAGCGCTGCGGCGGCGTCGGAATTGTGCGCCGCGTGGTCAATGCGCGCGCCCTCGACCTGCAAAATGAACTTCTCACTGCGCTCCAGCCGCGCAAGCGCCGCACGCACCATGTCTGCAAGAACAGGCACTTTATCGCCGAGCTTTGGATCATTCCGCTGATCAATGGTGTAAGGAAGATGCCCGTCGGCAAAAGTTCCGAGCAGCCGCTTATCGAGCGGCGCAGCAGCAAGCCCGGCTTTGTCGGAGACAACCGCGTATCCCGCCTTCGTGAAATCCGCCGTGAGGTCGCGCTTGTCCTTGCGTCGCGCCGCTTTGAAAAATGGCGCACCGCCGCCGAGCAGCACATCCACTTTCCGCTCAAAATACTGCACGGCAATCGCATCGGAGTTGCCACGCGATTTCACCGCCACGGCAAACCCAGCGGGCGTTGCGTGGGTGATTTCCGCCGTCGTGACGAGGCCGGTTTTCCAGCCTTTATCCGCAAACAACGGGAAAAGCGGTGTGAGCAATGTCCCGTCCGGCAGCACGTTCACCGCGCCATTTACCACGCGCGAACCGCTCCCCCACGCAGTCGAAGCGGCGGAGCTATCCGTCACTGCGGAGTTCAGCGAGCGCGTATTCATATACGCGAGTTTCGCCGCAGGGTGCTTGAAAAGCTGAGTCCATGTGAGCGGCTTTTTGCGCAGGATTTGCGAGAGCATGTCCGCACAAGTCAGCGTGCCAATGCTCATGCCGTCGCTCACGACATGGATAATCCGTTTCGGCTTCTGCCCGGCAGTAGCGAGCAGCGTGTCGGCAGATTTCGCAGCGTGCGGCGCGATGCCAGCAGCGGCGGCAGCGGTAATTCCTGATGATGCGAGAAAGGAGCGGCGGGATAGCGGATTCATGTTAGTGAGTGGTTAATCAATCGCGTGGCAGTTTCATAGCACTTGTCACACAATTTGAAGGCAGAGGATTTTTCAAAGAAGCACCTCTTCCGCGAATCATCCAAAGCGACGATTCATTACGTCCGTCAAATCACCCACCAAACACCACACACACCACCATGAGCAAACACACCTTCTGCGACGGCGTTTCGCGCCGCGACTTCCTCCGCGTCGGAGCCATCTCCGGCTTTGGGCTATCATTCGGGCTGCAAAACTACCTCGCCCACGCTGGCGAGAATGCTGCGCTCGGCGGCAAGGCGAAGGCGGCGATTTTTGTGCGTCTCGGCGGTGGTCCGAGCCACATGGATACGTTCGATTTGAAACCCGACGCGCCCGACACGCATCGCGGCGAATTTAAGCCCATCGCGACGAATGCCGACGGCGTGCAGATTTCCGAGCACCTTCCGAAGCTGGCGAAGTGCGCGGATAAATTCGCGGTCCTTCGCGGTGTCTCGCACACGCTTGCGGCGCATGAACTCGGCTCGCTTTACTTATCTACGGGAAATCGCCCGCTGCCGTCCTTGCAGTTCCCAAGCTACGGCGCGGTGATCTCGAAGGAACTCGGCGGAGTGCCGGAACTGCCTTCTTTCGTCGCCATTCCCAGCCAGGGGAATAATCCCACCGGATACCTCGGCGTGGAATACGGGCCTTTTGATACGGGCGGTGCGCCGCAAATGGGCAAGCCCATGGAGATTCGCGGCCTCGCGCTCCGTGGCGTGACGATGGAGGACATTGACCGCCGCGAGAACCTCGTGAAGCGCTACGACACAGCGTTTGGTGACGCGGCGAAGGAGGACAAAATTCTCAGCGGCATGGATGAATTTGGCCAGAAAGCCTACCTGATGATGCGCTCGACAAAAGCACGCGAGGCATTCGATTTATCCCGCGAACCGCAGAGCATCACGGGGCTTTTCGGGGCGGATCAATTTTCCTCAAGCTGCCTGCTCGCGACACGACTCGTGGAAAGCGGCGTGAAATTTGTCACCGTGAATCTCGGCGGCTGGGACACGCACAGCGACAACTTCACTTCGTTGAAAACGCGCAAACTCCCCGAACTCGACGCGGGACTCAGCGGGCTGTTCACGGCACTCGCGGCGAAAGGACTTCTCGAAAGCACGGTCGTTTTCGTCACGGGTGAATTTGGCCGCACTCCGAAAATCAACCCACGCGCCGGACGCGACCATTATCCACGCGCAATGTTCTGCCTCATGGCTGGCGGCGGGATCAAAGGCGGACAAGTCATCGGCGAGAGCGACGCGAAAGGCGAAGGGCCGAAGGATAAAGCGATTACGCCCGATGAAGTCGCCGCCACATTCTACAGCGCGATTGGCATCAACCCCCGCAAAGAATACCTCACCCCGACAGGCCGCCCCGTGATGATCACCCGCCACGGCGAGCCGATCAAAGCGCTGTTTGGCTAAAAAACAGTTCGCGCCTCAGCACCACTCACCCACGGTTCGTGCCCCCCAGTTTCTCACGAGGAGCAGTATCAGCATGGAATTGGATGGCGCGCCGCCCCACTCCCACGGGAAGCGCCCCGTGCGAGTGAAGCGCAAAGGCGACTGCCATGCTCCCCCTTGTCTGCGCGAGCCGGGCCAAAACCAACGTCGCCCTTGCCATCGCAATGCGGCAACCTTAGACCCTTCCCCATGCCTCCGAAAGTGAAGCTCACAAAAGACACCAGCACCGCCAACCTCGGCGTCGAGGCCACCGCCCCGCGCGGTTGCGCATCTTTCCAAAGCACAGCCACGCTCAATGAAATCCTCGCACCCGAGCGATAGACAGGGAGACGCCCATGCCTAAAAAGAACACACCGAACAGCGTGCGCATCCGCAACAGCACGGCGGAATTTCTAACTTTCGCCTACCAGACCGGCGGCGACGGCGTGGAAGTGCGGGTGCAGGATGGCACGATCTGGCTGTCGCAAAAAAGCATCGGGCTGCTCTTTGAGACGACACCGGAGAACGTGCTGATGCACCTCAAGAACATCTTCGCCGGAAACGAACTGGCTGAGTCGGCAACTACTAAGGAATTCTTAGCAGTTCAAACCGAGGGGAAACGCCAGATGCAGCGCAATATCCTGCACTACCACCTCGATGCCATTATCGCCGTCGGCTACCGGGTGAATTCCAAGCGCGCCACGGCCTTCCGGCAATGGGCCACGGGAGTCCTGCGGGACTTTACGCTCCGGGGATATGTGATGGACCGGAAGCGCATGGAGAACGGCGCGTTTCTCGGCGAGGATTACTTTGAGCGCCTGCTGGAGGAGATACGGGAGCCAAGCGGAGCGAGACAGCCAGCCGAAAGGCTGCCCGCAGCGTAGCGGAGGGTGAGCGCCGTGGGGCGGCGCGAAGCAAATCCGTCTATCCGAGCGGCGCTTTTATCAAAAGATCACCGACATCTATTCCACGGCGATGGATTACGACAAGGACGCGCCGATCACCCAGGCGTTCTTCGCCAAAGTGCAGAACAAAATGCACTACGCCGTCCACGGCCAGACCGCCGCCGAGTTGATCGTCAAGCGGGCGGACCACAGGAAGGAACGCATGGGGTTGACGACTTGGGGCAAAGCTCCCAGCGGCAAGGTTCTCAAAAGCGACGTGGTGGTGGCAAAGAACTACCTCACGGCGGCGGAACTTGAAGATTTGGGGCGCATCGTGAGCGCCTACCTCGACCTAGCGGAAAGCCGCGCCAAGCGCCGCGTGCCCATGACGATGGAGGATTGGGCGAAGCGGCTCGACATCTTCCTCGCAGCGGATGAGCGGGAAGTGTTGCAAGACGCTGTACGCATCAGCGTCGAAATCGCCAAGGAGCACGCCGAGGGTGAGTTCGAGAAATACCGGGTGATCCAGGACCGGCTTTTCCAAAGCGATTTCGACACCTTCGCTGCGCTGGAGAAACAGGAGGAGGACAAGCGCGACGAGTAAAACCCACCGAAGAAATCCTCGTCCTCCCACGCGCGCAGCGCCCAATCTGTTTGACGCTGCTCTCGGAGTGGCACGGTTTTCTAGTCGGGCGTTCCGCGCTATGAGGGACGGGGATTAGGAGCCGTAAGACCGCCGAAGGCAAATCCCCGCTCTGGGCGAGCTTCGCTCGCATTTCACGCGGGACGAGTGTCCTACATCACACGCGGTCACCCCCGACCAACGTCGCCCTTGCCATCGCGATGCGGCAACCTTAGACCCTTCCCTATGCCTCCGAAAGCGAAGCTCACAAAAGACAACAGCACCGCCAACCTCGGCGTCGAGGCCACCGCCCCGCACGGTTGCGCATCTTTACAAAGCATAGCCACTCTGCGGAGCCTGAAACTCGCGGCCATCGAAAGCTCCAGAAGTCGCCAAGAGGAACTCGGACAGTTCCTCACCGCGACGCCTGTGGCTGACTTCATGGCTTCGATGTTCGGTCCGCTCCCGCGCGCGACTCGCAGCTCCCAGAATTCCCCGCTATGAGCAAAGCCACGTTCGAAGTTCAAGGCGTGACCATCGCAGTCCTGAATCGGAATAATCAGGACTACCTCTCTCTGACCGACATCGCCCGATATCGGAACTCGCAGGAGCCTTTTGCCATCATCAACAACTGGATGCGCAGCCGCAGCACCATCGAGTTCCTCGGGCTTTGGGAAAAACTGTGCAATCCGGGTTTTAAACCTCTCGAATTCGAGAGGTTTAAAAATGAGGCGGGCACCAACTACTTTGTCCTCTCGCCGCAGCGGTGGATTGAGAGCACCCAAGCCATTGGGATCACCTCGAAATCGGGTCGCTACGGCGGCACCTACGCGCACCGGGATATCGCCTTTGAATTCGCCTCCTGGATTTCATCGGAGTTCAAGCTCTACCTGATCGTCGAATTCCAGCGACTCAAGGACGACGAAAACGACCGTCTCCAGCTTGGGTGGAACCTCCAGCGCACCCTCGCCAAGATCAACTACCGCATCCACACCGATGCGATCAAAGAGACGCTCATTCCGCCGTCTATCACCAAGGCTCAGACCGCGCTCGTCTATGCCAGCGAAGCCGACCTGCTCAATGTCGCCCTCTTCGGACAAACCGCGAAACAATGGCGCGATGCGCATCCCGGCGCCGACGGCAACATCCGCGACCACGCCCCACTAGAACAGCTCGTCGTCCTGACCAACCTCGAAAGCCTCAATTCCGTCCTCATCCGCCAAGGGTTGCCCCAGCCCGAGCGCCTGCTCAAGCTCAACGAAATCGCCATCACCCAAATGCGCACCCTCCTTTCCGCCAACAACGTGGTACGCCTGAAGTGATGTTCGAAACCGCCACCATCCGCCGCACCATGCAGACCTTCGTCTCGCACATCGCATGGGAATCCGAAGTCTGGATCGCCGAAGACCCCGACCACATGATCCACTTCAACGGGGAGAGGTTCCTCGGGCCGTATCCAGATGTGATGCCCACTAAATGAGCACCAACCTCCACCAATCCTGCACCCTCGCCAACCTAAGCCGATGCGATGACGCAGCGAGAGGTAAAGCAGTGAGCGTATTGCAGGAGGCCGAGAGGATGAAAAGGATGGGCGACCTGTTCGCGCTCTTTGAATCGAACGCTGCCGACACTACCCAAGCGGCTTTTGAGCGAATGGCCAACCTGCTTGAGGCAGTGAGGTGTCTTCGGGTGGAACAGGCAAAATCATGCCCTCCCAGCTTCAATCTTCTTTCAATGGCCGGCCTCTCCGCGGACGAGCGCCAGCACAGTTCGATTCTGGCGTGGTTGCTGGATGAAACCGAAAGTCACGGGAATGGAAGCATGTTCCTTCAAGGATTCGCGAAGCTCTGTGGCCTGAATTTTGAGTCAGAGCCATCGGGCTATATGGTGCGCCGAGAATTTTCTGGGTCGGAGGCGATTGCTGATGTCGTTGTCTTCCGCCAAGGAGATTTCGTGATTTACATTGAGAACAAGGTGCGTGCGCCGCTGGGAAAGGATCAATTGGGGCGAGAGAGGCGAGATTTGCGTCGCTTTGCGAAATCGTTGCAAGTGCCTAAAGACCGGGTAGTGGCGGTTTTTCTGACCCTCAATGGGAATCCTGCCGCAGATGGTTCTAGCAACGGGTGGCACCACTGCTCCTATCCAATGCTCGGGAAGATGCTCCACTCATTTCCTGAAACGAAGGTAGACGGGAAATTGAAGTTGTTCGTGCAAGACTGGCTGGAACTTTTAAAGAATCTTTAACCTAAAAACGACTATGCTAAGAGAAGAAAGTAAATTGTTGGCGACACACTGGGATGCCGTCGAAGATGTCCTCGCAGCGCGAGGGAAGCTTCAAGAAGACCTGACGGCGTTCCTTAAATCACTTAAGCAAGACCTTATGCAAATGGATTGGTGGACGCCTCAGTGGCATTTCATCGAAACCGATCCCGTGCAAATTTACATCGCTCACAGTAAATGGAAAAACGGGAAAGACTATGCACTCTGGATCGGTATTGAGCAGTTCATTCCCGAAGTGCTTTTTGGGAAAAGATCGGTATCTCAGCTCTACCTTTGGGCGCAATGTGACAAGTCCTTAGCGGCAGAGCTGAGAGAAATGATCGAGCTGAAACGGATTCCACTACCTAACGAGTTTGGAAAGGGACTATACATCCTGACGCGGTTCGTTCCAAAGTGCCTGCCCAAAGACGTGGAGCATTTTGAAAAGTTTATGAAGGAACCAATTCTTAAATTTTTCAGCGAGTGTGCGGAGCAGGAAAAGGCTATCACACCAGTGGTGTTTCGTTATTTTAAGAAATGACCAGCCTCAACGAATCCGTCGTCGAAGACGCCGCCCTACGTACGGCAAAACTAATCACAGAAACACTCGTATGATCGTCCCGCAACCATTCCAATACCAAGGGAGCAAGCGCGCCCTCGCGCCACTGATTCTGAATTACCTGCCCGTCAAATATCGCCGATTGGTGGACCCGTTTGCTGGATCGGCGGCGATGACCTTGGCTTGTGCGGCACGGATGCGGGCGGAACGCTATTGGATTAACGACCTGAACAAGCCGTTGGCGGAATTGCTGAACCTCATGATCAACCGTCCCGAAGAGTTGGCGGATGCGTATGCGGAACTTTGGAAGGGCGAGGCTGGAGATGCACTCGAACATTTTTACACGGTGCGGGAGAAGTTTAACCGGACTCAGGAGCCGAAGCTCTTTTTGTATCTGCTGGCGCGGTGCATCAAAGGGGCCGTTCGCTACAACAGCGAGGGCATGTTTAACCAAAGCCCGGATAAACGGCGGCTGGGCACGCGACCGGAGACGATGCGGCAGAATATCATGGCGGTCTCCATGTTGCTGCGGGGAAGGACGATTGTGACTTCGCATGATTTCCGCGATGTGCTGGCGGCGGTGGAGACTGAGGATGTCATTTACATGGACCCGCCGTATCAGGGGACATCGGGCGAGAGGGATTCCCGCTATCTTGCGGGATTGTCGTTCGATGATTTCGTGGTGGCTCTGGATGGACTGAATGCACGGGGGCTGCGCTATGCGATCAGCTACGACGGTAGGACGGGAGATAAATCTTACGGTGAGCCGCTGCCTGCCTATTTGGGACTCGCGCATGTCGAGTTGGAAGCCGGGCGCTCAACGCAATCAACCCTCCTTGGTCGCGAAGAGCACACCGTCGAGTCACTCTACATTTCGCCCGCACTGGCCTTGGAAATTGGGGCGCTGCCAAAGATGGCGAGTCGCAGAGCGGTGAAACAACCTGAACTCTTTTGATTCCTCCGCTATGCCCAAGAAGCAATATCCGAAGGAGTTTCTGGCGCTGTGCCACTCGGTGACCGCCAAGCGCCCCAGAACTGTCATCACGCACATTTTAGAGCACGGGCAAATCACCACCGAGGAATTGAAAAACCTCTACGGCTACAATCATCCGCCACGGGCCGCGCGTGATGTGAAGGAGCATGGAATCCCCCTCGAACGGGTAACAGTGACTGGTGGCGACGGGAGAAAAATTGCAGCCTATCGCTTTGGAGACCCCACGAATCTGAAGGTGCGCCGTTTTGATGGGCGCACCGGACTGTCCAAGCAGATCAAGGAAGCACTCATCGCAAAGTATGGCTGCCGTTGCTTTATTTATTTGGAAGAGCTGCCCGAGGCGGCGCTGCAAATTGACCACCGTGTCCCGTTTGAAGTGGCGGGAGAGTCGGCAACGATGTCGCCGGACGAGTTCATGCTACTGTGCGGCTCTGCGAATCGGGCGAAAAGTTGGTCGTGTGAGCACTGCGACAACTGGACGAAGCTCAAGAAGAAGGAGGTCTGTTTGAGTTGCTACTGGGCGTATCCTGAAAATCACTCGCACATTGCCATGCAGCAATTGAGGCGGGTTGATCTGCTCTGGCAGGGGGACGAAACGAAGCAATACGAGCGACTGAAAGCGGACGCTGCGGAGGCAGGGCTGGCGATACCGGATTTTGTGAAGGATGTGCTGCGCAAGGCGCTGTCGGGTGGGAAATGATTTGACTGCTTCGCCCCCGGTTCATGCTGCCTCTTTGTTCCGGCGGAGGGGTGATATGGGGGCTACAGAGGAAAGTCTGTGTTTTCGGCTCCGTCGAAGGGTTTACAGAGTAGGGAAGGTTTCCGTTTGGCTCCATCGAAGGGTTGACGGAGGCGGGAAGGTTTCTGTTTGGCTCCGTTGAAGGGTTGACGGAGGCGGGAGGATTTCGGTTTGGCTCCGTCGAAGTGTTGACGGTGGCGGTAAGGTTTCCGGTTGGCTTCGTCGAAGGGTTGACGGAGACGAAAGGATTTCTGTTTGGCTCCGTCGAAGGGTTGATGGAGGTGAAACTATTTTGTTTTATGCCCGTTTTTCGATTGACGATGGCGAGAACTTTGGTTTTCTGCGGGCGGAGTTGCTCGCTTTTAGACGGTTGTCCGGGGGGAGGGCTCTGGCTTTCAACTCTCTGGGACGGTCTTTTCGTTCCCGGTGGTTTGGATTTCTTCATTTCACTCAAACTTCATCAAAAAAACCTAGGAGGAACTTATTATGCCGAATGATCAATCAACTGAACTCGCCCGTCGTCTCAATTTAGTCATCACGGTGGATGATTCGCGGGAGGTGGGGAGTTCGTTTAAGCTGCCTGCTTCGCTCCGGGCGGATGTGGTGGGAGATTTGGCGGTTTTGGCGCGGTTGGATGCGTTGACGGGGACGGCGGAGGGGGCGCGGGCGGAGGCTTCGGGGACTTTGCGGGGGGCGTTTGATGAGTTGGAGCGGCAGTTGCGCGGGGGGCATCGGTTTATTCAGGCGTTGGATGAGTCGGTGATTTCGGAGTCGGAGCGGGCGGGGTTGTTTGAGACTTATTTGTGGAAGAATGGGAATATCGGGGAGTTTGACCATGGGCGGTGTTTGGCGCTGGCTAGGCAGGCGGTGAAGGTGGATTTGGAGAATCTGGTGAAGGCGGAGTGGCGCTACCCGGCGGTGCGGCTGGCGCGGATCGTGGCGCAGTTGGGGATTATCGTGGATGTGGCGGGCGAGGCTACGGGGGCTGGGCGGCAGGGGGCGACGAAGGCGCGCAATGAGGCGCAGGCTTTGGGGGAGACGACGCTTTTGCGGGTGCGGTTCTTTTATTGTTCGGCGACGCGGGATGGGGATCAGACGCCGGAGTTGGCGCGG
>JANMLS010000187.1:0-11118 GCA_031372675.1 Verrucomicrobiaceae bacterium
CACCTACACCGTCACCGTGACTCACGCAGCGGCCAGCGCGAATGCGAACCTCACCAGCTTGGTTCCGAGTGCAGGGACTTTGAACCCCGTCTTTGCCAGCGGCACCACGAGCTACACAGCCACCGTGCCTAATGCGGTGACGAGCCTCACGCTCACGCCCACGGTGGCACAATCCGGCGCGACCATCACGGTCAACGGCAATGCTGTTTCCTCCGGTGCTGCGTCCGGCTCCATCGCGCTGAATGTGGGCAGCAACATCATCACCACCGTTGTTTTGGCAGAAGACCAAGTCGCCACCAAAACTTACACGCTCACGGTGCAACGAACCGCAGACGCTGGATTGAGCAGCCTCGTGCCGAGCGCGGGCACGCTTGCGCCCGTTTTTACCACCACGACTTTCGGCTACACGGCGGCGGTTTCCTTTGCCACATCCAGCATGACGGTGACGCCCACCGCATCGGACTCGGCGGCCAGCATCACCGTGAATGGGATCGCGGTGAGTTCCGGCAATACCTCCGGCGCGATTTCTTTGGCAGTCGGAAGCAACGTCATCACCACAGTCGTCGTCTCGCAGGATATGTCCGCGACGAATACTTACACGCTCACCGTCACGCGAGTCGCGCCTGGCTCGCGCTGGTGGGATGGCGGCACGGCGGACATCGTCGGCAACGGCAACGGAGCCAGCGCGGGCGGCACGGGCACTTGGGATACGACGCTCCAAAACTGGGACCAAGGCAACAGCCTCGCGCACATGGCTTGGGACAATGGCAACAATGACACCGCCGTTTTTGCGGGCACGGCGGGCACGGTGACAATCGGCGCAAGCGTCACTGCCAGCGGGCTGCGCTTCGATACCGCCAGCTACATCCTCAGCGGAGGCACGATCACTTTCGCATCGCCCGCGACCATCACGGCAAATGCGAACGCTACGGTGAACTCGATCATTTCCAGCACCAGCGGCCTCACCAAAACTGGCGGCGCGAGCGCGACGTTGGCGGGCAACAATACCATCGTTGGCGGCATCACGCTGAACAACGGGACGCTTGCATTTTCCAC
Organism: Verrucomicrobiaceae bacterium; assembly: GCA_031372675.1. GTDB lineage: Bacteria > Verrucomicrobiota > Verrucomicrobiia > Chthoniobacterales > Chthoniobacteraceae > SXWH01. Next base: position 1,057 of record JANMLS010000187.1, read on the forward strand.
ACTGAATGCGTGGGGCGGCACGGGAAAAAATGTTTCGTTCACCGGAAGTGCCACGCTCACGAGTGCTGATAATTACAGCGCCGGACAGCTTTCCGTTGGCACCGGGCTGACGGCTACGATCACGGCGGCGAATGTCACTTTAGCCACGGTGACGGGGACGGGGAACATCGTTTTTGCCACCGGCAATAAGACGCTCTCGCTCGCAGACGCCAGCGCATTTCTGGGCAACATCAGGACGAGCGCGGGCGGCAATGGGCAGACGATTCGGTTTGCGACGATGAACGATGCCGTCGGCACGGGGAACCTGCAATTTGGCGGCGGCAGCGGGGATTCGGGGCAGGTGATTACGCTCGCGCTCTACAACGACGCCGGGCCGCTGACGCTGAGTAATCGCAAGATTCAATTCCTGCCAAAGCCGAACAACTGGAGCTTCAAAACCGCGATTCTCGAAAACAACAACGCAAACGCGGCGAACAAATTTGTCATCAACTCCGCGCTCGCAAACACGACGGACCGCGACCACGAATTTCAGTTGAGCGGGAGCAACACGGGCAACAACGAATTTGCCGGGCAGATCGGCAATTCGGGCGCGGCGTCTTTTTACAACGGAACGGGCGTGCTCAGTCTCATTAAATCAGGCACGGGCAAATGGAACGTCTCAAACAGTAACACCTTCACCGGTTTCGTCATGGTGCAGGGCGGCACGCTCGTTTTATCCGGCGTCAACGCCTACACCGGCGCAACTATGGTCCGAAGCGGGACGCTCACTCTCAACTCAATCGCCAACTACGGAGTGGACAGCGCCATCGGCAAACCGGCCAGCGGCAACCTGCAACTTGGCAGCAGCACCAGCGCGGGCACGCTCGACTACATCGGCTCCGCAAGCACCACGAACCGCACTTTCCACATCGGCGACACCACTGCGGCAAACACGGGCGGCGGAGTGCTCTCCAACAACGGCAGCGGCGCACTCACCTTCACCGCCGCGAATTTCAACTCAGCGATTGCGAGCATTACTGCTACCCGCACGCTGACTTTGGGCGGCACGAATACCGACAACAACTCCATCCACGGCATCATTCAGGACAACGTGGCCGGAACCGGAAAAATCAACCTCGCAAAAACAGGCGCAGGCACTTGGTCGCTCTCCGGTGCGAACAGCTACACCGGCACCACTGCTGTTTCCGCTGGGAAATTGTTCATCAACGGCGATTCCACCGCCGCCAGCGGAGCCGTGAGCATCAGCGCCAGCGCGACTCTCGGCGGCACCGGCACCATCGGCGGGAATACATCCATCGCCGCGAGTGGCAGGCTGGAGTTTGACCTCAGCACCGCCGCCGCCGCGCATGACCGGCTCGATATTGCCGCTGGAAAATCCTTCGCATTTTCCGGTGCCAGCGTGCTCACCATCACCTCCAGCGGCGGCGCAGCGCCCGGCATTTACACGCTCGTCACGGGCGGAAATAACATCTCCGGCAGCGCACCCGCGACGCTCAACTTGCCCGCTGGCTGGACGGGCAGCGTTTCCATTTCCGGCAACAGCCTGCTGCTCAACGTCACTTCCACCGGCCTGCCCACGCTCGCCGGAATTGCCGATGACAAAAGCGGCGGCCCGATTTCCATGAACACGCTGGTGACTTACACCGTGAGCTTCAGCGAAGACATGGACACCAGCACGGTGAGCGCAGCCGACTTTGGAAATGAAGGAAGCTCGGCGATTACCTTCGGCACGATCACCGAGACTTCGCCCGGCATTTTTACCGTGCAGGTAACGCCGACGAACGCGGGATCGCTCCAACTAAAAATCAACGCCGGTGCTGCCATCAAGAGTGCAGCCGGAAGCGACCTCGATACCACCAACGCGATTTTGGACGACACGACTCTCACCGTGCAAACCAGCTACGCCACATGGTCCGGCGGCGCGGCTTTCAACGCCGATGCGAATGGCGACGGTCTTGCAAACGGCATGGCTTGGCTGCTCGGAGCCGCCGACATCACCGCCAACGCTGGCGCACTTCTGCCGATCTTCGACAACGCGAGCGACGCAAACTTTTTCATCTACACCTACCGCCGCAGCGACTCAGCCAATGCCGATGCCGGCACCACAATCGCGGCGGAATACGGAAGCGAGATCGGCGTTTGGAGCACCGCCGTTCACGACGGCGTCAACATCATCATCACCCCGACCAACGATGGCGCGGGCGTCGGCGTTGACTCGGTGCAGGTAAAAATCAAGCGCACCCTCGCAGTCGGCGGCAAGATATTCATCCGGCTCAAAACGGTATTCATTCCGTGATTTGATAAGGTCGCTCACGTCGTGCCGGGATGCTACGAATCCCAGCGTCCTGGATAAATCGCACGAACTGCTTGGCACCGCGTCTGCTTAGTCGGTTTGCATGTACACTTTTGCATATCAAGCGCGCGACCCCGCCGGAAAGGTGATCTCTGGAGTCCAGGAAGGACTGAATGAGGAGAATGCAATCAACTCACTGATGACCAAGGGCCTCATGGTCCTCTCGATCCAGCAAAAGGCAGGCGGCGCGGTGGCTCGCGGGCCGATCAGAGTTTCGGAAACCGATCTCGTGCTCTTTACCCGCCAACTCGCGACGATGGTGGACGCGGGGCTTCCGCTCGTCACCGGACTCACCGCGCTTTACGAACAAGCAGACCCGAAGAAGCAGGCGGGCCTTCGCCGCGTGGTCGGCGAAGTGAGTGCGCATGTTCAGGACGGCTCCACATTCCACGAATCTATTTTGAAGCACCCAACCATCTTCAAGCGCCTTTACAGCTCGATGGTCAAAGCGGGCGAATCGGGCGGTATGCTCGCCGAGGTGCTCGACCGGCTTGCGGGCTTTCTCGAATCATCCGCGCGCTTGACGAAGAAGGTGAAATCCGCGCTGACTTACCCGGTCATCGTGATTTGTATCGCGCTCGGAATTACCACGTTTTTGATCGTGAAAGTCGTGCCCGTTTTCGGCGCCATCTTTGCAGACTTCGGGGCCGAACTACCAAAGCCCACGCAGATGCTCATCGATCTCTCCGATTTTGTCCGAGGGAACTGGTATTACATCGTAGCCGTAATTGCGGGCGTTTTTTATGGAATTCGTTCATGGGTGCGGACTGAAAAAGGTGCCGAGACATGCGACCGCTGGAAGCTGAAACTGCCCGTCTTTGGTCCCCTCATTCACAAAATCTGCATGACGCGATTTGCGCGCACCTTTGCGCAGCTTATTCGCTCCGGCGTGCCGATTTTGGAAGTGCTGCAAATCGTCGGCGACACATCCGGCAACATCGTGGTCACAGAGGCTCTGCGCGGTGTCTCCACCGATGTGGAGCGCGGAGAACCGCTCACCGCCGCGCTCAGTAAACAGGCTATCTTCCCGCCGATGATGCTCCGAATGGTATCGGCTGGCGAGAGCACCGGAAAAATCGACACCATGCTCGAAAAAATGGCGGACTTTTGGGACGAGGAAATCGAGGCCACACTCTCCGCGCTCACTTCATTGCTGGAGCCAATGCTCATCGTTCTGCTCGGCGTGATTGTCGGCGGCATCGTCATCGCGATGTTCCTGCCAATCTTCAAGATGAACGACGTGGTCTCCGGCTCAAAGTAAAAGCCCGCAAGCAATCAGCACCGCACCGTAGCCGATGCCGGCAAACGTCGCCGCTTTCCAGCGCGTATCCGAGGACGATACCCACGCGATTTGATCACGCAGTGTGTAGGGCATCCCGACCCAAAACATCGCGATGATAATCCAAACGTAAGTCAGCGAAACCAGCAGCAGCCGCGAGGATTCATCGCGCAAAAATGCGGACTCCAAAAGCGGCTCCGCAGCCATAAGCACCAGCCCGCCCAGCGCACGCACGGCAAGAAACTCCTGCATAAAAAAAATCGCAAGAATCGCGCTCACGGGCGTGAGATAAAGCACGAGGCCGCGCCAGTTTGAGAACTCGCCCAGATCGCTGGTCTTCACGAGCCAGTAAAACCACGCCGCCAGCAGCACCGTGAGAATCACGCCTGCTGGTTTGTTTCTCGGGAAATCTTTCAGCCACGACTTCACATCCGCGCCGCGCACCATTGCGAGCAGGTGGGAAAGAAACAGCGCAAGCCCGACTGCGAGCATCATCGTCTTGAGCGAAAAGGAATAGATCATTGGAAAGGCGCGGATGCAACGTGCCCCACCCAGTTTGCGCAAGCACAACATTGCGCGGGCTTGCCTCGCGAAAGCGTCTGCCTAGTGTGCGCTCCGCACGATGTATAAACCGAACGAAATCTTCGCAAAACTGCCCGCGCCCGTCGCGGCCACCCTCTTCACCCACCTTGCCGAAAAGGAGCCAAATCTCCTCCAAGCCACGCTCACCACGCTTTGCCAGCAGCGGAATATCCGCCCTGTTTTCTTCGAGCGCAAACCTCGCACCGAGCGCTACGCATGGATTCGCGAGGGCCTCAGCCGCAAGCAAAATGCCGATGTCGCCGCGCACATCCTGCAAATCTGGCTCGTCGGTGCGCAGAGTAAATTGCTGTGTGATTTCCTCGATGGCCTCGGCATCCAGCACGACGAAAACGGAACCATCGAAGAACTCCCCTCCGCACCGGAAAAAGCGAAGATCACAGAAGTCGTCACCGCCCTTCTCGAAAAACACGATGCCGGTGTGGTCGCGGTCTATCTCCACGCATTCCAGGCCACCGATGAAAACGGCTGGGAATCGCTGGAGGAAATCCTCCGCGAAGACCCGCGCTTGAGCCTCGGCTAAACTGCCGCCAGCCATGAACCGCCGCCAATTTCTCGCCGCAGGAACAGCATCCATCGCTTCGACGGCAATCGCCGAAACAAGCGCTGCGCCGAAGTTCCCGAAGCCCATCAAGTTCGGCGTTTCGAGTTATAGCTACTGGCACTTTGAGGAGAAAAAGTTCCCCATCGAAACCGTCATCGAACGCGCTGCGCAGCTCGGAGCAGAAGGTGTAGATGTGCTGCACCGGCAGATGGAGCTGGATGAAAAAGCTCCGCTCGATGCCGCTGGCCGCGCTTACTGCCGCAACCTCAAGCGTCATGCGTTCCGCAATGGCATCGATCTCATTTGCCTGAGCACGCACCAAAACTTCGTCAGCCCCGACGCTAAAACGCGACAGGCGGCGGTGGACCACACCATCAAGACACTCGAAATCGCAGACGCCATCGGAGCACCCTGCATCCGCATCAACGCAGGCCGCTGGCGCACCATCGAGGACTTCGATGAGTTCATGAAAAAACGCGGCCTCGAACCGCCCATCGCGGGGCACAGCGAAGACGAAGCGTTTGCGTGGTCAATTGATGGACTCGGCAAATGTCTGAAGCGCGCGGAGGAACTCGGAGTCATCCTTGCGCTGGAAAATCACTGGGGACTTTCACGTTCGCCGGAAGGAATGAACCGCATCCTCGCAGGCTTCAATTCGCCCTTCATCGGCGCGTTGATGGATACCGGAAATTTCCTCGAAGACCCCTACGAAAAACTCGCCGCCATCGCGCCGCGCACCGTCTTCGTCCAAGCCAAAACCTACAACGGCGGCGGCCTGTGGTACACGCTGGAACTCGACTACAACCGCATCGCAAAAATCCTCTCAGACGCAGCCTACACCGGCTACGTCTCGCTCGAAATGGAAGGCAAGGAACCCGCAGACACCGCCGTTCCCAAAAGCCTCGAAATGCTTCGCAAGGCTTTCGGCAGGTAATCTCATCTACACAGAGTTCTCCGAATACCAGCGGACGGTTTCTCCAAGACCCGCATCCACGCTGATTGCGGGGACAAAACCCAGCTCACTTGTCGCTCTCGAAATATCCGCCGATGCGTGGCGGATGTCGCCCGCGCGAGCGAGGCCGTGGCGCGGCGGGCGGGGCTGGAATGTCGCATCAAGACTGGCGAGTTTTTCGGAAATCATCCGGTGTAGTGCGTTCAAATCCGTGCTGCCGCCGAGGCCGATATTGTAAGCGCGGCCAGCGCAGTTCGCGTTCTCCGTCGTCGCAGCGAGGATATTTGCCTGCACGATATTTGCGACGTGGCAGAAGTCGCGCGTCTGCCCGCCGTCGCCGTTCACCACACATTCCTCGCCGTTCACCTGCGACACAATCCACGCAGGGATGACAGCGGCGTAACCGCCTTTTGGATTTTGCCGTGGGCCGAAGACATTGAAATAGCGCAGGCCGACGGCACGCATCGCGAAGTGCATCGCAAACAGCCCGGCGTATGCTTCATCCATCAGCTTCGACGCGCCGTAGGGCGAGAGCGCACGGCCAATCCGATCCTCGCGCATCGGCATCGTTGTCTCGTCGCCGTACACAGCGCAACTGCTCGCGTAAGCAAAGCTGCGGATGCCTGCGTCCCGCGCAGCTACGAGCAGATTCAGCGTGCCGGTTACATTCGTCGCGTGGCAGGCGAGCGGGTCTTCGAGGCTTTGCGGTACGGAGATAAAACCGGCCTGATGCGAAATCGCATCCACCTCGCGGCAGGCTTCGCGACAGGCTTCGCGGTCCGCCACGGTGCCTTCAATAAAGCGAAAACGCGCCCACGCTTCATCACCCACGCCAGCGCGGACGAGATCGAGATTGCGCGGAAAACCCGTGGCAAAATTATCCAGCCCGGCAACGCTCTGCCCGTTGCGCAGCAGAGTCTCGACGATGTGTGAGCCGATAAATCCGGCGCAGCCCGTGACGAGCCAGCGGCGTGGTGTGGCGCGGAGATTGGAGAGCGTATTTTCGTAGGTGGTCATGGTAGGTGCAGCAACGGGATGAATGAAGAATGCCGCGAGGACAATGCCGGTTCTCACGGTGCCTGAAGTGCTCTCAATCTCAGAAATCCGTTCTGCGAACCGATAGGTAGGCGCGTTTCGATAAGCTCGGTGCCATCGTTCATCAACGTGCGAGAAAGCGGCGCAGCGGTGGTAAATGCGGGAAAAGCCAGCGTAGATTCCGGCTCAACGGTAAGTCCGACAAAACGAATAGTGCGCGAAAATTTCAGCGCGAGCTGCCCGCCCGGCGTTAAGTATGGCTGTGGCGCGAGTTGAGGCGCGAGGGGGCTTTGCCCCAGCAATGCTTCGAGCATATTTGGCACGCCGTCCTTGTCGGGATCATCCAGCAAAGCGGGCGCGGATGGCGAATTCTGCGCGGCCCATGCGCTGAAATTCGTCGCACCCGGAAGCAGTGTCATCTTTCCATTCCGCATCGGAGTATCGGAAGTTACAGCTGTCTCTGCGGAGAATCCCGTGAACGCATTTGAGCAGTCGGAATATCGGAAACCTGTCGTCGCCGCGTTATTGCCGTATTCGATGTAGAACCGGTATCCGCCGCCCGGTTTTTTCAACATCATGCCGCCTTCTTTTCCGTAAAAGCCGAGGAGTTGATCGGCACTCCAAGTGCCAAGGAGGTCCGTGGAGGTGACATGCTTCCACCCGCCGCCGTATTGGAAATCCACGTAAATGCCGTGATAGATGTCTCCCTCTTTCCAGCAATAAAACTCGTTGGTATTATAGTTCGGCAGCGCCAGTGGGACGGGCGTCGCCCACGTAGTCCAGTCGGCGTTCGTCGGTTGGGTGACGTAGGTTTTCATGTGGGGATTAGGCCCATAGCTCACACTTTGTAGCGCTATGGAGATGAATAGTCGCACGCTGCCATCGCCATCACGGAACCAGCACGGATTCCATGTGAGATTCGAGGATGTCGCGCCAGCCACGGGGATTGGGATATTGCCTAGATACGTCCAATTCAGAAGGTCCTGCGACTTCACGAGGCCAAACGCTTTGTGCAGGCCGTAGTTGCCCGATGTGAATGCGACCCAGTACCAGCCGTTGTCGTATATAATTGCCGGATCGCGCACGACATTGGTAAACCCCGCCCAGCCCGGCGGCTGCCACACGGGTGCGCCGCCATTGATATTTGTCCAAGTAAGCGCATCCGACGAAGTGGAGATAAACAGCCGCTCGTCGCCGCCGCCATCGTTCGCTTTGAAGTAGGACATCACATATCGCGCATCTGCGGGAATCGTCTGTGCGATTGCGGTGAGCGTGGTGAGTGAAAATAGAAGTGTGCGGAGAAAGTGCATAGGTCAGGGCAGGAAGGAGTTTGTGCGCGGCCAGTTCGAGAGCTGGAAAAAATCCGCGAGCGTCGCGGCGACATCGGCGAATGTCTCGCGTGTGCCGAGCTGCTGGGATTTGCCGCGATGCAGGACGATGAGCGGCACTTCTTCGCGGGTGTGATCGGTGCCGCGATGTGTGGGATCGTTGCCGTGGTCGGCGGTGATGATCACCAAATCCTCCGCGTTCACTTTCGGCAGAAAAGTCGCGAGCCATGCGTCGAACTCGCGCAGGCAATTTGCGTAGCCTGCCACATCGCGGCGGTGGCCGAAAAGCATGTCGAAATCCACGAGGTTTGCGAACATCAGCCCGTCGAGCACAGGCCACAGTTGCTCGATTGCCGTCATCCCCTCCGCGTTGTTTGCCGTCGGCGTGCTTGCGGTGATTCCCTCGCCTGCAAAGATGTCGCTGATTTTCCCCACGCCGTGAACCGTGTGGCCGGAATCCCGTAGCGCGGTGAGCACCGTGGGCGGAGGAATCATCGCGTAATCATGCCGCCCCGCCGTGCGCTGGAAAGCGCCCGGCTTGCCCACGAAAGGCCGCGCAATCACGCGCCCGATGCGCAGTGGGTCGCAATGCCGACGCGCGATTTTGCAAAGCGCATACAGCTTTTCCAGCGGCACGATTTCTTCGTGCGAGGCGATTTGCAGCACGCTGTCTGCGCTCGTGTAGAGGATGGGTTTGCCCGTGCGCAGATGCTCCGGGCCAAGCTGGTCCAGCACCGCCGTCCCACTCGCTGGAAAGTTGCCGATGAACTCCACGCCGGCCTCCGCTTCGATTGCGGCGACGAGTGAAGCGGGGAATTTTTCAAACGTGCAAAACGCTTCACTCAGCTCCGCACCCGCGATTTCCCAATGCCCCGTCGTCGTATCCTTCCCCGCCGAACGCTCGCGCATTTTCCCCCACGAAGCCCGCGCGGAATCCGTCCGCTCAAGAATCGCACCAAGCCCCAACGACTCCAGCACCGGCAGCGAAAAGCCCGGCGTATTTTCATAAATATGGCCAAGCGTATCCGCGCCCACATCGCCGTACTGCACAGCATCCGGCGCAGCGCCGCAGCCGACGGAATCAAGAATGAGGAGCAAAGCGCGCTTCATTCGCAGGAGTATAAACAAGCCCACTCAACAGACGCGATGAAGTTTTCCCCCTACTCACCGAAAGTCTCATCACGATGGCGGTGCCAGAAGCGGAGCACGAATCTCTGCTATTTCCGCCGTGCTTTTACGGCTTCAATGATGACTGCGTGCGGGTCGAATGTTTTTTCTGGGTGTTGCGCTTGGACGGCGCGGTAGTGGTCGCCGAGTTTTTTAAGGTCGCCTCCAGCCTGCTCGAACATGGTGCGGCGGACTTCGCGGAGCCATTCAAGGCCGTCTTCGCGTGGGGCTGGTGGCTGGCTGGTATTCATGATTCGGATTCGATGAGTTCTAGTGGCGTGATGATTTGTGGTGTGTGCAGGCCAAGACTATTGTTGATGAGGTGGATGTGTCCCGTTTTGTTGCCGTTGGCTAGGTGCTTGCAATTCCATGTGAGAAGAATGTCGCAGGCATGAAATGAGGCGAGTGCCAGATGGTGGGCGTCACCTCCGCTGGCGAGTGGCATGAGTTTGTTACGAAGATAAACATCTACGATTGCGTCAATCTCATCTGCGTATGCGAATTGGGGAAGGTCTTTGAGCAGACCGAGCATTTCGTCTCTTTTCGCGGCGTCTGGAGTTGCTTGGAGTTCAGCAATCACGACGGGTGAAGTCACCAACGCATCGCTCCATTTGCCAATCTCCCACCATTCGCGAGTCCACTCTCGGCGGGCTTGTATCTGCGCACCAGACCGAGACTCGAAGTAGAAACTGGGGATGCTGGTCTCTATGTAAATGAGGCGATTCATTCCGCCTACAGATTACGCGGATGCGAAACAATTGCGACCGCAAAAAACAAACCCGCCCGCAGCCTTTCGACTGCGGG
>JANMLS010000196.1:0-9975 GCA_031372675.1 Verrucomicrobiaceae bacterium
GGGACGCGATGGAGCACAAGTATCCAATCGGCAAAACCGTCAAAGGCATCGTCCGCAACCTCACCGCTTACGGTGCGTTCGTGGAACTCGAAGACGGAATTGACGGCATGGTTCACGTCACCGACATGAGCTGGACCAGCAATATCAATCATCCTTCCGAGCAAGTGAAGAAGGGCGACGAAGTCGAAGCAGTCGTCATCGACATTGATAAAAACGCCCAGCGAATCAGCCTCGGCATGAAACAGCTCGACGAAGACCCATGGAAAGCCATCGAGACGCGCTACAAGATCGGCGACAAAGTCAAAGGCAAGGTCTCCAAGCTCGCCGCATTCGGCGCGTTTGTGGAACTCGACGGCGACATTGATGGCCTCGTCCACATCTCGCAGCTCCGCGAAGAGCGCGTTGAGAAAGTCAAAGACGTGCTCAAAGTCGGCGAAGAAATCGAAGCCCGCGTCATCAAAGTGGACAAAGCAGAGCGCCGCATCGGTCTCTCCGTCAAAGCAGCAAACTACAGCGAAGAAGACATGCGCAAAGAAGCCGCAGCCTTCGACACCGCAATCAAGCCCGGCGAAGACCTCGTCGGCCTCGACCAAGCGTTTGCCTCTGCCTTCGAGGACTACCGTCCCGGCCAGAAGTAATCGCGCTTTAGCGAAGTAAACTCACAACCCGCTGGCAGCTCGGAAACGAGAGGCCAGCGGGTTTTGTTTTGTAGCCCAGTTGCGCCGCCAACTTGTTGCGTGGCGCGATACATCACCGCAAGCCAGTTGGCGGCGCAACTGGACTACTACGCTTGACCCACTTCAAATCCTCACAGCACCTCGACGTTCGCGAGGAAATCCTTCGGAGTTAATGCCGGGACACGACTCTGGGAAAAATCAGCCACGTTTCGCGTCACGAGCCAATCCGCCCCGCAAGCCTCTGCCGATACCGCCTGCAACGCATCCTCAAAATCCCCACAACTCCAGCCGCCTCGCCAGCCGTGCGCCCGCATCGGTAGCAGAGGCCACTCGCGCCCAAGCGAGGATTTTATCCACCTCCGCCAATGTCTCCAGCTCCTTCCGCCCTCGCTTCAAAAGATAGTAAGCCGTCGCCAAGCCATGCCACGCGATGAACATCTGCGCACCAGCAGCTTCACACTGGAGGATGACCGCGTTGCTATCGGCGATAAATTCCTCCCGATTCAGCAGTACATCTAGCAAGATATTCGTATCCAGAAAAACACGCATCACCTGCTAAACTCCCGCGCCATACTTCCCAGCGTAAAACCCCATCCGAGCATCATCCACAGACTCCCCAGCCGCCAGCTTCACGCTCCCACGCGCCGACCGCAGCCAATCGCTCGCCTTACCCTGAATAGGCGACTCTATCTTTGCCCGCAAACTCGCAGTCAGAAAAAGAATCAACTCCTCCTTTTCCTCCGGCGGCAATGTCTCAGCGACCTCTTCGATTTCAAGCAACGTGCTCATGCGCGGAAAATGCCCGAAGTCCTGCGGGGCGTCAACTGGATGAGTTGGAAGCGTGATTCTGTTCCTTTTCATCGCCTGACCCGCATTCCCCACCTCTCCGATCCTCGCCTAAGTCTCCCCAGCCTCGCTCAACACGCCTGCCACAAGGGGATCGGAAAACCAGCTCCCCGCACGCTTGCGGAGGTCCGCAATCACGGGCTTTATCTCCGTAATGAACCCGCGTTCCTTCGCGATGAGGAGAACGCCGAGGATGCCAGTCACGCGCAGCCCAAGTTCACGGGCCGTCCGGCGGCCCATCTGCTCATCCATCAGCACCAGCTCGGGGTGCAACTCTAGCGCCAGCGCCAAAGATTCCATTTCACCGAGATCGAGCCGCGCCGACCGCACTGCGAAAGGGACCGCGCTCGGAGTTTGGACTTCCAGCCACTCCGGGATCGTCGCGTGCGCAGACAGCAATTCGGCCCGGACTGCTGGCGGGATAACGACGCGCTCAAACAGCGAAAAAAGGAGCTTTTCCAGCCCGATCTGCATCAGCGCCGTGAGAGGCGAAGTATCGCTGACGACAAGCACAGGTCAGCGGCTACGAGCGGCGTGCAACTCCCGCAATTCACGAATAGCGACAAGGTCTTCCGCCAAGTCCTCCAGCCCAAAGCGAAGCGGAATCTGGCGATGCCCAAGTTCGTGCATAAACTGCGTTTGATTCAAGTGCGCGACCTCAGCGGCCTGCCCCAGCGTCACCTCCCCAGCCGTATAAAGCCCGATAGCCAGATGCAAAGCCGCCCGCCCCTCAGTGAGCGAGGCTTCCAGCGGAGCAGGCAAAGTGATATTCATGATGTCCGCAAGGTAGGCACACGAAACGCAGTCGGCAAGCCGGGAAATCACCTTGCCGACGCTTGATCCACTCCAAATCCTCTGCGAACCCTCGCTCATGCCAACCGCACTCGAACAAGTCACCAAAGACGCGATGGACCTCCCGCCCCGCCAGAAGCTCGCACTCGCGGAATCCCTCATGGAGAGCGCCGAAGCGGGAGCCGACCCCGAGGCCGAAGCGGCATGGGATTCTCAGATTCGCGACCGTATCCGTGCGATTGATGAAGGGCGCGTCACCGGAGTCTCCTACGAAGCCGTGATGCACGCCGCAGAACAGCGATTGAGGCCGTGAACATCTGCAAATCTGAACGCCTATCCCACGTTGACCTTCATCCGCTGCCGTGCCACGGTCCGCCCATGAGCACGCTTACCGTTGAACTGCCAGCCAACGCCGAACTTCACGATGGAGACGAAGTGACCATCCACGCCCGCGTCATCGGCACCCGGCTCATCGCCGACACCGTGCGAAGCCGCCCCATCACTGCCGCTGCCGATGCCCAGCAACGTGCCGACTCCATAGACGAATTCCTCCGCCTCTGGAGCAGTGACGCCCAGCGCGAGTGGACCGATGAAGAAATCGCCAAAGCTCGTCACCAGCACATCCTTCGCAAGCACCTGAAATAGCCCGATGGAAGTATTCCTCGATACCAATGTGCTCGCGGACATTTTCCCCCGCCCGACACTCGCCTGCATCTGCCACACGCCCAAGTCTACGCCGCCTGATTTCCCATGATCCGCGCAGTCATGGATACCAACGTCCTATTCTCTGCGCTCCGCTCGCGCCTCGGGAGTTCATTCACCGTATTCACCGCACTACGGCAAAACCGTTGGCGAGCCATGTTGAGCAACCACCTGCTTCACGAATACGAGGAAATCCTCAAAGCCCACGCCTCCGAACTCGGGCTGAGTCTCGCGGACATCGATACCATTCTCGACGCCATCTGCGCCCGAGCCGAAGAATGGCAACTTTTGCTAGGATGGGTCCCCATTTTACACGACCCGGACGACGAGCCGCTTGTCGAACTCGCCTACGACTCCGATGCCCGTCGCATCGTCACCCACAACGTCCGACACCTCGCGCCCGCCCGCCGTATCGGAGTCGAAGTCTTGCTCCCGCATCAATTCGCCACTATTCTCACCGCGCCATGACACTCGAAATCCATCTACCCGAAAGCCTCGCAAAAAACGCTCGCGAATACGCCGAGCGCGAGCACATCACCGTAGATGCCCTCATCGCCACCGCCCTAGCCGCCCAACTCGACCACGCCACACACCGCCGCCCCACCATCGCCGAACGCGCCGCCCGCGCGGATTGGGAAAAACTGGACGCAATCCTAGCCCGAGTCCCCGCCACACCCGACCCCGCAGAGCAAGAAAGCTGTATCGTCCGCGAAGAACCGCCGAAACCGTGAACGACATCTTCGCTAAAACCCGGTGTGCGTATTATGGATTGCCGGTCACCCCGAACTCTACCGCCTCCGCCCCGGTGACTACCGCCGCATCAACCTCCGAGTTTTCCCCTACTACATCCCCTACATCGTCAGGGAAGAAACGCTTTGGGTTCTCGCCGTCGCCCACGCCAGCCGCAAACCGCACTACTGGATTTCGCGGCATTGTGAAATCGCCTGTGCGGTTGCCAAAACTATGGACCCAAAGACCAAAGTAAAAGGCGTGTGCAGGCTCTGCCAAAAGGCGACATACTTGGTTGAATCCCACATCGTTTCAAAATTTCTCCTACGCAGGAACGGCTTGATTGGAAAACCCAAAGCCAAGTTCGACATCATTTGCCCAGCGGACTCGAACGAGAGCGATTTGCATCGGCAGGATGGGATAAAAGAGCCCCTATTGTGTCAGCGATGCGATAACGAAAAATTTGGCGCATGGGAGCGATACGCAAGTCAGCAGTTTTCCAGAGCAAAGCCTCAATTTAAAGAAGCCAGAATGCCCGGATTCGTTTGGCAAGGATTGGATTACGCTCAGATGAAGTTGTTTTTTCTGTCCATCCTCTGGCGCATGGGAATTGCCAGCCACCAGTTTTATGGGCACGTCCAGCTAGGGAAGCACGAAAAACATTTACGGCGAATGCTCATTGAAGAGGACCCGATGGAATCATGGCGGTACGGCTGCGCTATTGGCTACCTGCGATTTGGCGACAAGACTTTTGGTGGCGTATTTTCTCAGCCTCAAATGTCGTCCATCGAAGATGGATTGACCTGCATCCGATTCGTTATGGACGGTCTGGTTTACTTCTTCTATTTAACCCGCGTTCGCCCAGAGAGCAGCGATCTCGGGTGTTTTTTACAGACATCGGGAAGCTGGGTGGTTCCGTTCGAGCAGGCGAAGGCAATCAAATTTGTTTGGGATGAAATCAACCAGTTCCGAAAGCATCACGGATTATGGACAGACGATGACCTTGTGCCTAGCTCCTCCAAATGAAGACGCCGCCTGATATTGACAACAGTCATTCACTGGTTCCTGTCCCCGACAGTTTGCTTGCAGACGCGGTGGTAGGCGCGAATCGGATTGTGTCTGCGATGGTCGGGGAGATGTTGTCGACGGCTCGGATTGAAAATGGGGCAGCGATCCTTTCCCAGCAATACGACGCCGTTTTTCCGAATGATATACTGCCAAGAATTACCGCGCTCGCTCAAAAGCTAGTTGAGGAAGGCGTGAAAACCCCGCAGGCGCTCGCAAACAATCTCCGCGCACTGGGGCCGAAATACGTCAGCATTTCACAGCGCCTATGGCAGATAATTCATGGGTTCATACCGTTTGCGGATTTGACGCCGGAAGTCACGATCTCGCCGGATTGGGCGGAGGTTTACGCCGGGCTGGATAAGGAAAAAGTGGATGACTTGGCTACCAAAGCACGTCCGTAATCCACATCACAAGAAGACAAGACGACGCTACGCAATGAAAGACACCGAATGGATTCTCCTCGATACAGAGACAACGGGCTATGACGTGCCGGTCTTTGTTGTTGAGATTGCAGCGCAGAAGATGCGCGGATGGGAGTTATTGGGTGAGCCATTCCGCAAGTTGTTGAATCAGAATTGTGACATCCCTTCAGAGGCTTCGCGGGTGAATGGCTACACGCGCGAGATTTTAGAGCGAGACGGGGAACCGGCCACGGAGGTTTATGAAGTCTTACGTGCGTATGTGGGCGGGTTGCCGTTGGTGAGCTACAATACGGACTACGACTTGAGGGATGTACTCAGGCCGGAGTGGAGACGACTGGGTGTGTCACCTATCGGCAGTGCTGGTTTTTGCGCGTTGCGGCTGGCACAGCGGCTTCTCGATCCGGTGCCGGCGGGGAATTGTAAGCTGCAAACCCTGCGCCAGTATTACCGTCTGCCGGAACGCGGCGCGCACACGGCGCTGGGCGATGTCTCTACGGTGGCCGACCTTTTTACGACTGTGTTGCGCCCGATAGCGGAGCAGCGCGGGCTGGAGACGTGGGAGCAACTCGTGGCCTACGCCAGCGAGGAATGGTATCCGTCGCGCATCGCTTTCGGGAAACACAAGGGCAAGTCCATCTTTGAAGCGCACTCTGACGCGGAGTTTTACCGTTGGCTGGAGAGTTTGGCCCAATCCTCGAATCCGCGAAATGCGCGGATGGGGCGGTGGTATTTGCGAAACACTCGGGAGACGGCGCAGCCATCGCTGTTCGTCGCATGGGAGAGCGGCTGCGAGTCGGCGGACGGGGATGCGCCCGACAGAGGGCTCGTGCTTTATGTGAATCCGGAATTGCACCGGCTGCGCGGACTGGTGGATGCAGCGCGGGCTCGGCTGGCGGAATTGGAGGCAGAGTTCACGGTGGAGAAGGCGCAAATCGGGGCGTTGAAGGCGCGGCTTTTTTCGCGGTTGCGCGAGCATTTTCAAAAGCGGGATCGCCTGCGACTGGCCGTGCGTTATCGGCGGAAGTATCTGGAGGCGCTCGTGCGATCCGGCGAGGAGGATGCCGGAAAGGTCGAACAAGAATACCGGGAGGCGGATGCGCGGAATGATCGGGAGTATTCAGAAACGGCGGAGGCGATGGCGGAGAAGAAAGACCTCGCACCGGAGGAAGCTGCCGAGCTTGGCAGGCTGTGGCGGAAGCTGGTGAAGCTGTTTCACCCGGACCGGTTTGCGAGCGACCCGATTCAGCAGGCGACTTACGAAAAGCTGACAGCGGCAATCAACCTGGCGAAGGACAACGGGGATTTGGCCACGCTGCGGAAGATCGCGGAAGACCCGCAAGGGTTCATCTTGCGGCAGGGCTGGGCGTCGCTGGATTTTGCCGACACGGAGCAGATCGCGCAGTTGCGCCGCCTTTGGGAGAGTATCGAGTTGGAGATCGTCCGGGTGCTGGATGCGCTGAATGAATTACGGGAAAGCCCGGACTACGAGTTGCACCGCTTATCGGAGCGGAGTGAGTCATTTTTCGATGAGACGGTGCGCCGCCATATTGAGAATTTAGAGAAGCAAATCGCGGGGCTGGAATCTGATGCGCAGGAACTAGAGAGGGAGATTGCAGAACTGGCGGGGCAAAAGTAGCGACATTGCTGGCCTCGTCCACATTTCGCAGCTACGTGAAGATCGCGTTATCAAAGTCGATAAATGCGAGCGCCGCACCAGCCCCGATCAAGCATTTGCCTCTGCCTTCGAGGACTACCGTCCCGGCCAGAAGTAAGGTATCCTTCGCTTAAAGCGAAAATCCAATCACAAGCCGCAGGCATCCTGGAAACGGGGTGCCTGCGGTTTTTGTATTCAGAACCATCACCTTTCCTGTTTATGGTCCGCGCATCATGGAATCGCACACAGACACTTTGCGGCGTCCGTCTTTCGCGGAGGCGTTTCGTTTCTGGCTGAAGCTTGGTTTTATCAGCTTCGGAGGTCCGGCTGGGCAGATCGCGATTATGCACCGCGAGGTGGTGGAAAGACGACGCTGGATTGGAGAGTCCCAGTTTCTTCACGCGCTCAATTTCTGCATGTTGCTCCCCGGCCCAGAGGCGCAGCAACTCGCTACTTATCTCGGCTGGCTGCTGCATGGCAAAAAGGGCGCGTTTGCCGCTGGCATTTTGTTTGTGCTGCCATCCGCGCTGATTCTTTGGGCGTTGAGCTATGCGTATGTGAACTTCGGCGATCTCGGCGGTGTAAAGGGCGCACTGCATGGACTGAAACCCGCCGTGCTCGCGCTGATTGTCTGCGCGCTGCTGCGCATCGGCGGCAAGACCCTCAAAAATCCCGCAATGTGGACCATCGCGATTTTTGCATTTGCCGCGCTTTGTTTTTTTAATGCGCCATTCCCGCTCGTCATCGCGATTGCGGGCTGCGTGGGATTTGTCGGCGGTCATTTTCGGCGCGATTGCTTCCTCATTGTCAAAGGACATGGAGAAGCGGATGCGAGCGCGTATTTGGAGAAAGCAGAAGCACCCACTTTGCTTCGCACGCTACGTGTGCTCGTCACGGGACTCGCGATTTGGTGGGGACCGCTGCTTGCTGTTGGCGCAATGCTGGGCTGGGCTGGCGTGCATTTTCAGCAGGGTTTGTTTTTCAGCAAGGCGGCGATGGTTACATTCGGCGGCGCTTATGCTGTCCTGCCGTATGTAGGGCAGCAGGCTGTGGAGACTCATCAATGGCTCTCCGCGCAGCAAATGCTCGATGGTCTCGGCCTCGCGGAGACGACGCCAGGCCCGCTCATCATGGTGCTGCAATTTGTCGGCTTCCTCGGCGGGTGGAATCAGGCATCTGGGATGTCGCCGCTCGCTTCGGCGACGCTGGCTGCGGCAATCACGACATGGGCGACATTTGCTCCGTGCTTTTTGTGGATATTTCTCGGTGCTCCATACATCGAGCGGCTCCGCAAAAATGAACGGCTCTCGTGTGCGCTCTCAGCGGTCACTGCGGCAGTCACCGGCGTCATTTTGAATCTCGCAATCTGGCTGGGTGCAAAAGTGCTGATGTCTCGCGCATACTCGCCCGACTGGTTCTCCATCGGCATCACAGCATTTGCGATCATCGCTTTGGTGCGTCTGAAATGGGGCATGGCGAGCGTCATCGGCATTTCCATTCTCGCGGGATTTGCGGCATGGTGGTTGGGTTTCGTGAAATGAACTGGCACCCAAAGGCGCAATACAGCGCGACACTTTTATTCCTCATCGCCCTCCTGTTTGCAGGATGCGGAAAATCCACGCTCCATCGCGTGCCGCAAAAACCGGCTGTCGTGAAAACAAAGGAATTTGCCGCGCAGATGGCCGCGATTTCCCGCACGCCGTGGACGAGCGGAAACTCGGTGAAGACGCTCGTCAACGGCGACGGATTTTTCCCGCCGATGCTGCGTGCGGCGGCTTCGGCAAAACGGAGCATCACCTTTGAATGCTACACTGCGCGTGATTGCGAGCCGGTCGCGGAGTTCAGCAGAATCCTTGCAGAGAAAGCGCGGGCGGGCGTGAAGGTCCACGTCATCCACGATGCCTTCGGCTGCTGGCCGTGGGGCGAACACCACATCGCCGCGATGAAAAAAGCGGGCGTTCAATTCAAGCTCTACAGCCCTTTCAACTTTTTCCTTCCGCTGAAATACAATCATCGCACCCATCGGCGCGTGCTCGTGGTGGATGGCAAAATCGGTTTCTGCGGCGGCGCAGGCTGGGCCTACAACTGGACCGGGAATGCGCAAAACCCGAATCACTGGCGAGACACGCAATATGAACTTCGAGGGCCAGTCGTCGCGCAATTGCAGGATAATTTTAACGACAACTGGCAGGAACTCACCGGGCAACTCCTCAGCGGGCCTGACTACTACTCAGCCTCACGACGTGCGGGAAACGCCACCGCGCAAATGGTCGCTGGCTCGCCGCTCAAGCAAGGCGACACCATCGGCGCAAGCAATCTGCTCGCGATTCGCGCCGCGCAAAAATCCATCCTCATGGAGCACTCCTACTTCCTGCCTTCCGCAAAATTCGTCGAAGCCCTGCTCGATGCCGCCGCTCGCGGAGTCCGCGTAGAAATCATCATCCCCGGCGAGATTACCGACATGCCATTTGCCAAAGAAATCACGCAAGGACGGCTGCGGCGGATGATGAAAGCGGGCATCGCAATCTACGAATACCAACCCACGATGATGCACGGCAAACTCGTCGTCGTGGACGACCTCCTCGTCATCGCAGGCTCCGCAAATCTCGATTCGCGCTCCTTCTACCTAAACGACGAAAACAATCTCCACGTCCTTGATTCCGCAGTGGCCCGCGAGCAACGCAAAATGTTTGAGCGCGACCGCACACAAAGCCACCGGCTCACCGACGAGACGCTAAAACTTCCGCTCTGGCGCAAAGTGCGCGGCTTCTTCGGCCACGCGACGGAGTGCGTGCTTTGATTAGCCTCAGATTTCGCAATCATCCACTGTGAAGTGCCAGATGTTGAAACCGCGCAGGTTCCACTTCGTCTTGGTGCGGATTTTTCCCTTCGCCCAGCAATCGTGCAGCAGATGCAGCAGAAACTCGCCGCAGCCAAAGTCAGGCATCGCGTTAGTCCCTATGAACCCGAACGCCGCGATTGGCGCGGCAAAGTAGTGGCATTGGCGCCCCGCCAATGAAGAGTGTCCCGGCGGCCTCCGCCGGGTGGCGTGACTTGGATGCAGGCGAACCATTTGGTTTGCACT
>JANMLS010000240.1:0-22468 GCA_031372675.1 Verrucomicrobiaceae bacterium
GACATCCAGCTCCGGGAAAAAGAGCGCGCCGGGGTGCCAGTGGAGCAGTTCATTGTGCAGCGCCTCCTGAGCACGAACGCTCTGGCAGACAAACCAGATGCGGCGTTTTGCGAAGCGTGCGACCACGCTGCAAAGCGTCGGGTGCGCGTGCTCCACGACGCTGGGGAGTGTGAGTTCGTCGCCGTCAGCGATTGCGCGGAGCTTCGCAGCGAGCACAGGCTCGCGAGCGATAAAATCAATGAGGTCTTGCGGCTTCTCCAGCATGTGGCTTTTGAGGGAACACGCACCGGGGTGACGCTGCAATCGAAAGCGGGACTACTTCTTCTTCCGCTTCGGCACCTTGGGCGCGTTGGCGATTCCGTCGTGAATCACCTTGAGCACACGCTTGCGCTCCGCACCTGTGAGCGGGAGACGTGGTGCGCGGGTCCATTCCTCGCCGAGTCCGCATTCCTGCACGCAGAGCTTGATGTATTGGACGAACTTCACATGCGTATCGAGGTGGAGCAGCGGTGTGAACCAGCGGTAAATCTCCCGCGCTTTTTCCCACTCACCAGCCTGCATCAGCTCCCACACATATTGATTTTGCGCGGGGAATGCGATGCCGGTGCCAGCCACCCAGCCGTTAATTCCGAGGATGGCGGATTCCAGCGCGAGCGGGTCCACGCCCGTGAAAATCGCGTAGCGGTCGCCGCAGACATTGTGCAGGTCCGTGATGCGCCGCGTGTCGCCGCTGCTTTCTTTCAGCGCGACGAAATTCTTCACTTTCCCAAGCTGCGCAAACATCTCGGCGGTGATGTCGTTTCCGTAGCTGATTGGGTTGTTATAAATCATGATCGGCAGCCCAGTCGCCTTCGCCACGGTGGTGAAATGCGCCATCGTCTCCGCAGGGTCGGGCGTTTTGTAGCACATCGCGGGCATCACCATGAATCCATCCGCGCCGATTTCCTCGCAGTCCTTCGCGTATTGCACCGCAGCCGCAGTCGAGGTTTCCGCCACGCCGCTGAGGACGGGCACGCGGCCACCGATGACTTGCACGGCCATGTCCATCACGGCGCGTTTTTCCTCCGGCTCCAGCATTTGGTTTTCGCCGAGCGAACCGAGCATCACCATGCCCGCCACGCCGCTTTCCAGCAGCACTTCGATGTGTTTTGCCGTCGCTTCGAGATTCAGGGAGCCGTCGCGGTAGAGTTGTGTGGTGATAGCCGGAAATACGCCGGTCCAGTAAGGTTTTGCCATAGTCCGCAGTAGAACAGCCTTTCCCGCAGATTCGGGCAAGTGGAATGTATTCCTTTATCCCGCACTCGGAAATTTGCGTGGCGTCGCATTGTTTGACGAGTGCGGCGAGCAATGAGTCGAATCCGTATCAGAGAGCCGCGAGTTGACGCGCTCTTGGTATTCGGGATCGGAGGCGTGCCGCAAGTGGAACAAAAAGGCGGAAACCTGACTCTGTTCGTTCGGGGAAAGGGATGCGATACCGTGCTTGATTTCATCAACGTTCATGGCGGGAACATACAATTCGCTCACGTATGGGCAAGCGCACAGAAACGCGGTGCATCTTGTTCCTGACCAGAGCAGACATCTTCATGCTTGGGAGAAATTTGCGTGGCGTCGTGCGCGTTTTGCGTGGTTAATCTTTCTGCATGACGCATTCACTCGCTGCTGAAAACGGCCAGCTTCTTTCCTCCGCGCAAATCGGGGCGCTTGTCTCGCGGGCACTCCAGCCTGCTGATTATGCGGGCAAGCGCGTTTTGATGATCGTTCCCGATGCCACTCGCACTTGTCCGCTCGGCGAGCTTTTCAAATCGATCCACGCTCGCATCGGCGCGACGGCGAATGCTGTGGATGTGATGATTGCGCTGGGCACGCATCAGCCGATGAGCGACGAGGCTATCTGCGAGCGGCTGGAGATTTCGATGGACGAACGGCGCTCCACTTTCAAAGCCGTGCAGTTTCTCAACCACGCTTGGGACGACACTTCCGCGCTCGTCGAAATCGGTCGCATCACGAAAGAAAAGAGCCTCGAACTCAGCGGCGGCCTGCTCGCCGAAGACGTGCCGGTGGAAGTGAACAAGCACGTCTTCGACTACGACGAACTGATGATCGTTGGCCCGGTCTTCCCGCATGAGGTCGTCGGTTTCAGCGGGGGAAATAAATACATCTTCCCCGGCGTGAGTGGTCCCACGGTGCTGAACTATTTCCACTGGCTCGGCGCACTCGTCACGAACCCGATGATCATCGGTAACAAATGGACGCCCGTGCGCAAAGTGGTGGACTACGCAGCGTCGCTCGTCACCGTGCCGAAGTGCTGCTTCTGCATGGTCGTGCAGCCGGGCACGAATGAACTCGCCGGGCTTTTCTTCGGCAATCCCGTCGAAGCGTGGGACGCCGCCAGCGACCTCTCGCGCAGCGTCCACATCACCTACAAAGATCGCCCATTTCACACCGTCCTCTCCTGCGCTCCGAAGATGTACGATGAGCTGTGGGTCGGCGGGAAGTGCATGTATAAACTGGAGCCGGTCGTCGCCGATGGCGGAGAGCTGATCATCTACGCGCCGCACATCCACGAGATTTCCATCACGCACGGCGAATACATAAAAAGAATCGGCTACCACTGCCGCGATTACTTCACCAAGCAACCGGGGCGTTTCGACGGCATCCCGCGCGGCGTCATCGCGCACAGCACGCACGTTCGCGGCATCGGCGAATTTCGCGATGGCGTGGAGCATTGCCGCGTGAAAGTGACGCTCGCCACTGCGATTCCGCGCGAGGAGTGCGAGGCCATCAATCTCGGCTGGCGCGACTGGCGCAGCATTGATCCAGCGCAGTATGCCGACCGCGAAGACGAAGGCATCCTCTACGTCCCCAAAGCCGGCGAAATGCTCTACCACCTCCGCCAGCGCCCCGACTGGGCGCGTGAAATGTAACCCATCCTTCGCGTGCTCCCGAATAAGAAAAAACAGAAGGCCGTCATCGAGAAGGCCATCAACGGCAAACACACCGTGGACGCCGCAAAAGTCAGCCTCAAGCCCGGCAAAGGCTGGGGCAAACGCAACTTCCTCGCGCAAGTCTGGCTGCCCTCCATTTTGAAACCTCGCATCGGTCGCGAAGCCGCGCCTGTCATGCCCTTCGTCCGGCGCAACGAAGTCGCAGTCACCTGGATCGGCCACGCCTCATTCCTCATCCAATTCGAGGAGTACAATCTCCTCATTGATCCCAACTGGGCGCGCTGGCTCAAAGTCATCAAGCGCATGAAACAGCCCGGCCTCAAGCTCACCGACCTCCCCGCCATTGACCTTGTCCTCGTCACCCACGCCCACTTCGATCACCTCGACCGCCGCACGCTCCGCAAAGTCGCCGCCGACCAGCCCATCGTCGTCCCCTTTGAAGTCGGTAACCTCGTCCACGACCTCGGCTTCCGCAGCGTCCACGAACTCGGCTATTGGGAAAGCTACCAACTCGGCCCGCTCAAAATCACCCTCACGCCCTGCCACCATTGGGGCGCACGCGTGCTGCACGACACACATCGCGGCTTCGGTGGCTTCGTCATCGAGGGCGGCGGCAAGACCGTCTATCATTGCGGCGACACCGCGTATTTTCCGGGCTTTCAGGAAATCGGCAAACGCTTCGACATTGATGTAGCCCTTCTCCCCATCGGCGCCTACGACCCGCCCAGCGGACGCGAAGTCCACATGAACCCCGAGCAATCCATCCAAGCCATGATCGATCTCGGCGCAAAAACCATGGTCCCCATGCACTACGGCACCTTCCGACTCAGCTACGAACCGCTCGACGAGCCGCTCCGCCGCTTCATCACCAGCGCCCGCAACCACGGCCTCACCGACCGCGTGCAAATCCTCAGCGAAGGCAGCCCGTTTGTGTTCTGAGATGGCACTTGCGAAAGTAGTCAGCGGCTTCAGCCGTAGGGGTGCGTAAAGCGAGGTGAACTCGCGTTCTAATTTTCGCGCATTTTTTGCGAAGCGTTCCCGTTTCTTCCTGCGAAGCCACTACGGCTAAAGCCGCTGACTACTTTCGCAAGCGTGCGCGTAAGATTTCTGCGGTTTTACGCCAACTGCACTCCGCCAGTAAGCAGGCGGCGTTTGGCTCGCTTGCCGTCGGCGTAGGTGTAGATGATTTCCTTTGCGATGTGGGGGCCGTGGGTGACGATGCTCTCGGTGCTGCCGCTGAGTTTTGCGCCTTCTTTTTCCAGCCACTTGGCGAGGGCCTCGGGTGTGGTGGCGCTTTCTTTCCAAAACTCGGCGGTGTCGAACTCAAGCTCGCGGCATCGCGCGATGACGAAGTCGCGGTCGAGGAAAGCGAGGAGGTTGCCGGCTTTCGGCCCGGCCTCGCGGTCGAGGAAAATGCGGTAGAGGGCCTTGAATGCGAGCGGCTGGTCAATGGGCGTCATGCGCGAGATTTGGAAGGCGGCGCTTTGGATGGCGTCGTCTTCCCACACGATGGCGGGCAGGGCGTCGGCGAGGGCGTGGAGGAATGCTCGCTGCGTGTGCGAAAGCTCGGCGGCGCGGGCGGGCATGGTCTGCTGAAGGCGCGTTTTCTCCTCCTCGGCGGCGAAGTTTTCCACCCACTCGCGGGCGCTGCGGATGCGCTCGTCGAGGCGGGCGTTGTCCACGGCGGTGAGGTCGGTGCCGATGCGTTTGGCGAGTTCGGCGCGGGCGTCGAGATGCGGCATCTGAACGAGCGCGGCGGCGAGTTGGATATTTGCAGGGCGGTAGTTTTGCGGCTCGGCCATGCAGGCGAGGCGGTAGGTCATGGCTTCGTCGGGGTTGGCCTGGCCGTTGAAGAAGCGCGTGTGCGAGCGGTCGAATTCGTTGAAGAGCTTCACGATGCCTTCTTCGTTTGCCTCGAAGTTGACGGGCGAGTTCGGCTTTGTGCGCGTCATCAGGAAGCGCAGCACGTCGGCGGGCAGGAGGTTTGCCATGTCGCGGGCGCTGGCTCCGATGCCTTTGCTGGAGGACATCTTCGCGCCGCCGACGAGGAAAAATTCATACGGCACGCGGAGCGGTTCATTGCCGCCGTAGATGGCTTTGTAGCAAGCGGCGGAGACATCGCGGGAGCCGCCTTTCGTCGAGTGGTCCTTGCCCGCGCCTTCGATGGTGACGGGGAATTTCTTCCACTTCGCGGCCCATTCGAGCTTCCACGGGAGCTTCCCGTTTCCGCCGAAAGGGGAGATTTTCCCCTCGTGGCCGCAGCCTTTGCCGAGCTGGAGTTTTGTATTTACGCAGCGCGATGGCAGGCAGCAGTAGGAGACTTCCTTGCCGTCGTAATCATAGACCTCGGTGGTGGCGATGCAGCCGCATTTTTCGCAGAGGACTTGGAAGGGATACCAATGGTCCGGGCGGACTGCGCCGCTCACTTCCTTGTAGGCGACGCGGACTTTGTCGGCGTTGCGGAGGATGGTGTCGATCTCGCTGTCAAACTGCCCGCTGCGGTAAATATCGCGCATCCGATAGCGCTCCACTTTCACGCCCAACTCGTCGAAGACCTGCCAGAATTCCTTCATGTAAAACTCCGCCATGTCGCCCTCCGCGCCGCACGGAGCGGGCGTGTTGCAGAGCGGCCAGCCGATGTATTTGCCAAAGTGGATGTCCTCGCCCTTGGGGATTTCGTCCACTGGATCAAAGTCGTCCACGCCAAAAAGGTAGCGCACTTCCACGCCGCGTTCCTTGAGCGTGCGGAAAATGGCGTCGTGAATGAGCACGCCGCGAAGTGCGCCGACGTGGACGCGGCCACTCGGTGTTTTTGAGTCATTGATCGTATGCGGTCCCGCGCCAGCGCGCGCCGCGACATCTTCAGTCCAGAACATAGGGCGCGAAGGGATAGCGGGATGCGGCGCGAGTGCAAGCGCGGGCGGCGGCAAGAATCGAATCCGGGGGGATGGAGGGGCAAAATCAAATTGCCGTGCGGCTTTTTGTCCCTAGTGTGCGGCCTCAATTTAGAAAAATTACTCTATGTCCACGCAACTCGATCAACTCAAGCAGCTCACGAAAGTCGTCGCCGATACGGGCGATTTTGAATCCATGAAGGCGTATAAGCCGCAGGATGCTACGACGAATCCTTCGCTCATCCTCGCCGCTGCGTCGAAGCCGGAGTATGCACATCTCGTGGAGAAAGCGGTCGCGGATCGCAGGAGCAGCGGGCTTTCCGGCGCGAAGCAGTTGGACGATGTGATGGATTATATCCTCGTCAATTTCGGTCTCGAAATCCTCAAAATCGTTCCCGGTCGTGTGAGCACGGAGACGGATGCGCGGCTTTCTTTCGATACGGACGGCACCATCGCGAAGGCGCGTCAGCTCATCGCGATTTACGAAAAAGCGGGCATCAGTCGCGACCGCGTGCTCATTAAAATCGCGAGCACTTGGGAGGGCATCAAGGCCGCTGAGGTCATTGCGAAAGAAGGCATCCATTGCAATCTCACGCTGCTGTTTTCGCTTGCCCAAGCCATCGCTTGCGCAGAGGGCGGCATCCAGCTCATCTCGCCGTTTGTCGGGCGCATTCTCGACTGGTTCAAGGCGAGCACGAAGAAGGACTACGCGCCGAGCGAAGACCCCGGCGTGGTGTCGGTGACGGGGATTTACAATTACTACAAAAAGTTCGGCTACAAGACGGAGGTGATGGGCGCGTCGTTCCGCAACAAGGGCGAAATCACGGAGCTTGCAGGCTGCGATCTTCTCACCATCAGCCCATCGCTTTTGGCAGAACTCCAAGCAAGCACCGAGCCGCTCACGCGCAAGCTCGACGCAAGCAAGGCTGGGGCGATGGACATTCAGAAAATCAGCCTCGACGAAAAGACGTTCCGCTTTTTGCTAAATGAAGATGCGATGGCGACGGAGAAGACGGCGGAAGGTATCCGCAAGTTCGCCATAGACATCGTGAAGCTGGAGCAAATGGTGGCGGCGAAACTCGCCTAAGCAAAGCTGAGTCATGTTTGCGCCAGTCGGTCGCAGTCTGGCGCGATGAAATTTTTTTGCGGAGTCCGCATGTCGCACCTTGCGCATGTTGGGAATCCGCTGCAACTTGCTCGCGACTCTGATGTTTGTCGCTCAGGCACCTCTTTCTACAAGGGCTGAAAACACAGGCACAAAGAATGCACAAAACGATATGATGAATAACTTCACACCGCGCGCACAGCAGGTCCTGGCTCTTGCCAGAAAAGAGGCCGACCGCTTCAACCACAACTATGTAGGCACCGAGCATCTTTTGCTGGGGCTTATCAAGCTGGGGCAGGGAGTGGCGGTGAACGTCCTCCAAAAAATGGGCCTCGATCTCGAAACCGTGCGCATGGAAGTCGAGAAACAAGTCGGCAGCGGGCCGGATCAGAAAATGGTCGGCAACATCCCTTACACGCCGCGTGTGAAGAAAGTGCTCGCGCTGGCGGGCAAGGAAGCAAAGGCACTGAGCCACAGCTACGTGGGCACCGAGCACATTTTGCTGGGACTTCTCCGCGAGGGCGAAGGCGTGGCGGCTCGCGTTTTGAAGAATCTGGAAATCGACATCGAGCGCACGCGCAACGAAATCCTCAAGGAACTCGATCCAAATTTTGCGCCGCCAGATGGCGAACAGGAACAGCAGCAGGAAGCTCCTGCCGGCAGCGGATCGAAGAAGGATTCCAAGACTCCGGCGCTGCGTGCGTTTGGCCGCGATCTCACCGAGCTTGCGAAAAAAGGCGAGATGGACCCAGTGGTCGGACGTGCGAATGAGATCGAGCGCGTCATCCAGATTCTCTGCCGCCGCACGAAGAACAATCCCGTGCTCATCGGCGAGGCGGGCGTTGGCAAGACGGCAATCGTCGAGGGACTCGCGCAGGAAATCGTCGCGGGAAATGTGCCGGATATTTTGCGCGAGAAGCGAGTCATCACGCTCGACTTAGCGCTGATGGTTGCGGGCACAAAATACCGTGGTCAATTTGAAGAGCGCATCAAGGCCGTGATGGACGAAATCCGCCGCACGAAGAACGTGATCCTCTTTATAGACGAGCTGCATACCATCGTGGGCGCAGGCTCGGCGGAGGGCGCGATGGATGCGTCGAACATCATCAAGCCCGCGCTCAGTCGCGGTGAAATGCAGTGCGTGGGCGCGACGACACTCAATGAGTTTCGCAAATACATCGAGAAGGATTCCGCGCTGGAGCGCCGCTTCCAGCAGGTGAAAGTCGAAGCGCCGTCCGTCACGGATACGGTGCTCATTTTGAAAGGCATCCGCCCGAAGTACGAGCAGCATCATAAGGCGCGGTTCACGGACGAGTCGCTCCAAGCTGCTGCGGAACTGAGCGACCGCTATCTCACGGGCCGCTTCCTGCCAGACAAGGCGATTGATGTGATGGACGAAGCGGGAGCGCGTGCGCGTATTTCGTCAATGACGCGCCCGCCGGACATCAAGGACATCGAGAAGGAAATCGAGGCCATCAAGGGCGAGAAGGAAGCCGCGATCAAAGCGCAGGATTTTGAAAAAGCAGCGTCACTTCGCGATACGGAAAAGCAGGCGAAAGAGCGCAAGGATGCCGTCGTCAAAGACTGGGAGAAAAAGCGTGAAGAAAAAGATGTCGTCGTGACCGAAGAGGACATGCGCGTTGTCGTCGCGAAGTGGACTGGCGTGCCGCTGCACCGCATGGAGCAGGCTGACACGGAGAAGCTTTTGCGCATGGAACTGGAGTTGCGAGGCAAAGTCATCGGTCAGGACGAAGCGGTGATCGCGGTTGCGAAAGCGCTGCGCCGTTCGCGCGCTGATCTCAAAGACCCGCGCCGCCCGATTGGGTCATTCATTTTCCTCGGACCAACCGGCGTGGGAAAAACGTATCTCGCGCAGACGCTTGCCGAATACATGTTTGGCGCGAAGGACTCGCTCATCCAGATCGACATGTCCGAGTATCGCGAGGAGCACACCATCTCGCGGCTCATCGGCTCGCCTCCCGGCTACATCGGCCACGAGGAAGGCGGTCAGCTTTCCGAGCAAGTGCGTCGCCGTCCGTATTCCGTCGTGCTTTTTGACGAGATCGAAAAGGCGCATCCAAACGTGCTGCACATCCTTTTGCAGGTGATGGAAGAAGGCAAACTCACCGACTCGATGGGCCGGAAGATTGATTTCAGAAACACGATCATCATCCTCACTTCCAACCTTGGTGCCGAGGCGATGAAGAAGCACACGCTCGGCTTCGCTGCCGACAAGGAGGACGGAAGCTACGACACGCTGAAAGGCAAAGTGCTGGGCGAGGCGAAGAAGGCGCTGAAGCCTGAGTTTATCAACCGCTTCGACGATCTCATCGTCTTCCACTCGCTTGAGAAAAATGATCTCCGCAAAATTGTGGACCTCGAAGTTTCCAAGCTGCACGACCGCCTCAAGAACAAGGAAATCAAACTCGTTCTCGACGCGGCAGCTCGCGATTACCTCATCGAAAAAGGCTACGAACCAGCATACGGCGCACGTCCGATGCGTCGTGCGGTAGAGAGATACCTGGAAGACCCGCTCGCCGAAGAACTGCTGAAAGGCAGCGTAAAAGCTGGCGACACTTCGCATGTGACCGCAAACAAAGATGGCCTCGTATTTAAGTCGGAAAGCGGCGCGGCAGAGCCAGAGGAAGTCGTCGCATCGTAATTCAGCGTTCGCGCTTGCTCAGAAGATGGATGTGAATTCGCCTGCTTTGCGAGCGCTCGCCGCCGCGAAACTTTACGGGATTATTGATCTCGGCTACACGCCGCCGGAATCCGTCGAGCGTGTTGCTGCGCAGATGTGCGATGGCGGCGTGGACATTATCCAGCTCCGCGCAAAGGGCCACGACGAGCATTTCATCGAAGAAATGGCTAACCGCATCCAGCCGGTTCTCACAGCGGCGGGCGTGCCGTTTATCATCAACGATCACCCCGAACTTGTCCCCAGTATCGGGGCGTATGGCGCTCATGTCGGGCAGGATGATCTCGAAGTCGCCGACGCCCGCTGGCGTGCGGGACGCGCACTTGCTGGCGAAGTCCCGCTGCCGATCATTGGAAAAAGCACGCACTCGATTGAGCAAGCCGTCGCCGCTGCGGAAGCGGGTGCAGACTACATCGGATTCGGCCCACTTTTTCCCACGCCCACAAAAGCCGGACGCCCCGCAATCGGGCTTGGCGACATCGCCCGCGTCCACGAACTCGTAAAAATCCCCATCTTCTGCATCGGCGGAATCAAGCTCGCGAATCTCGCGCAAGTTCTCGCCGCCGGAGCGAGCCGCGTGGTCATCGTCAGCGGAATCCTGCAAGCGCCCGACATCGCCGCGCACTGCCGGGAAGTTAAGGCGATGCTGGTTTAGTTCATTTCACTTCATCGTTGTTTTTCACGGTGGTCGTCATCCACAATGGGCGGATGTTTGAATCCATAATTACCACGGCGCTCGAAGTCGCCATCACTGCGGCGCGTGAAGCTGGAGCTTCGCTGCGCGGGCATTTTGGGAAGCTGGCGGAGGTGAATGAAATGCTGGCGCACGACATCAAGCTCGCGCTCGATGTGGAGACGCAGGAACTGATCACGAAGCGCATTCTGGAGCAGTTTCCCGAACACGCGATTTATGGCGAGGAAGGGTTGGCGGGGAATCAAGCAAGCGAGTGGCAGTGGATCGTGGACCCCATTGACGGGACGGTGAATTTTTTCTACGGCATCCCGCATTACTGCATCAGCATTGCGCTGCGCAGGGCAGGGGAGATGCAGCTCGGCGTTATCTACGATCCGCAGCGCGATGAGCTGTGGCAGACAGTCATCGGCGGGCCTTCGTTGCTAAATGGACAAATCATCTCGGTAAGCCCGCGCACGGAGCTGGCCGATGCGGTGGTGTCGGTCGGCTTCTCAAAGACGAAAGAAACCATCAATGCCGGTCTGCCGCTGCTTTCAAAATACGTCCAAAGCGTCCGCAAATGCCGACTCATGGGCAGTGCTGCGCTCGACCTCGCGTACGTCGCCGCCGGTCGTTTCGACGCCTACATCGAGCAGAGCGTTAGCCTATGGGATGTCGCCGCCGGAAAACTCCTCGTGGAAAATGCGGGCGGCAAATTTGAAATGACCCCGCGCCTCGACAACCCCGACAAAATCTCCGTCCGCGCGTGGAACGGAAAAATCACTCTGCTCGAATAGTCTCCGGCTGAAAAGCAGCGGCATTCCCGCCGTAGCCCACTTACCTACGGCGTCGAAATCTCCACCTTGCCGACGTTCGTTCCGTTGATGAAGTAACCGCTGGCGTTTCCGCGATTGCGGATGACGACGCCGGTGAAAGGCAGCGGCTTGGTAGCTCCGGCAGGCGTGTATTTGCCGGTGAAGATTCCTGTTTTCGCGTCGAACTTTACGCTCGGCTTGCCAGCAGTGAGGGGCGGGAATGTGACGATGTTTTTGAGGTCGAGCGTGCCTGCGACTGTCGCTGCGGGATTCCCGCCGCCTGTAAAGTCGAGGGCGAGAGCGCGAGGAGCGACGACGGGGAGGACGGGCGCACCTTTCGCGACATTGTATCGCGAGATGCGTGGCGTGAGCGTCGTGCCGAATGCTGTTAATACCGGGCCGGTAGTCACCGCGGGATGCAGCCAGCGAATCGAGCCGGTGCCATCGCCGATTGCCGGTGTGGCGGCTGCGTCGCCGGGATAGGTGACGTGCATTCTTCCCGTGAGATGGCCTTTCTTTTTGTAAAGCGGCGTGGAGAACGCGAGGTCGTGGAATGGTTTGCCAGTGGCAGGATCATCACCCACGAAAGTCAGATGGCCGGAGCCAGTGACTTTCGTGCCGTCGGGCAGACCGCCTACTATCTTGGTTGATCCAAACTTTCCTACATTGAACGCAAGAAAGCCCGGCACTTGAATCGGTGCGCCTGCATCGGGGGTGAGTTCAGCGGTGAATGGGCCTGCGGGTATTGTGGTTAAAAAGAAGAGGTTGACGTTGCATGAGTAAGTCGAATTCGTCACGCCATCGCTCACGGTGCCGCTGATAGCGCCAATGCCGGAATAATTTTGGATCGAGTAGCGGACAGTGACGACGAGGTTGGGCAGATTTTTCCGAGTGACATTGAGCGTTTGCTCACTCGAATCGGAGAAAAAGCCGGTGGTGAGCGCGGGCAGTGCGCCTTGGAGTGTGGACTTCAATCCATCGCGAATGAGCGTGCCGGTGAATGCGCCGGACGATGTCATTTTGACGGAGATGGTTCCTTCGCCGCCGGGTCCACTCTGCGGCACGAGGAATCCATTATTATTGGCGGTGGTGAATGGAGCTTCAACCGGGAGTTTTTTTCCATCCACGATCAAAACCGTGGCGCTTCCATAAGCATCAATCGGGCAATTCGCCTGGTTGCTGGTGATGCTCACCAGAAATTCCTCGATGCCTTCTTTCTCGGTGTCCGGGGCAATCGTCATCTCGACCAGTTTCTCGATTTCCCCTGCCAGAAAAGTCACCGTTTGGTTGACCGATGTATAGTCGCTGGTGTCAGCAGCAGAATAGAATCCGAAGGTGCTGTCCGCAGTTTGTAAAGTGACGTTCGTTTTGCCAGTGGTATTGCCCGAACGCAGGAGCTTTACAGTCACCTTGCCCGCGCTCTCCAGCGCTGAATAGTTCCGCTGCGAGAGACGCACTGCGGCGACCGAGAATGTGTTATCGCCTGCATCCACCGAGTGATGAGTGAGCGTGATGTTGCCCGTGCCGCCGAAGTTCTGCGCAGGGTCCCAGTATGGCACCGCGATTTGATAGGTAATGCCGGACTGCACCACGTATTGCAGAATCAACTGTCCATCGGAAGCATAGCCGCCCGGATCGATCACATGCGGCTCATCGTTTGTAGTAGCCGGGCGAATCTGCACGAGATTGCCAATTGCGCTGCCCGTGAAGACCGCCTGCCCGGTGCCGCCGAAAGCTTGCGTCTGAAGCGTGACAACTCCAGTCGAAGGCGCAGTCCAGCGATACCACAGCGTGCGATCCAGCGTGCCCGGCTCACCCGCCTCGCGCGTGGCTGGCACGAGGAGGAAGTCTTTCACATCGCTGTTTCCGCCGAGCACGATGGCATCTGCGAAGTTATCATTCGCGATGTTGCCCTCGTCGGATTCGATAACGATGGGTGTGGCTCGCGCCAGCACGGTATTTCCGTCGCTCGGATTTTTGAGGATAAAGCTGAACGTCTCCGCTCCTTCCGCCACCGCGTCATTGTTGATCGGGAAACTGAGAGTCTTTCGGCCTTCGCCGGGAGCAAACGTCAGCGTGCCGGTCAGCGGATTACTACCGACCGTCAGGTCCGTCGCTCCGTCAGCAGTCCCATTTTGCAATTCATATTCCACCGTCGCAGTGCCCTCCGTGCTGGCAGTGCGCACGACGGTAATCGTGATCGGCCCTTGATTCTCCCGCCACGCATGAGGATTCGCCCCAGCTAGAGGAGCACCTTCCACCTTGAATCCGCCGCCTGCGATGAAGCGGTAGCTGAAGTTGAATGTTCCCAGCAGGAAATTGCCATCATTTCGAGTATCGAACTGCAGCTTCCGAATGATGCCTTTGGTGCATGGGATAATCCGAAAGTTCCGATTGCTCACAGGCTCAAAATATCCGAATGCCTCGTCCTCTTGGAAATAGCGAGGGAAGACGATGAACGGAGAAACCGTGGGAACTCCTCCTCCACTATTGGCGGTGTCCATCCGCACTTCGAGCCAGCCCGTCTCCGGTGGAGTAAAGCTATACCACACCGTCGCACCCAGGCGCGAAATGTAGTCTGGCGCTATTCCGTTAGTCGTCTCTCCAATCGAATCCTCCAGGGTAGCTTCATCATTGGTCGAATTGATGTCGCCCGATGTGCCGGTAAGCGTGATTGCCTTGGAGAGCTTGTCATTTACCGGAGACGCCGCCAGTGCGAGCGTTGAAGCGAGGCATAGAATAGGTGTGAATTTCATCTGACGACGATAAAAGCAGCGGGAAGTTCGTCAACGAACTTGATCGCGCCCGAAGACAAAAAGCGCTCCCCGACTAAGCGAGAATGGACTTCACGATTTTCGACGACTCTACGCCCGTCAACCGCTGGTCGAGGCCGGAGTAGCGGAAGGTGAGCTTCTCGTGATCGATGCCCATGAGGTGCAGAAGCGTGGCGTGGAAATCGCGCACGCTCACGCGGTCCACGACGGCTTTGAAACCCACGTCGTCCGTCGCTCCGTGATGCACGCCGGGCTTGATTCCTGCGCCTGCGAGCCATGCGGTGAAAGCGTGGGGATTGTGATCGCGGCCCGGCTTTGCGCCTTTTTGTGAAATGGGCAGACGGCCAAACTCTCCCGCGCACACGACGAGTGTGTCTTTTAACAAGCCGCGCTGCTCCAAGTCCGCGAGCAGGGCTGCGAACGGCTGATCCACTTCTGCGGCAAAGCCGGTGTGATTTCCGACAAGGTCCGCGTGGCCGTCCCACGATTGCTGGTTCTCCATGCCGCCGCTGTAAATCTGCACAAAGCGCACGCCGCGCTCCACGAGTCGCCGCGCTGTGAGGCATTGCAGCGCCATGTGTGCGCAGTGCGGTTGGTCGAGTCCGTATTGTTTGCGGATATGCTCTGGCTCGCGGTTCACGTCGAACGCTTCCGGCGCGGCGGTCTGCATCCGGTAGGCGAGTTCAAAGCTGTTGATCCTCGCGGCAAGCTCACTCTCCGCCGCAGAACCCGCCATTTGCTCGCGGTTCAGCGTGGCGAGAAAATCGAGCTGCTCGCGCTGGCGCTTCTCCGTGAGATCGGCGGGACGCTTGAGATTTGCAATCGGCTCGCCCTGCGGCTTGAGCCATGTGCCCTGATACACGCCGGGCAAAAAACCCGCAGTCCAGTTGCTCGCGTTGCCTTTGGGAAGGCCGCGATTTTTCGGATCGGACATCACAATGAAGCTCGGCAAATCCTCGCTCTCCGAGCCAAGCCCGTAAGTCACCCACGACCCCACGCTCGGATGCCCCATGCGCGTTGTGCCTGTATTCATCATGAACAGCGCGGGCGAGTGGTTGTTCGATTCCGTGAAGCACGAGTGGATGAACGCCATCTTGTCCACCTGCTGCGTGAGCTTCGGAAAAAGGCTGCTGCCCCACGTCCCCGACTGCCCGTGCTGCGCAAAAGTGAACGGCGATTTCATCAGCCCGCCGACTTGTTCGGGAAAAAATCCCGTCTTCGGATCAAAGCCCGGCATTGCCTGTCCGTCGCGTTTTTCCAGCTCCGGCTTGTAGTCCCAAGTATCCACATGACTCGGCCCGCCATTCATAAAGAGCCAGATGATCGATTTCGCCTTCGCAGGAAAATGCCCCGCACGCGGCGCGAGCGGATTCATCTCCGGCGCGGCAAATCCCGCGCGGGCGAGCATGGATTGAACAGCCACCCAGCCGAATCCGGCTCCGGCTTTTTGAAACATCTGGCGTCGTGTGATCATGGCTTAATTGAGGTAGGCAAATTCGTTTGTAGAAAGGAGCGCTTGGCAGAAATCCGCCACCGCTTTCTCCGGCCCGGCTGCAAGACCGCTGCTGATAAATGCAGCCGCCGCATTCATCTCAGCGCCGCTTGGAGCGCGGCAAAGCGCGATGGAATAAGCGCGCGAAATCAGCCGGGAGAAGTCCTTGCCGTCAGCGACGGGGTCTTTCAGCAACCGCCGCGCAAATGCCAGCGACCACTCGCGAATTTGCGGGCTGTTCATCAGCAAGAGAGCTTGCGGCGCGACGGTCGTAGTCGGCCTGCTGCCCTGACTCACCAGCGGCTCTGGCGCGTCGAACACCACCATCGAGTTCACGAGCTGGCTGCGCTTTACCCGGAAGTAAATACTGCGGCGTTTGCTGTTCTCATCGAGCGTGCCCGCGCCAAACATCGTCGCATCGAGCACCCCGGCGGTAGCCAGTGCCGAATCCCGCACTGCCTCGGCCTCCAGCCTGCGCGGAAGGCGGCGCATAAAGAGCGTGTTCTCCGGGTCTGCGGCGGCTTTCTTTGCATCCGCCGCGCTGCTTTGGCGATAAGCCGCGCTCGTGAGAATCGTGCGATGAAGCGGCTTCACTTTCCATCCGCTGCGAATCAATTCACCGGCCAGCCAATCGAGCAATTCCGGGTGCGTCGGCAGTGTGCCAGTTTTCCCAAAGTCATTCGATGTCGCCACGATTCCGCGCCCGAAGTGCTGTTGCCAGATGCGGTTCGCAGTCACCCGCGCCATGATCGTTCCACCGCCTTTTTCCACATCGGTCATCCAGTTTGCAAAAGTGCGGCGCTGCCCCGTGTATTTCGCGCCCGCTGGCGGCGTCCATTTCCACCGCTCGATGCCGCCCTCGCGACTCAGCACTTGCAGGAATCCCTGCGTCGCCTCGGCCTGCTTTTGGTTCGTGTCGCCGCGTTTCAAAATATGCGTCTTTTCCAGAAACGGTGCGCCTTGCGAGTGCATCACAATCGGCTTGTATCCCTCCACGCAGACCATCACCGGCACACCGTTCTTCGGGTCCGTCTTTGCGTGTGCCTTGGCTTTTGCGTCGAGTTTCTTCCATGCGCCATCACGCCCGCGCCACCATGCAAAAAGCGTATCGCTTTCCTGCGCGGTGAGTGGCTTTTTTTCGCGCAGCTTGGGCTGGAGTGCGAGGACCGCATCCGGGATGGTTTCACTCTTTTTCTCGGTCTTTTTCGCAGCAGGCAATTCGGACCCTTTGGCAATCCACTCGTCCATTTGCACGCGCAGCGTCTTTTCGAGCGCGGCGAGCGCGGCTTCGAACTCCGCGTCCTTCTGCGCGAACTCTGCGTTTGCCTTTTTGACGCTCGCCGGATCGAGCGGGAGATCCACATTGCTGCGCACGGTCTTCGTGAACGTCGTGAGCATCTGGTAATAATCCTTCGCGGGAATCGGATCGAACTTGTGATCGTGGCACCGTGCGCAGCCGACCGTCAGGCCCAGAAACGCGCTGCCCGTCGTCGCCAGCATGTCATCCATCGCGTCGTAGCGCGTGCGCTCCACTTCGTTTGCGGTGATCTGCGTGGGGAAAACTCCTGCGCCAAGAAAACCAGTCGCCATCATCGCCTCCGGGTTGCCGGGCGCGAATTCGTCGCCCGCGATCTGCCAGCGTGCGAACTCATCAAACGGCATATCGGCATTCGCAGCGCGGATGACAAAATCGCGATAGTGGAAAGCATGGGGCCGGTCGTAGTCGTGCTCAAAGCCGCTGCTCTCCGCAAACCGCGCAACGTCCAGCCAGTGCCGCGCCCAGCGTTCGCCGTAGCGAGGGGAGGTGAGGAGAGCATCCACCACTTTTCCCCACGCATCTGGCGATTGGTCGGCGATAAAAGCGTCCACTTGCTCCGGCGTCGGCGGGAGTCCCGTGAGGTCGAGCGAAGCGCGACGGATGAGCGTGCGGCGGTCTGCTTCGGGTGAGAGCGGCAGCTTTTTCTCCGCCGCCTTCGCTTTCAAAAACGCATCCACTGGATGCCCATCGCCCGGCACTGCGGGCTTTGCGAGCGGGACGAATGCCCACCATTTGCGGTCCTCATCCGTGACCTGCGATTTATCTTTCACCACTTTGCCCGCGACGAGCGGCGCGTCGTACGGCGCACCGAGATCAATCCATTGCGCGACTTTCGCAATCACCGCATCGGGGAGCTTCGGTTTTTTCTCCGGCATGTGAGGCTCTTCCTCGTGCCTGATCATTTTCAGCATCATGCTCTCCGCCGCCGCAAACGGCTTCACAGCGATTCCCTCCGCGCCGCCGAGCAGCAGCCCTTCGCGAGTCGCGAGGTCGAAGTCGCCCTTCACCTTTTCCCCGCCGTGGCACTTCAAACAGTGCTCCTTCAAAATGCCCGCCACATCGCTGCGAAACAGCTCCAGCCCTTTCGTCATACGCTCCGCGTGGTCGGGCGGGACGGCCTGCGCTGGGGCGATAAAAAATCCGGCAATCGCGATGGGGAAAACAAGTTTCATAAAGGTGTTCTTCAACTTGGCGCACAAACTAGCTGCATCTTGCAGCGCCACAAATCGGTTAAAGTGCCGACCGTCCTGCGAGAAAAACGCGGAAACATCTTGGTATTTGTGCGGCAACCGTTTTTGCTGCCCGCCTATGGGACACTGCAAAGGCAAAAACAACGTCAAGAAACGCGCTGCGCGTCGGAAAAAAACCGAGCGTCTCGCCATCGCGAAGATCGCAGTCACACAAGTCGCCGCCAAGTAAGCGAGCGACTGGCTGCGGCATTTTCCGCAGTTCTTTGACTATCAAAAACGCCAGCGCACCGAAAGTTCGCTGGCGTTTTTATCCGTACTGATTGCAAGGCTGCGCACCACGCAGGCGCGTATTATTCCGTCCAGTTAATATCCGAAGGGAAATGTTGTTGGCCGGTTTGATGTATGAGACAAAACGCGCTCATCTTTACGCTTATTGCCGCTATGAAATTTCTTACCCACACGATCACGATTGCCGCCATCGCCCTCACTTTCCCATTGCCCATCGCAGCGCAAGCGCCCGGCGTGGCGATTGAAGTCCAGAGCAACCGGAAGCAGGACGCTGCGATTATTGAGAAGGCGAAGGCTTTGAAGGATGCGGGGAAATTGAAGCTTACGATGGAGCTTGCGAAGGAGCAGCTCAAGACGCCCGCTCCACAGCCTGTGGTGTTTCCGATGCCGCGTGCGCAAGCCTTGTCGGGCCGCGAGGTCGCGAAGATTGCGAAGGAGGGGCATTTGCAACTGGGCTGGTTTTACCTCTGCACGCGCTGCGAAAAATGGCATGTCAATCTCGCGGGAGCTTACGCGGTGGCGGCGGATGCAATCGCTACGTGCCAGCACTGCGTGGTGCCAAAGTCCGACATGCGCGAGGGCTATCTCATCGCGGTGGATCACACGGGCGAGGTCGTTCCGGTGATTAGCATTCTCGCGGCAGATCGCGTGACCGATGGAGCCATCCTGCGAGTGAGCGGAGGGAAATTCACGCCGCTTGCTTTCAATGACAACGTCTCGCCGGGCGATCCTGCTTTTTGCTATAGCGCACCGCTCGGTCAGTCGGGGTATTTTAGCGATGGGATTGTGAATCGTTTTTTCTGGAACGGCATTCCGGGCAAGGAAGGCAGCGAGAACCGCTGGAAGAATCTTCGCGTGAATGTGAGCACCGACTGGGCACCCGGCTCCAGCGGCGCGGCGGTGCTGGATCAGGCGGGAAATGTCATCGGCCATGTCTCCACGATTCAACCCATGACCGAAGGCCCGCGCCAAGCTCCAGCTACGCCGCCAGTCACGCCGCCAGCGGAGGCTGAAAAGAAGGACGAAAAGAAGGACGAAAAGAAGAAGCCGGCGAAAGTGGACCGCTTTGGCGGAGCCACGCTGATCACTTTGCACGACGCATCTTCAGCCCGCGCGATGATGGAACTCGCGAAGCCGCTCCGCGATTTGAAACCCGGCGAGACTATCGCACTTCAAAAAGCACTAGATAAAGCTCATGAAAAAGCCGTTGAAAAAGTTCCCGAAAAAGTCGCTGAAATAGCCCCCGAAAAAGCCCCGGAAAAAAAGGCTGACAACGAACCGGGCGTGCTGAAAGTCGGCTCTGCTGCCCCAGCTTTGCAGACTGGTAAATGGTTGCAGGGCGAGGAAGTGAAGGGCTTTGAAAAAGGGAAGACTTACATCGTGGAGTTCTGGGCCACTTGGTGCGGCCCTTGCCGCGCTACGATTCCGCATCTGAACGAATTGCATAAGCAATTTGCAGACAAAGGTCTCGTCGTCATCGGCCAGAATTGCTGGGAGCGTGACACCGAAAAAGTCGCTCCATTTATCAAGCAAATGGGCGATAAAATGACCTATCGCGTGGCGCTCGACGCCGTGGAAGGCAATGACCCGAATACCGGCGCGATGGCGACAAAATGGATGAAAGCCGCAGGGCAGAGAGGCATCCCGGCAGCGTTTGTGGTGGATAAGGAAGGCGTCGTCGCGTGGATTGGACACCCCGCGCAACTGAAGTCGGAAATGGTGGAGGAAATTCTCGCCGGGAAGTTTGCCCCGGTGAAAATGAAAGCCGCATCGGATGATGGCGCGAAACTCCGCGACGCGATGATGAAGCACGGTGCGAAAGCGGCCCGCGCTCTAAAAGACAAGGACTGGGACGCTGCGCAAAATGCCGTGGCGGAATTTGCCGAGGCACTCCCGGCTTCCAAGAAATTCTTTGCCGACGCGATGCTGTTCAAAATCGCGCTGGCGAAAAAAGACACCGCTGCCGCGAATGAAGCAGCGGGCAAGATCGCCGCCGCTACCGAAGTCGAAAGCGCGATGCTGAATGAAATCGCTTGGGAGCTGATCACCACGAAAGATTTGGAAAAACCCGATCTGGTGATTGCGGAGAAACTCGCCCGCCGCAGCGTCGAAAGCGCCACGGAAAAATCGAAAGCATCGGTGATGGATACACTCGCCCGCGTAGTGTTTCTGGGCGGTCGGAAGGAAGACGCGATCAAAATTCAAGAGAGCGCAATCAACGCAGCCACGGAGGATGAGGCGAAAGCAAAACTCACAAAAACCGTCGAAGCATACCGCCGTGGCGAAATCCCCGCCGCCGAATAAACTCAGTAAATTGCGCAATCTTTCGCCATGAAGAAATCCACGCTTTGCAACCTCGCCATTCTTACAATCGCTGCATCTGTGGCCGCTCCAACTGTTGCCGATGCTCAAGACTCCGCGCCTCCGAAAACAGAATCGCAACCAGCGAAAGGCGTGTCTCCCTCAACGCCAATCGAAAAGCCCGAAGTCCCAAAGAGTCGCCCGCTGAATGTCGGTGCTGGGAAGTCGGTGCCAGAGTCCGAACCCATCCCGACGCATGATCCCAAAAAGGTCGAGAAAAGCCCGCAAGACCTCTCGAATTATCCGCAGCGTTACCGCGATTTGCTGGCGCAGGCGATGAGCAGCTTTCACTCGCGGGACTTCAAAGGCGCGATCAACATGATTGATAAAGCAGACGCCATCATGCCGCCGTCGCCGTGGTCGCTCAACATGCGCGGCGCGGTCGCAATCGAGCTGCAGCAATGGGATGAGGGCATCAAGGCTTGCGTCACCGCGCTGCGAATCGATCCCAATTTCTTCCCCGCAAAATTCAACCTCTGCGAGATTCCATTTTATCAAGGCCGCTACGCCGAAGCCCGTTCCTTGTGGGATAAACTCCTCACGCAGCAACCAAAGGACGAGCTGATCATCTACCGTATTTTCCTCACCTATTTGCTAGAGGGCGACGCCATCAACGCCGATGCGTGGCTAAAAAAAATCCCCTTCCCATCCGAGACGCCTGCTTATCAGTACGCGCACGCCGCGCTCTACTTCCACGCGAAGCGCAGAGCCGAAGACAAAGAGGATGAGGCCGCTACAAAAAAAGCCGCATCGCAAGCCGAGGAATGGCTGCGCAGCGCGGAGTTCATCTGGCCGGAGCAAAAGCGCGCAAATTTTGTGGATGTGCTGATGCAGCTCGGCTGGGTGAAGCGCAACGAACTGCCTACGCAGTAGCGCGAATCACCAGCGCATCGGGTTCGCAACGAAGCTCGATAGACTTCATCCGCAGGCCACCCGGCAGCGCGTCGCCGAGTGCGATGGAGCGGCCTTCGTATTTTGGAATCTGTTTGCGCAGCATCGTAGCCGCGAGATTTCCCATCATCCCTTCGCCCGTGCAGGAAAGCCCGGAAACCGTGAGCTGCAAATCGTCGTCTATCGAGACACGCACAGTCGCGGTGACGCGGGCATCAACAAACATCGCCTTCGCCCGCGCTTCGATTCGGAGCTTCAAGGCGCGGGAAGTCTCCTGCTCCCAGTGCAGGCTCGTTTCCTTCATTTCCGCGCCCTGCTCATCGGCAGCAGTCGTCGCGAGATCAAAAAGCACGCGCTCGATTCCTGAGCGATGCAGCGAAACATTCAGGACCGCAGCGCCGCATTTTTCGAGGACGAGCACCGCGCCATGATTCACATCGCGCCCGTAGCCGAGCACCGCATCATTCACGCGCAAGGAAGCGGAAAATCCTGCTCCAAGAACTCTGCCATTTTCACACAGCACGGACAACTCGCGCACAAAAAATCCGGGGCTGATCGCTCCCACTGCTTTTGCAAAACGGTGCTCCTTGCGAAACTCCGCGCCCGATACATTGCAGCGCAGCGAGGTCAGCGCAGGCAGTGAGCCTTCCAGCTCCACACGCGACGCATCCAGACCGAGCAACCCGAAGCCCGCACCAATGGCGGTTTTCAGCTCAAGTTCATCCTTCGGGAAATCTTCGCGGCACAAAGCAAACATAGCGCATTAGCTGGATGGATGTCGGGGAGTTCAATCCAGAACATTGAGCAGCAGTAGCTCTATTTTGAACGAGCCAAGTTCCTAAACCGAGAACTGTTTTGCAGCCTTATCGAAGCCAAAGTGCTCAGAGGCTGTGAAAAAAAGCCCTAGTGCTAGTAACTTAGCACTTGTACGATGTACAAAGTCCTGCTGCAAAGCTGTGGATGGAAAAACACGAACCTTACACCAGCGACTTAAAAGACCACGAATGGAAACACTTGGAGCGGC